>DASPTH010000255.1:0-7079 GCA_035623515.1 Acidimicrobiia bacterium
GTTGCCCTCGGTGGCTTCGAGCCGGCGTTCGGCGCGTTCGCGGCGCTTGCGGAACTTCAGGATGCCGGCCGCCTCCTCCACGACGGCGCGCCGGTCCTCGGGGCGTGCGTTCAGCACCGCGTCGAGCTGCCCCTGCCCGACGATCACGTGTTGCTGACGACCGATCCCCGTGTCGGACAGCAGCTCCTGGATGTCGAGCAGGCGGCACGTCGTGCCGTTCAGCTGGTACTCCGAGTCACCCTCGCGGAAGAGCGTGCGGGTGATCGTGACCTCGGTGAACTCGATCGGGAGGAGCGCCGAGCTGTTGTCGATGGTGAGCGACACCTCGGCTCGCCCCAGGGCCGGCCGACCGGGCGTGCCCGCGAAGATGACGTCGTCCATCTTGCCGCCGCGGAGCGTGCGCGGGCCCTGCGCGCCGAGGACCCAGGCGACGGCGTCGACGAGGTTCGACTTCCCCGAGCCGTTCGGCCCGACGACGACGGTCACGCCGGGCTCGAACTCGAGCACCGTCTTGTCGGCGAAGGACTTGAAGCCTCGCACCGTCAACGACTTCAGGAACACGCGCGGCAGCGTAGCGACGGCACCCTCGTGTTCCGCGGCAACTCAGCGGACGCGGAAGGCCGACTCGCCGATCGGTGCCTCCACCAGCGTCTCGACCGCGTCGACACGAGCGCGGCGTGGGCCGTCGCGGCACCACTGCACCACGCGGTCGACCGCGGCGTCCGGGCCCTCGAACACCGCTTCGACACGCCCGTCGGCGAGGTTGCGGACCCACCCGGTCACGCCCGCGCCCATCGCCTGCTCGCGGCACGACTCGCGGAACCACACGCCCTGCACCCGTCCGGAGACGAACACCCGCCGGCGGACGCGCGGCGCGGTGTGATCGCGGCTCAGACCTGGCACGCGTCGCAGTAGAAGGTCGACCGTCCGGCGACGCGCTCGCGGACGACCACGTGGCGGCAGCGGGGGCACGCCTCGCCCTCGCGGGCGTACACGTTGTGGAACTGCTGGAACTCCCCAGGGCGCCCGAAGAGGTCGACGTACTGCTCGTCGGCGAGCGACGAGCCACGGTGCTTCACCGCTTCCTGGAGCGTCTCCATCATGGAGCGATAGAGGCGGCGCACTTCCTGCGCGGTGAGCGAGTCGCTCATGCGGTCCCAACGCAGGCCGGCGCCCCACAGGATCTCGTCGCTGTAGAGGTTGCCGATCCCGGCGATGAACTTCTGGTCCATGAGCAATGGCTTCAGCTTGGCGTGCCGCTGCGCGAGCCGGGTGCCGAAGTGCTCCCACGACATCGCGGTCTCGAGCGGGTCGATGCCGAGGTGCGCGAGCTCGGTGACCTGCTTCTCGACGTTGTCGAGCTCGGTGACGAACATCTCCCCGAACGTGCGCGGGTCGACGAAGCGGAGCTGACCGCCCTGCGTGAACGTGATGACGACGTGCGTGTGCTTCGCCATCGGCTCACGGCTCGTCTTCTTGCGCAGCAGTTGCCCCGACATCCCGAGATGGATCACGAGCACGTCGCCGCCGTCCAGCCGGCAGAGCAGGTACTTCCCGCGCCGCTCGACACCGACGATCTTCCTGCCGACCAACCGGTTGGCGAACTGCTTCCGGTTGTGGTGCCGGCGCACCGCGCGCATGCCGTCGGCCTCGACGCTCTTGATCTTCTTGCCGACGACCTCGCGTTCGAGGTCCCGGCGCACGACCTCGACCTCCGGTAGCTCAGGCATCGTTCCCCCCGTGACCGGCGGCGTGGACCTCCCGCTGCAGGCGTTGCCACGCCTCGCGCGCCGCCCCTTGCTCGGCGGCCTTCTTCGAGCGCCCCTCGCCGGTGCCGTACACCGTGCCGCGGAGCAGCACCGTGGCGAAGAAGCGCTTCGAGTGGTCGGGCCCCTCGTGTCGGACCTGGTACCGAGGGAGCTGGTCGAGCAGCTGCGCGGCGAGCTCCTGGAGCCGCGTCTTGTAGTCGCCGCCGCCGGGGCCTGCGGCCTGCTCGCGGATCTCGCTCTCGAGCGCGCCGAGCACGACCGCCCGCGCGGCCTCCAGGCCACCGTCGAGGTAGACCGCCGCGATCACGGCTTCCATGGCGTCGGCGAGGATCGACGGCTTCGCGCGACCGCCCGACGCGTCTTCACCCTTCCCGAGGCGGAGCGCGGCACCGACGTCGAAGTCGCTCGCGAGGCGCGCCAGCGTCTCGGAGCTGACGACGACCGCCCGCAGCTTCGCCAGCTCGCCTTCCGGGAGCGTCGGGTACTCCTCGTAGACGAACGTCGTGACGACGAAACCGAGCACCGAGTCGCCGAGGAACTCGAGCCGCTCGTTCGACTCGTCGATCCCGCGCTCGGCGCAGTACGAACGGTGCGTCAACGCCAGCTCCAGGAGCGTCGGGTCCCGAAACGTCCAGCCGATCGCGAGTTGGAGGCGGGCGTCGAGCTCCCGATCGTCGGCACGAGCAGTCGGCGCGCTCATGTGTTCCGCTCCCGACCGGCTCCGCCGCTCGGCCCGCTCGGGCCCCGCTCGCTGCTCGCCGGGCTACCCGGCTCGCGACGCTCACACATGGTCTAACCGTGCGTCCCGAGGCGCGCCACGACGTAGTCGACCGCGTCGCGCACGGTGTGCAGATCGGCGAGGTCCTCGTCGTCGAAGCTGAAGCCGACGGTCCGCTCGCCGAGCTCCTCCTCCAGCGCCTCGACCAGCTCGATGAGCGCGAGCGAGTCGGCGTCGAGATCGTCGGTGAAGTTGGCGTCGAGCGTGATGCGCGACTCGTCGATCTCGAGGATCTCGGCGAGCCGCTCCCGGATCATCCGCAGGACCTCGTCGGGACTGATCGGGTTGCGCCCCACGTGCGTCTCAGCGGGCATCGCCGATCGCCTCCTTCGTGCGCTCGACAACGCCGGCCTCGACGCACTCGACGGCCTGGCGGACGGCGTGCACGATCGCCAGCGCGCTCGAGGAGCCGTGACCCACGACGCACACCCCGGCCACGCCGAGCAGCACCGCGCCGCCCACGTAGTCGGGGTCGACGAGCGTTGCGGCCTCCAGGAAGTGCGGCATGAGCGCGCTCGCCGCGTCGTGGAGCTCCGGGTCGTCGAGCACGCCGAGCACCAGCGCGGCGGTACCGCGGATCCCCCCTTCCAGTGTCTTCAGCGCCACGTTGCCCGTGAACCCGTCCGTGACGACGACGTCGACGCCGGGACGCATGAAGTCGCGGCCTTCGACGTTGCCGACGAAGCCGGGAACGTCGGCGAGCAGCGGGAACACGTGCTTCCGCAGGTCGTCGCCCTTCCCGGCCTCCTCGCCGTTCGAGAGCAGGCCGATCCGCGGCTCGTCGACGTCGAGCCGGATGCGCGCGTACTCGCGGCCCATCACCGCGAACTGCACCAGCCACTCGGGCGCGCAGTCGACGGTGGAGCCGGCGTCGAGGAGGACCTGCGGCCGGTGGCCGGGCACCGGGATCGGCGCCGCGATCGCGGGTCGCGCCACCCCACGGATCCGGCCGATGCGCAACAGCGCCGCCGCCATGGTGGCGCCGGTGTTCCCGGCGCTCACCAGTGCCTGCGCGCGCCCGTCGCGCACGAGCTGGGCGCACCGCACGATCGAGGCGTCCTTCTTGCTCCGCACGGCCGTGGCGGCCTCGTCCATCTCGACCACGTCGCTCGCGGCGACGAGCTCCACGCCGGCGACGTCGCGGGGAAGCAGCGGCCCGACGAGATCCTCCCGCCCGACGAGCAGCACGCCGATCCCGAGCTGGCGCGCGGCGTCGAGCGCACCCTCGACGATCTCCTTCGGGGCGCGGTCGCCCCCCATCGCGTCGACCGCGACGGTGACGTTGTGCTCGCTCATCGCCGCCTGCCCGGGAACCCCATCACTCGACGTCGATCACCTGGCGGCCGCCGTACCACCCGCAGTTGCTGCACACGATGTGGGGCTGCTTGACCGCTCCGCAGTTGGGACACGTCGAGCGCGCGGGGGGGTCGAGACGCCAGTTCGACGCGCGGCGCTGGCGCGTCTTGCTCCTCGGTGTCTTGCGCTTGGGGACTGGCATCGCGTGCTCCTGACGGGTTCCGAAGGACGAGGTGGAAGGGTCGACTCAGAGCTCGAGCTCCGAGAGGGTGGCCCAGCGAGGGTCGACGGGCGCGCCGTCGCGATCGTCGGCATCACCGGCGTCGGCGTCGGCACCGCCGTCGCGGAGGCCGGCGGGGTGGCACGGTGCGGACCCGACGGTCGCGCACGTGGGAGCGAGCGGCAGCTCGAGCAGCACGGCGTCACGCACGAGCTGGTCGAGGTCGATCACGTGGCCGTGGAGCGGGTAGGTCTCGCCGTCGACCGGGTGGTCCTCGAACAGCTCCCGGACGACGATCTCGACGGCGGCGGTGAGCTCGCGCAGGCAGACGACGCAGTCGCCGCCCCACCGGGCCCGCACGACGCCGCGCACGACGATGCCGTCGGGTACCCGCTCGAGGACGAGGTCGAGCTCCACGGGTTCGTCGACCCTCGCCGCGCCGGTGACGAGGTCGTCGACGGCGACCTCGCGCCGCACCGCGCGGCGCGCGCCGGGGTGGCTCAGCAGATCGGAGACGTCGATGCGGAGATCGCTCATGGGCTTCGTGGACACGGGCCGGACCAGATGGGACGGGGCCGGTTGGCGGCGACCGGGGTGCAAGGCAACCGGTCCGACCGCCTCGACCGCCACGCCCCGGCAGCGGAAGCCGGCACCGGACGTCTCAGGATAGCAGGCGAGGATTTCCGCCAAACCGGAACCGATTCGTCCCTTACGACTCGTCCTGGTCGAAAAGCCCGGTTTCGCCGGTACCCGCCGACGGCTCCGGCCCGTCCGCCGGCTCCAGCGGTTCGACGACCGCCTGCAGCTGCTCGCGCCCGCGCTGCACGGTCTGCATCGTCCGATCGAGGACGACTTCGAACGCGGCCAATTTCTGGTCGATGTAGTCCTCGGCCTCGTGGCGCAGCCGCCGGCTGTCCGCCTCGGCGTGCGAGACGACCTGCTGTGCCACGCGCCGCGCCTCGCGCGCGACCTCGGTGCGCTCGACCATCCGCTCGGCCTGCACGCGCGCGGCTTCCACGATGTCCTCGGCGTCGCGCCGCGCCTGCGCGAGGTACTCGTCACGTTCCTTGAGCAGCCACCGAGCGTGCCGCAGCTCCTCGGGGAGCGCGCGCAACGCGTCGTCGAGGATCTCGAGGGCCTCCTCCCGGTTGACGAGAACCGACGCCGACATCGGCATCGTGCGCGCGTTGTCGACCATCTCGCGGAGCTGCAGGAGCAGCGTTTCGAGGTCGTAGGCCTGAGCGTCGGTCACGATCGGCCCGCTATCTCGCGAAGCGGTCCTTGAGCCGCGTGGCGACGCCAGGCGGGACCATCGACGACACGTCCCCGCCGAACTTCGCGACCTCGCAGACCAGGCTCGACGACAGGAACGAGTACTCGGGGCTCGTGGAGATGAAGAAGGTGTCGACACCCGAGAGTTGCTTGTTCATCTGGGCCATCTGCAGCTCGTACTCGAAGTCGGAGACCGCGCGCAGACCCTTCACGATCGCCTCGGCGCCGAAGTCGCGGGCGAAGTCGACCACGAGGCCCATCAGGGTCTCGATGCGCACGTTGCCGAGGTGCTCGACCGCCTCCCGCAGCATCTCCTGGCGCTCTTCGAGTCCGAAGCGGGACTGGGCCTTCTGGGGGTTGCGGGTCACCGCCACGATGACCTCGTCGAAGTGGCGGGCGGTCCGCTCGATGATGTCGAGGTGGCCGTTGGTGACGGGATCGAACGAGCCCGGGCAGAGGGCGATGGCCACGTGGAGAGTCGCTCCTGGTCAGGGGGTCGAGGCGGTCACGGTCGAGATGGTGAGGAGCGTATCGCCGTACGCCCGCTGCCACGTGACCGACCAACCCGGCGGCTGCGACGGCTCCTGCTGCCGCCGGCTCTCCACGATCACCGTCGCACCCGCAGCGAGCCAGGGAACGGTTGCGAGAGTTGCGAGCACGTGGTCGACCGCGGCGCGGTCCGAGTCGTAGGGCGGGTCGAGGAACACGAGGTCGACCGCCCCCTCGGGGAGCGCGCGGCGCAGGAAGCTCGTGACCGGAGCACGCTCGACGCGGGCGCGGGGGCCGAAGCCCGTCGTCGCGAGGTTGGCCCGGATCGCCTGCTCCGCGTGACGGTCGCGATCGACGAACACCGCACGCGCCGCGCCGCGCGACAGGGCTTCGATCCCGAGCGCGCCGCTGCCGGCGAAGAGGTCGAGAACGGTGGCACCTGTCACCAGCTCGTCGCCGAGCGCGGCGAACAGCGACTCCTTCACGCGATCCGCCGTCGGCCGCGCACCCTTGGGCGCGACGAGGTGCCGGCCGCCCGCCTCTCCCGCGACCACGCGGAGCGCCATCAGCTCTTGAACAGGAACTCGACGGCGTCACCGAGCAGATCGGTGACCTCGTCGCGGAGCTGCGCGTGGTGAGCGAGCTCGGGATCGAGGTCGAGCAGTCGCTCGGCGACCGTGCGGGCCTCCAGCACGATCGGCTCGTCCTGCGGCAGCCGGCCGAGCTTGAGGTCGCTCCATCCCGCTTGCCGTGCGCCGAACACCTCGCCGGCGCCGCGGATCGCGAGGTCACGCTCGGCCAGGTCGAAACCGTCGGTCGACTCCGCCATCGCCGCCATGCGCGCGGCCGCCTGGGGCGTGCTCGGATCGGCGAGCAGGAAGCAGACCGACGCGTACGCGCCCCGGCCGATGCGCCCCCGGAGCTGGTGGAGCTGCAGGAGCCCGAAGCGCTCGGCGTCCTCCACGACCATGACGGTCGCGTTCGGGACGTCGACCCCCACTTCGACGACGGTCGTCGCGACGAGGACCTCGACGTCACCGGCGCGGAACGCGTGCATCACCACTTCCTTGTCGGCCGCCGGCATCTGGCCGTGGAGCAACCCGAGCCGCAGGCCCGAAAGGTCCTCGGCGGCGAGGCGGTCGAGCTCCTCGGTGGCGGCGCGGGCCTCGAGCTTCTCCGAGCCCTCCACGAGGGGGCACACGACGTACGCCTGGCGCCCGGCCGCCACTTCGGCGCGCACGTGCTCGTACACCGC
>DASPTH010000256.1:0-12809 GCA_035623515.1 Acidimicrobiia bacterium
CACCGGCCCCGAACGCCGATGTCGTCGACGCCGCGACAACCGCAGCGAACGACACCAGCACCGCAACGCTCATCAGCAGCCGTGCCCGAAACCGATTCGTCGTCATCGCCATTCGTCGCTCGCGGCCCGAAAAACTCCCACGACGCCCCCGCTCGCGGGAGACGGCATCCCCGGACAAACCGGCTGTTCACCCCAACCTCGGCGTGACGCGGAGGTACTTGTTGGCACCGGCGGCCGGCCATCGCCGACCACCGTCGCCGCTGCAAGCATTCGACGTCCCATGTGTTGCCTCCCCTCCCCGGGCCTTTCGACCGCTCGGCGTGGATCATGCACTCGTCTGGTCTCGTGCTGGTCTCACGCCGGTCTCACGCCTGACGAGCCCCGATCTTTCATGGGTGGCTGACGGACGGCGTGTTTCGCGTCGGGGTTGGGCTTTCGATTGCTGGTGGTGCCTAGTGGTACCTGGGCGCTGGGCGTGGTCGATGCTTCCGTGCGCGCGGTCGAGCGGCGCGGCGTGTGACGCACGTCGCGTGTCGAGGTGAGGCCGACTCGATTGGATGTTGGTTCGGTGTTCAGGTGCGGAGCGCGTTGAGGCGTGTGTAGCCGCGGAGGAGGTGTCGACTCCAGGGCCAGTTCTCGGGGAGGCGAAGTTCGACGTGTCGTGCGCTTCGGATCCGTGCTCAGGAATCCGACGCGTCAGCAACGTCGGAATCCCAAGCCGCGAGGGCACTTTCGCGGACACCCACCAATCACCACCCGAACGCCGTAAAAGATCGGGGCTAGCTCACCGGTGCCTCTGCCCGCGGAGCCTGGATGAAGTGGTCGACGAACAAGAACACGACGCCGACGAGTGCGAGCACAGCAAGGCTCGTGACAATTCCCGCGCCGACGGCGCGCGCGACCGAGGCGACGAGATGCGCCCACGGATTGGTTGTCACCGCGGGAAGAATCACGACGGGAACGATCCACAGCACGATGAGATGCGCGACGGTGATGCCGATCAGCCACTTGCCTATGAGCTTCACGGCCGCGTGGCGATCATCGGTGGTGACGAGCCCAACGGTGAGCAAGACGACGGCGCCGAGGAAGTACAGCCAGAAGCGGTGCGCCAAGGCTTGGCGAGTCCTGAACAGCGCCTGGCTCTGCGGCACGTCGAACGTGACCGAGTGCACGTTGGCGAGGTCGGCCGAAGAAACCGACGGTAATGCCGCGACGACGAGGGTGCGCACGGTCGCCTCATCGAGGACGGCGGGCAGCGACCGTTCTCCAAGGAGCCGCTCGTGGGCGTCCACGACAAACTGCTCGAGCTTCGACTGGATGTCGCGCCGGGCGAGCACCGCGTCGAGGCTGTTCGCGTACGCGCCGTTGGTCGTGACTGTGCCCGCGGTCACGCCGACCGCAGGCGCCGTGACCGACGCGATGTGATCGGCAACGAAGTGCCGGAGATCCGCGTTCTCCAGGATGGCCTCGGTGATCCGGCGGGTGCGCGTCGTGTCGAGGATGGTGTGCGAGGTCCACCACGATGCGAACGCCAGCGCTGCGCACAGCATGCCGAAGTGAATGAACAGCTTGCTCACCGAGCCGCGTCCATTCACGCACCCTTCCTAGCAATGGCACCCACCGCCCGCAACAGCGAAGCGGGCGCCGCGCCGCAGCGAGAACCCGACAAGCGGCCACTTCGCTCAGAAGCCAATCAACACGGTGGCAGGCCATTCTCGAGACCGCCAGGCCCTCGCACGCTACGAACAAGCCCCAGCGCGTGCACCGAGCCAACCATCAGGCAATCTCGCGCGAGTGGGTAGCGCCTTTGCCTAGCGTTCTCGGGATGCTGCGCGAGATCGCGGAGTACCCGAACTCGTTCGGGCCGCTGGGGCCGGACGACGAGCGGATCGAGACGCCGCGCTACACGCTCTGCCTCGGCGCGGGCAAGACCTGGAACACCGTGCAGCGGCAGCGGTTCTCCGCGGACGAGGTCGACGAGGTGCTCGCGGAGGTGCGGGCCCTGCTGCGCGAGCGCGGGCGGCCCTCGACGCAGTGGGAGGTCGGGAGCTCGGCCTCGCCGCCGGGCCTCGTCGACCTGCTGCTCGAGCGCGGGCTCGTCCGGGACCGCGACCCGTTGGCGGTTGCGCTCGTGCTGACGCGGGAGCCGCCGCGGACCGCGCGGAGGCTCGTGGCGCGGCGGGTCGAGACCTTCGAGGAGTTCGCGGCCGCGAACGCCGTGCAGTGGGTGGCCTTCGAGATGACGGAGGCCCAGATCGAGGAGTCGCGCGCGCTGCTCGAGCAGCGCTGGTGCGAGACGGTGAGTGTCATGCACGGGGTCTGGCTCGACGGCGAGCTCGTCGGCGCCGGCACGTCCGTGCCGACCGAGCACGGGCTCCTGCTCTACGGGGGCGCGACCCGCCCGGATGCCCGCGGCCGCGGCGCCTATCGGGCGCTGGTGCGGGCGCGCTGGGACGAGGCCGCCGCCCGTGGGACGCCCGCGCTGTTCACGCAGGGCGGGTCGATGTCGCGCCCGATCCTCGAGCGTCTCGGTTTCGAGGCGGTCGGGCGCGTCCACATGCTCGTCGACAACCTGGCCGAGGCGGACACGTCCGGGAGCTAACGAACGGTTCGTGATCTGACGCGGAACAGCCTCGCCGGACGAAGCCCGCACGCCAGATCTGCCTGATCTGGGCGTCAACTCGAGGAAAGGAAGTCGGGTCTCACGGGCGCATCGCGCCACGGCCGGCGGCAACTCGAGAGTTGGATGCGAGCGCGACGCCCAGGACTCTCGAACATTCGTCACTCAGGGCGAAGCGAGTCGTCGAGGTCTGCCTGCCAGAACCCTGCGAACCCGCCAGTGTCTCCGCGGATGGCCTCCGCGAAGTGGAGACCAATCGAGCGTAGCGGTGCTCAATGCGACACGGCCGACGTAACGTCCAACCAGGCAGGCTGTACAAGTGGCGTCCGCTGAGGTTTCGTTCCGTTACCGGGCGCGGGGTGGCTGGATGGGTCAGGCGCTGGTCGCGGTCGGGCCAGTTGGGGTGGTACTCCTCGTTGTCCTCACCGCAAGCAAGCCGATCTCGTGGGGTTGGGGCGCGTGGGTCGGGGTGTTGAGCTTGTCGGGGGTCGCGCTGTTCCTGTGTGTCGTGCATCACACACACGTTTGACAAGGCCTCTCTCCTTCGGAGATGCTCCGTCGGCGTTCGGTGTGGTCCTGCAATCCGCGGGGCCGAGACAGGAAGCGGGAGCCCACCCATGGCAGCCAAGGGCAAGACGCAGTTGTTGATCACATTCGTCGCAACGTCGGACCAGGTCGACGAGATCGATCGTCTGGTGGCAAGTCACGGAGCATGGATGGCCAAAACTCATTCGCGCGACGGTGCGACGGGGCTGCTCAGCTACAACTTCTCCAAGGGACCCGAGCTGACCAACGCGCTCGATCCTGGATCCGAGGCCACTGGTAAGACTCGATACGTGATCAACGAGATCTATGAATCGCCGGCAGGTATCGAGAACCACTGGCAAGAGTCACAGAAGTCGTGGTCGGACTTCGCGACCATTGTGGAGATTCTCGGTAACTGCGAAGTCGAGACGCTGCACTGCGGCGAGATCACCGAGTCTCTTTGGTAGCCGGCGTCACGACGGCAACCTCTGCGTCGTCACTCGTCGGTCCTCTCGGGTGGCGATGAGGCCACGCTCGAGGCGGGGCGTGCTGGTGGACAGTGATCAACGCGGTGGTCGAGCACGGCACTCCACTGGTCGAGGATCCCGAACGCGTCGGCCCCGGCCGTCGGCCACGTCCCGGCCTGAAACGTTCTCCATGGGTTTGGTGCCTCCCGGTACTCGATCGTCTGCGGTCCGCATTTGCGGTGCGCCACTCCCGGCGAGCTTCATGCCGTCGTGCGTATCGAGCGGTGAACTCAGCCGCGCCGTTGGCGACGTCCCGTCTCTCGAGGAGCAAGTGGAAGACGGTCGCGCCCGCGTCCCGCGGCGGGGATCGCCGAGACGATCCGCCGTGAAATGTTCTCCATGAGGTTGGACACTCCCGGCGAGCTACATGCGGTCAGATCGCGTTCATGCAGTTCGTTCCCCGGCCGCTGAGGTCCGAGCCTGGATCGACGAATGCCGCCGCCACCCCGGCCGGCCCCGCATCGGCTCCTGATCGAGTGGGGCATGTGCCGTTCGTCCTGCTCGACGTGCATGGAGTCGACGGCCAGGACCCGTGGCGCGGGAGCGTCGCGGAACAGCTCCGCCGGTCACTTCCCCGGTTCGCTGGTCTCACCGACCGCGAAGTGCTCACCGCGAGCTTCGCCCTGCACGACGCGCAACAGGTCATCGCCGCCGGGCTCGGGTTCGCTTCCTGGGCGGACCTCGAGGAGGTACCACCCGTGCTCGATCGGACTCCCCCCGAGTTGCAGCGTTCGCTCGCTCAGGTGTTCGTCACCGACTTCGCCGCGAGCCTTGCGTTCTACCGTGACACGCTCGGATTCGACGTCGTCTTCACGTATGGCGAACCGCCGTTCTACGGCGAGGTTGCTCGGGGCAACGCCGCGTTCAACCTGCGTCACGTCGACGAGACACCGTTCGTGGCAGACCGGCGCGACACCGAACAGTCGCTCTCCGTCGCGATCGCGACGACCGACGCCAAGACCTTGTTCCTCATGTACCAGGAAGCCGGGGTCGACTTTCAGGAGCGTCTGCGAACGAAGCCTTGGGGTGCCGACGAATTCGTCGTCCGCGACCCCGACGGGAACCTGATCCTCTTCGGATCGCTCCGATCCGCGGCTCGGACTACTCCGACCCCGCCGCCGACATCACCACCTGGATGACGTCGACCGCCGTTACCCTGGACGGGCATCGGACACTCACCTGCCGAGCGCGCGGCGCGATCGGGCGACCCTGTTGGATACGAGAGATCAGCAGCGGTCGACCATGCAAGTTCAATCGAGCGTTACCGTGCATGAGGGCCTCCACGAGTTGGGGGATTGCGGTTGCAGCACCACCCTCTCTCGGAGGCTCTCTTCGATCCGAGACCGCCAACGCGTCAACAAGGGTCCGTGGTCGGAACAACTGGCGCAACCTCATGGAGAACAGTCTGCACGTGTAGTACTGAACAGAGAAATCGCGTGCGCGAGACTGGGGCCGCGACAGGGGCGCTCGGAGAAGCGGAGGATCGATGGCCCAGCGAATTCTTGTCGGGACCGACGGGTCCGAGGACGGTCAGCGCGCGGTGGAATGGTGCGCGGAGTTCGCTCGCAGCTCGGGGTTGGAGGTCGTCGTCTGCAACGTCATCTCCACGGTGGGCGAGTGGATGATGTCGGCGGGCCAGATCAACTTCCAGGAGATCGAGAAGGAGCATCGTCGGCTCCTGTGGGGACCGTGGACCGAGCCGCTCCGTGCCGCCGGCGTCCCGTACGACGTCGTCCAGGCAAGTGGCGATCCCGTCAAGAAACTCCTGGAAGTCGCCGACGACAAGGACGTCGATCTCATCGCGATCGGCAAGTCCGGCCACAGCAGCGTCGGCGAGCTCCTGCTCGGCGGCACCGCGGCGAAGCTCGCGCACCGGACGACGCGTCCTCTGCTCGTCGTGCCCGGCCGTCGCTCCGACCATCGACCCGAGAAGCCGCCCAAGGAACGCGCAGTCCCCATACCGGGGTGAGCGCCGGGCGGGCTCTCACCCGCTACCCGCCGGCCTCCGCCGTGCGCACACGCTGGACGACGCTCTGGACCAGGGGCTGGTAGCTCGACAGCACCGAAGTGTCGGGCCCCTGGAACGAGAACGTCAGCCCGGCCCGTCCCACTCGAACGAGTTGGAAGTCCACGTAGACGGTCGCCGTCTGGCCCTGCCCGGATGCCGTGAGCGCGATCTCGTAGCCGATGGAGTCGTCGCCCACCTCGGGAACCGAGAGTCGAGCAAAGGTCGTGGAATTGGTGACCCCGGCGGGTTCCGCCTTCTTGGCCGCCGCGGCGACCGCCCTCGCCAGGCACGGGACGACCGCCGGACGCTTCAGGAGGGCGAGCGCGGCGCTCGTGCCCGCGGCCGTCCGGTAGACCGACACGCTGTTGTTGATCTCCTGCGCATCGTCCTGCTGGAAGTCGTTCGACGTTCCGTGCGCGGTCCGCAACTTCTCGACCTTGTTCACGTCACCCTGAAGGCGCGCGCACGCCTTCCCGTACTTGGAGAAGTCGATCGACGACGAAGACGAGGAGGACGGCGACTCCTTCCACCCCGGCGGGAAGTCGCCGATCGTCAGCAGACCAGCCGTGACGATCGCGGAGTCCGACCGGGCGCCCGCCGTCCTGACGGTCGCGCCGGCCGGCAGGAGGCTCAGCACGCACGCGACGAGCGCGACCGATCCCCCCACGAGCACCCGACGCATGCCCCTCTCTTACCACCTGGGTAGGCCATTCCGGCGATTCCTTGTCCGGAGGTCCGCGGTGGCGTACCGTTGGCGCACCGACAGGGAGGAAAGTCGATGCCCCGCACCGAGACGCCGCACTCCTACGAGCCGCCCGCCGTCGAGGAGCGCACGCCGATCGCGCAACCGCTGATCGGCCGCGTGTCGCAGCCCACCTAGACCGCCGCGCCGACACGCCCGCGTCGCCTGCCTCCGGTCAGACTGGCGTGGTGAACACGCGGAAGGATCTGCGGTGCGTGCTGGTCTCGCACACGCACTGGGATCGTGAGTGGTATCGCCCCTTCGAGGGATTCCGTGGGCGGCTCGTCGACGCGGTCGATCGGGTCCTCGACCTCCTGCGCGACGACCCCGACGGCCGTTTCGTCCTCGACGGCCAGTCGATCGTGGTCGAGGACTACCTCGAGGTCCGCCCCGAGCGCCGCGACGAGTTGACCGGCGCGGGCCGGAGCGGACGCGTCGGCCTCGGGCCGTGGTACGTGCAACCCGACTCGCTGCTGCCCGGCGGCGAGGCGCACGTGCGGAACCTGCTCGAAGGTCGGCGGGTGGCGCAGGAGTTCGGTTCGGTCTCGACCGTCGCCTACACCCCCGACTCCTTCGGGCACCCCGCGCAGTTCCCCCAGCTCTTCGCGGGTTTCGGCCTGGATGCCTTCGTCTACTGGCGCGGCAACGGCTCCGAGATCGACACGCTGGGAGCCACGTACGCATGGGTTGCACCCGACGGCTCGACGGTCCCTGCGTACCTGCTCGCCAAGGGCTACTTCGGCGCCTCCGCACTCCCTGCCGATGTCGACGCGGCGGTCGATCGTCTCACACGGTTGGGGGAAGCGCTCGCCGATCGTGACGGCGACGCCGTGCTGTTCATGAACGGCGTGGACCACGCGTTGCCGGACGCGAACACGCGAGAGGTGTCCGCGGCGCTCGAAGCGGAAACGGGTTGGTCGGTCCGTCGCGGCCTGCTCGACGACTACGTCGCGGTCGCCTTCGACGGCCGTGCGCTCCCCCGGTTCACCGGAGAGCTCCTCGGCGCACGCCTGGCGGTCCTGCTCCCCGGTGTGTGGTCGTCGCGGATGGAGCTGAAGCTGCGGAATCGACACGCCGAGACCGCGCTCACGGGATGGGCCGAGCCGTGGGCGGCGCTCGGGCGCTGGTACGGCACGCCCGACGAACGTCCGGCACTGCGGCTCGCGTGGCGCGCCCTGCTCGCGAACCAGGCCCACGACTCGATCTGCGGCTGTTCGATCGACGCGGTGCACGAGCAGATGCACGGGCGCTACGACACCGCGGAGGGTCTGGCCGAATCCACGACCGCGCGGGTGCTCGAGCGACTCGCCGGCCTGGGACCCGAACGGCGCACGGCGTGGTCGGAACGGTTCGACGTCGCCGTCTTCAACCCGTCGCCGCACCCGCGCACCGACGTCGTGCGCGTCCCGCTCGACGGGTTCCCACCGTTGCTCCAGGCCGGCGACGCCGTCGACCTGCACCCGGTGCTCCTCGCCGCGCTCGGCCGGCGCGGCTTCACCGTCGACGACCGACCGGCGCGGCTCGTGCCGTCGCAGGACCCGAACCGGTTCCAGGTGATCACGCAGGCCGCGCCACTCGACCTCGAGTTCGTGGTCGAGGACGTGCCCGCGTTCGGCTGGCGCCGCGTGCGCGTGGCCCCGAGTGAAGAGCCCGCGCCCGACGTCGTCGACGACGGGTACGAGATCGGCGCCGGTGCCGTTGCCGTCTCCGCCGCGCCCGACGGGACCCTGAGCGTGCGGATCGGAGAGCGGCACTGGAACGGACTCGCCGCCGTGGAGGACTGCGGCGACCGCGGCGACAGCTACGACGCCGACCCGATCGGGCCGTGCATCGGTGACCCCACGTCCGTGTCGGTCGAGCGGCGGCGCCACCCCACCGGCATCCAGACGCTGCGGATCGAGCGCGTCTTCGCGTTACCGGTCGGACTCGATGCCGCACGCGAGGCGCGAGTGGCCTCGACCACGCCGTGCACGGTGACCACCGACGTGACGGTGGCGCCCGGTGTCGAGCGCGTCGATCTCGGTGTGACGATCGACAATCGGGCCGACGACCATCGAATGCGCCTCGTGTTCCCCACGGGCGCGCCCGTCACCGAGTTCCGGGCTGCGACCACCTTCGACGTCGCGCGACGAACCAACGCGGCACGCGACGACGCGCGATGGGTCCACCCCGCGCCCACGACCTTCCCGCACCAGGGCTGGGTGGCCGTCAACGGCCTGCTGGTGGGCGCACCCGGCATCCCCGAGGCCGAGGTCACGGCCGACGGCAGCATCGCGATCACGCTGCTCCGGGCGGTGGGCTGGCTCAGCCGCGGCGACCTGCACACGCGCCCTGTGCAGGCCGGGCCCGGGATGCCCGCGCCGGGCGCCCAGTGCCACGGCCGGCTCGTCGCCCGGCTCGTGGTCGCACCCGACACCGATTCTGCCGTCGCCCGCGACGCGGAGCTCGGCCTGCGCGCGGTCGCGGCCGGCGACGCGCCGCTCCTGCGACCCGGAGTCGCGATGCTCGAGTTGTCACCACGCGAGCTCGCGCTGAGCACGGTGAAACCGGCGAGCGACGGGGACGGTCTCGTCCTGCGGGTCCTCAACCCGACCGACCAGCTCGTCGAGGCCACCGTGCGGCTCGGTCGCCCACGCCCCTCGGCGAGCATGGTGCGCCTCGACGAGACGCCGAGCGGCGACCGCGTTCGCACCGCGGACCGATCCGTGATCTTCGAGGTGCCGCCGCACGCGCTGCGTTCGTTGCTCGTCCGCTGACCGGCGCGCGGACGTCGGTCAACCCAAGAGGCCGAGCACGCGGTCGACAGCGGCCGGCGCATCCACACCCACGACGACCGTTTGCTCGCGGCCTTGGTCGGACACGCGCACGCTGCCGTCGTGCGCATCCACCACGAGCCGCTGCGACTCCGTCGTCACGAACGGCTCGCCCGCGGCTACGAGCAGCGCGAGCGGGTCGTGCAGCACGACCGGGTCGTCGTGCTCCGCCGACCAACGGGCGACTTCCGGCTCGAGCCGCCGCTCGCACGCCACGAGCTTCGCGAGCACCTCGGGTTCCAGGCGCATGGCGACCGTCACCTCGAGGGGCACGAGCGTGAGGTCGGCGTTGGCAACGACGAGTGAGGACGCGGCCGGATCCGACCCGAAGTTCCACTCCACGTGTCGGAGCCGCCCGCGGTGCCGCACGGCCTCGAGCACCCCTCCCATCACCGTCAGCGGCGGAAGGGTCACTTCGAGCACCACGAGGGCGGCCAGGTTGGTGAGCGGACCGATCGCCAGCAGGGCCTCGGGCCGCGCGGCCGCGAACGTCGCGGCGAGCGCGTCGGGCTGCTCGCCCGGCACCACTTCGGCGTCGACGAGCCGGCGCGCCAGCGCGGCGCGCCACTCCGTGCGTCCGCCGGTCGTGCTCACCCCGACCAGCTCCACCGCCGGGTGCGCGGCCGCGCACACGAGCGCGACCGCGTCGTCGGGGTTGTCGCCGACGTCGGTGTCGATCCAGAGCCGCACGTCCGCTCCGTTACTCGACCAGGATCGCACGGAGCGCGCCGTCGAGCTCGGGATGCGCGAACTCGAAGCCGCTCTCCTGCAACCTCTCGGACGACACGCGCTGGCTGCCCAGCAGCGTGTCGACGAGCTCACCGCCGTACACGAGCTTGAGCGCGGGCATCGGCGTCGGCAGCACCGTCGGGCGGTGCAGGACGTTGCCGAGCGTCTTCGTGAACTCGGCGTTCGTCACCGGGTTCGGTGCGGTGAGGTTCACCGGACCCGACAACGAGTCGGTGTCGGCGAGGTGCAGGATCGCGGCGACCTCGTCATCGATCGCGATCCAGCTCATGTACTGCGCGCCCGATCCGAGCCGTCCACCAACGCCGAGCTTGAACGGTAGGAGGAGCCGTTGCAACAACCCGCCGCTCGCCGACAGCACCAGACCGCTGCGCGTGCACACGACGCGGATGCCCGCGTCGGCCGCCGGCGCGGTGGCGTCCTCCCAGGCCTGGCACACCTGAGCGCCGAAGTCGTGGCCCGCGGGCGCGTCTTCGCGGAGGATCCGGTCGCCCTGGTCGCCGTAGTACCCGATCGCCGACGCCGACACGAGGACCCGCGGCTTGCGGTCGAGGGACGCCAGCGTGCGCGCCAGCAGGCTGGTCGGGCGGGTGCGGCTCTCGAGCACGAGCTGCTTACGCTCCGGTGTCCACTTCTTGTCGCCGATACCGGCGCCGGCGAGGTGCACGACGGCGTCGATCCCCTCGAGCGCCCCGGCGTCGACGGTGCCGGTGGGCGGATCCCATCGCACGTCGTCGGAACCCTCGGGCTCGCCGCGCACGAGGCGCACAACGCGGTCGCCGCGGGCACGCAGGCGCGGGATCAGTGCCGCCGCGATCATGCCGTGCGAACCGGTCACGAGCACGTCCATCGACCCACGCTAACGGTGAGGGCGGCGCGAGGGGGACTCGGTAGGATGCTCCCGCGCCCCTAGCTCAATTGGTTAGAGCAAGTGACTCTTAATCACTAGGTTGCGGGTTCGAGTCCCGCGGGGCGTACAACCGTTCCCGAAATGACAACGTTTGCGCTGATCGGACACCAGTGCGGGTGTCCGATCGCTGTGTCCAGTCGACGTGCAGGTGCGGCGCAGCATCTCGCATCGGGTGCTCGTCACCACGGCACCTCGCCGCATAGGCTTCGGGACGGTGCGCTGAGGGCTCACGTCAACGGGTACCAACCTGGCGTCGAACGCGGCGCTACCAAGCACTCGAAGGAAACCACCATGGCCAAGGGAACCGTGAAGTTCTTCAACGCCGAAAAGGGATACGGCTTCATCTCGCGTCCCGACGGCGAAGACGTCTTCGTCCACTTCTCCAACATCGCGGGCGACGGCTACAAGACTCTGACCGATGGTCAAGACGTCGAGTTCGACGTCGGCCCGGGGCGAAAGGGTCCCGAGGCCCTGAACGTGCGCCCCTGCTGAGGTGGGGCGCGAGAGCTTCGAGAAGCGCGAACGCGAGAAGAAGCGCCAGCAGCGTTCCGCCGCGAAGCGAGAGAGACGCGAATCCCGCGCCGAACCCGATGTCAACGGCGCCGGCGTCGATTCGGACGCGCTGATGGAACGGTTCCGCGTGCTCAGCGAGCGGCGCGCGGCCGGAGCGGTCAGCGAGGAGCAGTACGAGGCCCAGCGTCTCCAGATCTTCAGCGAGCTCGGCCTCGACTCCGACGCGCGCTGAGGCGCGAGACTCCGGACGCGCCGCGGCCGCGTGGTGCGCAAGGGGACTGACGATGCCGGATTCGCGTGCCGCCGAGCCGATCAGGCTCGGCTTCCTTCTCGACTACATCAGTTCGGCGAGCGAGGGGCACGAGCGCTACGCCCAACCGATGGAGCTCGTGTTCGACGACGGGATGAAGTCGAGGATGATCGACCGTCCGGTCGAGATCGTGTACCGCGACGTGCAGGGTCTGCCACGTGGGACGGTCAAGGCGGTGGTCGACGCCTTCGGGGAGCTCGTCGACGAGGGGTGCCTGGCCGTGCTCGGACCGCACATCAGCGACAACGCCGTCGCGGTTCGTGAAGAGGTCGAGCGCCGGTTCCGGGTGCCGGCGATGAGTGTGTGCGGCTCGGAGGACTGGCTGGGGGAATGGACGTTCCTCCTGAACAACGGCTCGATGACCGACGAGCCCATCCTGTGGGCGCACCTCATGGCGAAGGCCGGCCAACCGACGGCCGGCGTGCTCGTCGAGCGCTCGTACATCGGCCAGACCTACCTGTTCAACTTCCGCCGCGCCGCGCAGGACGAGGGAATCCAGATCGTGGCCGAGGAGCCCATTGCGCAAACCGGTCAGGACATCAGCACCGCGGTGGGGACCCTCCACCGCGCGGGCGCGAGCGCCATCGTCCACTGCGGCTTCGGGCTCGGTGTCGCCGAGATCAACGACGCGCTGCGTGCGCTCGAGTGGGATCCACCCCGGTACATGGGCACCGCCTTCGAGACCGGCCTGAACCCCGACCTCTGGGACGCCTACCTCGGGTGGATCGGCCTCGAGCAGTACGACGAGGGCAATCCGGTCGCGCACCAGTTCCTCGATCGGTTCGAGGCGGTGTACGGCGATCGCCCCGAGTACTACAGCCCGATCCTGTGGCGGGACGCGGCGACGGTGTTCCTGCACGCCTTCGCCGACGCCACGCCGCTCTCGCCGCGCGGGGTCAAGGAGGCGCTCGAGCGCGTGAAGATGCTCCCCGCGGCGTGCGGGTCGGCCGGCACGCGGATCTCGTTCGGGAAGTGGCAGCACCGCGGATGGATGGGGGCCGGGTACCTCGTCGCGCGCACCCTCGACCCCGACGGCAAGGAGCTGGGCACGTTCTGGAAGTCGTCGCTGGTCGGTCGCTACGGACAGGATTGAC
>DASPTH010000274.1:0-5492 GCA_035623515.1 Acidimicrobiia bacterium
CGACACCACCCCGACCGCCACGAACCCCGCCGCGGCCGCCAGCAGCGACGCCACCACCACGGTCACCCTCTGCACAAGCACCTCGAGGCCCTCCTCGGTTGCTTGCCCTCCCCCACGCTCGTCGCCGGACCCTAACAGGCACCACCGGCCCACTCGTGCCTACCGCGACTCCCCCAGCCCGTCACCAGCCCGCGACCTATCCGCACATGGTCGGCGGCCGAAAGGAGCGCGTCATGCCCGGTGCGCGTGCGGGGCGCCAGCGCCTTCGCCGTGCCCGAAGAATGGGAGCGCCGCCCGGCCGGCAGTTCGGCGTCTCGCGAATGGCGGCGACGAGGGCTCGGCTTCCTCGGTCACTCACCAATGGGTCGAGCGAGTCGGGCGGCAGACCGAGTCACGCATCGGGGTCGACGCGGCGTCCGCTGACCTCGTCGGCGCGGATCCGCACGAAACGGTCTCGGAACTCACCGGCCCACGGCTGTAGATCGAGCGCGCGAACGCGCGTCAGGTCGTCTGGGGCGACGACCTCCTCCGCAGCACCGACGACGATCACGCTCCAGCCGGTGAGCGCCGACACGTCGTACTCATCGACCTCGAACGCAACCGTACGGTTCAAGGCCGCCGCGATCAGCTTCTCGCCTGGCGCGGTGCGGAACACCACATCGTCATCGAGCATCGCGTACACCACCGGCAACACGAGCGGCTGGTACGTACACAGACCCACGCGGCCGACTCGCTGCGTGCGCAAGAGCGCTGCACACTCCTCGCGGTCGAGCACCTGCAGTCCATAGCTGCTCACATGTGCATCGTACGCGCGAAGGACCGCGGCCATTGATGGAACTTCGCGAGGGAGCCCACCAGCAGGAGGTGTCCGAGACACAAACGCGTCGGGAGGCTGAACGCTGCGCATCGCTCGGATGGAACCGTCGTCGGTCGTGGGGCTGATCCTCGTCCCGCCTCGGTCAGCGCATCGCGGACGACAGCTGCGTCCTGGGCGAGCGTCTGCTCCGCGGTTGCGCTGCTGCTGTGATTTCTGCCGCGCGGAAGGTACTGGTGTGCGTGCGCGGGTGTTTCGTACGCACGTGGGGCTTGTCGATGTGGACGTGCTCGACGTGTGGTGCCTCCGAGGTTCTGGGCGTCTGCGTGGACATGGTTCAATCGTGGACTGGTATTGCCGCGACGCAAGGCGCGTCGCTCGATCGGAGGTCATGTGTGGTGAGCGGACCCATGCAGTTGCTGGCGGTGGGTTTCCCCGCAGAGGGCGAGTATCAGACGCGCATCCTCGACGAGATCGATGGTCTGGAGGGGCGGGGGGTGCTGCGGCTCCTCGATTTCGTGTTCGTCGTGAAGAACGACGACGGGACAACCACTCGCGTTGTCGTCGGTGAGGACGACTTCGGCGACCTGTTGGCCAACGTGGTCGCGCTCGATGCTGCCGGTTTGTTCGGGTTGCTCGCCGATGACGAGGGGTCAGTCCTCGGTGACCAGGATCCGCGCACGCTCGAGGACTCGTTGGCGCCGGGAGCCGCGCTGGTGTTCCTTCTCGTCGAGCACCGGTGGGCGCAGTCGCTCTTCGAGGCGATCGCGGATGCGGGAGGCGCGCTGTTGGGTGAGGGGTTCATCACCGAGGAGGCCGAGTTGCTCGTCGGCGCGGAGGTAGCGGCGATGGACGAGGCGGCCCAGGTCATCGCGGCGGCAGAGGCGCTCGAAGCCGAGGCCGTGCTCGAGTCGCTGGCATCGGTGAGCGCCGCCGACGAAACCGTGGCGGTCGCGGACGCGATCCGAGCCGCCGCGGCCGCCGACGCCCTGCGTGCGCTCCAGGAGGCCGGCGTGATCGAGGCCGCCGCGGCCCAGGAAGCCGCCGAAGCGCTCGCCGCCGCCGGCCTCATGGTCGATGCCGCTCAACGAGGCATGGCAGACGCGGTGGCGGCCGCCTCCATCACCGCTTCCGAACTACGCGTCCTTCGCTACCTGCCCACCAAGATGACCTTCGCAGTCATCGCCGACCGGCTCGGGATCTCTCGATCCGCAGCGAGAGACCGCGCCGAACGTGCCTACAAGAAGCTCGGAGTGCACAGCCGCGCTGACGCCATCACCCGCGCCCGCGAACTGGGACTGCTCCCGACATCGAAACGCTAGACGCACGGCACAATCGGGGACGCGCCAGCCACCCGGTAGATCAGGTGCTCGCGGGGACGCCGACCAGGGGGGGCCATCACTCGCGCCGTACCTCGCCGCGATGCCCTCGCGGGGCGTGGGCGTGACGGCGGCTGCGACCACGAGCGCGCGTCGGGAAGGAAGGGATGAGCTCGGCGCGAAGTGGCAGAGGTCAGAGTGCGAAAACTTCCGCGATACGCGGTGCTTCGACGGCACCGCCCGTCTCACGGGTGTGTACAGAGTCAGGAGCAGCGCACGAGTGTGTTCTTGAGCCGTTGTTCTTGGTCCGTCATCTCGTTGTACGCCTGATCCTCTTCGGGGGTGTCGGCCGGGGCTCGGTCCCACTTGTCGACGGCGTTGGACCAATCGCGTACGACGCCGAGGATGTCGGCTGCGGAGCACGAGGTTGGCACGGCCGTCGATGCTCGTTCACCAGCGCCCGGACCGCGGGCGACATAGCCACCGGCGAACGCCGCTCCGAGAAGAAGCAGTGAGACGAGGACAATCACCGTTGCGACGAGCCAGCGCGGAACGGCAAGCGTGTGCGGCTCGACGTGTTGTGGCTCTTCGAGTCGCGGTAGTGGCGGTGGCGGGACCATCGCCGTCATCGCCGAACCCCTCCCAGCTTCTGCTGCACATTCCTGCTACCGCTCGAGTATCCGCCGAAGCTGCGTGGTTGGGGAGGGCCGAAGGTCACTGTTCGCTCCGCAGTGGAACCTCGTTCCGAGACGACGACGCAGCAGGCATTCGACCCCGGCAGGTCCCGACCGTCTCGGTGAACTCGATGCGCGTGATTGACTCGTTCCCCGTTCGACGTGTGACCGATGGGACCACAGTCGCTGGTTTCCCTGTTGGGGACGCGCCAACCACTTGCCGGGGCGTGACGAGCCATTGGAACGGCCGAGTGTCGGCGTCGTGCAGTCAGTCGGAGCCGAGCATGTCCCGCGTGTCGATGCACCGTCGAACCACGAGCCGAAGCAGCGTCGAGAACTGCCGATCGTAGGCGTCAACCGTCACTCCGAGACGGTCGATCCAATCTCCGTACTTCGCCAGGTAGCCAGAACACGCCGACGGCTTCGGAGCGTCAGGTTCAACAGCGGCCTCGACGTCGAGCACCACGACGCTTCCGCCTTCGTCGTCGCTATTGAAATGAACGTTGCCACGAGGGTCTCGGGTGAGATGAAGAACCTTGTGCGTGCGCGGCTCGCTGTAGACCAGCAAATCCGGTTCGCGCCAGACGAACCACACGGGCCGCGTTGCCGGACTTCCGTCTGGTCGGGTCGTCGTGAGCCATGCGACCACGTCACTCGTGAGTCTCTGCTCGGCGCAGGCGGTCAGCGCCACCATTGCCCGACGGTACATGGTGCGGCAGTCGAGCCGACCAGGAATGTCATCGAGTCCGTACTGCGACCGGTCCTCGGGAAACTCAGCCGCCCAGCGCGGTAGCCCAATGGCGCGGACCTGCAGTTTGGCGTGAACGCTGTAGCTCTGGATTGAGTCGCGGTCCTGCACGCACGCCCTCGCCAAACAATTGAGGCGTGCGCGGCCGAAGCGTCCTTCCTGGTGGACATCGGCAACCGTCGCCGAGGAGGTCGGTCCCTACCCTACTGGCCCTACTGGATGCAGGTGACGTCCTGCGGCGGTGTAACGCTCTGAGCGAAAGGTCCGCCGCCGTCTGCAGTACACGCGTCGTGGAGGGCCTCGAACCTGTCCTTGAACCCTGGATCGCCGAGCGTCGGTAAGCCGGTGCACGTCCAGATCACCCCGCCCGCCTCGACGACGGTGAACGTTCCACCGAAGGACTCGCAGACCCCCTGCCCCGCAGGCTCCGGCGGGTTGTTGAGGTTCGTCCCCGAGTTGCTGTTCGAACCCGAGTTGCTGTTCGTCCCAGTGTTGCTGTTCGTCCCGGTGTTGGTGTTCGTCCCCGACTGCTGCTGCTGTTCCTGCTGGGAGTTCGACCCCGTATTCGTGCCCGAGTTGCTGTCGGTGTTCGACACCTCGTTGGTGTTCGTGCCGTCGTTGTGCACCGACACATGGTTGTGGTTGTCGTTACTCGACGAGTTCGAGTTGACCGGGTCCGACGCCGTCGTTCTCCGAGGTCCGGCGGCAGGGACCTATTCCTGATGACCAGCGCCTTCACCCAACCCGTACTGCGACCAGTCCTCGGGATTGGGCTCGGTGTACTCGCCGAGCATTGTGGCGTCGACGCCGTCCACTTGCACCAGCCCCCGCATCGAGGGCGGCTCGTCGGCGCTGTAGAGCAGGATGCGCCACGCCGGGCGGGCACGCAGCCCGCGCCAGGCGAGCTGCGCGCTGGCGTGGCCTACCGGGAAGCCGACGGTCCGGGACGCGACGAGGAGAGCTTCGGTCTGGTCGATGTTCAGCGGCCAGGCCGACGCGAGGTGGTACAGCGCGACGAGGGCGAGGAAGACCGCCGCGGCCAGCAGACCCGCGTTGTCGGTGGCGAACCAACCGAGCAGGCACAGGGCGGCGACGACGGCGTACAGGGTGGCGGCGATGCGGCGCCGGCGCGTGCTCGGGAACAGGTACGGTCCCACGTAGGCGGTGACGTCGAGCTCCTCGGGCAGGACGTCGCCGTCGCGTGGGTTCCCGTCGTCGGTCACGTCCTCACGCTACTGGGCACTCACGCGCGATCACCGGTCGAGCCCCTTGTGGCGGCGGGTGTGGCGCACCCGCTGCGCTCGCGTGCGCGGATCGACCCGGTGCCAGACGCGGCCGCCGCGGTACCGCAGCGATCGCATCGCGCGCGTAGCGAGGGGCGCGGCGTCGAAGTCCGTCTCGAAGCGCGCCAGCTCGGTCTCGGGATCGGCCGCGGCGCGGATCCTCCGCAGCCACTCCTCCTGTTCGTGATGCGGGCGGTCGCGGTACACGTTGCGGCGCCGGAACGCGGGGAACTTCACGCACGTGAGGTACGGCAGCGCTCGCGGCTCAGCGCGGCCGGCGGTGACGCGCTGGCAGAAGTCGCCTTCCGGCGTCCACGTGCCCGGGCCGTCGTCGGGGACGTCGCCGTCGGCGAGCAGGCCGCGCCACCCGCCGACCTCCACGGCGACGTCTCGGCGGTAGGCCATGGCGGACGGTGTGATCCACCGACCCGGGCGGTACTGCCATCCCTCGCGGGGCCAGACCCGGACGATCCCGCGGCCTTCGACGGTGAGCACGCGACCGAACGCGAGCGTCGCCCCCGCGTCGACCGCGCCGACGGCGCGCTCGAGGTGGCGCGGGAGCCAGAGGTCGTCGTGACCGAGGTTGGCGACGATCGCACCGCGCGCCACCCGCAACCCCTCGTTGTTCGGGCCCGACTGGTGTCCCGTGTTCCG
>DASPTH010000283.1:0-2249 GCA_035623515.1 Acidimicrobiia bacterium
GTAGGCGCGCGTCCAGGCGGTGAAGAGCTCCGGGTGGCGCACGACCGCGAGGTCGTGCACCGTCACGACGACCGGCAACCCGGCGCGGAGCGGCGCACGGTAGGTCGTGCAATGGAGGACGTCGAGACGGCGTGCCCGCAGTGGGAGCACGAGCGGGTACCACGCGACGTCTCGGACCGCCGCGGTCGCGCGACCACCCCCGCCCCACGTGAGCCGCTTCACCTGGAGGTCGTCGCGGCGGTTGAGACCCTCCACGAGACCGCGCACGTAGCGGGCGGTGCCGGCGTTGTCGAGCACGAGCGGGGCGACGTCGACACCCACTCTCATCGTTCCGCCTCCCAGGCGCGCAGCATCGTCTCGCCGACGCGCCTCCAGGTGAACCGACGCGCGTGCTCGATGCCTCGCGGCCCGAGCTCGTCGCGCCTCGCGGCGGCCTCCACGAGCGCCACCGCCCAGGCGCCGGCGTCGTCCGGATGGGCCCGCAGCGCGACCCCTCCCGCGGCCTCGTCCATCGAGGGATGCGACGAGGCGACGACCGGGGTCCCGCTCGCCATCGCCTCGACGATCGGGATCCCGAAGCCCTCGAACCGGGACGGATAGGCGACGACGGCGGCGCCGCGATACAGGCGGGCGAGCTCCTCGTTGGACGGCCGGCCGAGCCTCACGATCCCGGGAGCGTCGAGGGCGGGCTGATCTCCCCAGCCGCGCCCGCCGGCAACGGCGAGCAGGAAGCGCCCCTCGAGCACCGCGTGCGAGCGGACGAGCACGTCGAGGTTCTTGCGGGGCTCGAGCGTCGCCACCGTGAGCACGTAATCGCCTCCCAGGTCGGCGCGCTCGCCCTCCGGCGTGAACGCGGATCCGACCCCGGGCGGAGCGACGTGCACCCGCTCCGGGTCGACGCCGAGCGTCGCGACGACGTCGCGTCCCGTGTACTCCGAGTTGACGAACACCGTGGAGCAGCTCCTCGCGTCGCGGTACTTCGCGGCGTGCATGGAATACGTTCGCGAGGTCACCCACTCGCGGTGGTGCAGCGGCACGAGGTCGTGGATCATCGTCGACCGGATGCCGCGGCGCTGCGGCGGATACATCCAGTCGGTGTAGTGGAGGACGTCGACCGGGCCGAGGAAGCGCTCGACCGGCGGCCGTCCGGCGCGGCTCCACGCCTGGCGCCAGAAGTGCGCGAACGGGAGAAAGCGCAGCTTCAACTCGACGGGGAGGCCGTCGACGGCCTCGGGGATGCGGCGCAGCCCTTCCGGGCTCGTGGGCGCGAACGCGACGATCTCCGAGTCCGTCGCCGCCGACGCGAGCCCGGCCAGCGAGCCGAGGATGTAGTTGCCGATCCCCGACCGCTCGTGCGAGAGCGGGCTGACGTCGAACGCGATCCTCACGGATGGAAGTCGAACCGGAGGAAGTGCACACCGAGCGGGCGTGTGTCGGTGCTCCCGGGGATGACGTCGGCCGGAACGAGCGTCTTCGCCACGCGGAACCGCACCGTGCACACGCGGCCCGCGCCCGGCCGCAGCCGCACGTTCAGCCGTGCGAGCTCGGTGGGCTGGACGCGCGTGACGCCGGCAACCCTGCCGGCGACGAAGGCGGTCACGACCTGCGGTGAGTGGTAGAGGCTGGCGTCGCTCTGGAGCAGGACCGACAGCCGGCCGCCCGTGCACGACGAGCGCGCGTAGGTGACGGTCTTGCCCGACCACGTGTCTCCGGGGTCCTGGTACAGCCCGTGCACCTCGGTCTTGATCACGACGAGCGGGCCGTCGACACGTACGAGGTTGAGCCCGATCCGCGGATCGCGGCCGATCACCTTGCCCGCGAGCTCGGTGCCGACGCTGGTGAGCGCATAGCGCGCATGGACGACGTTGCCGGCATCGTCGACGAGCGTCCCGTCGGCCCGCGGCTGGACATGGGTCTCGGGAAGCCCGCCCGGAACGGGCCCTCCGAGGTCGTACACCGTCCTGACGCTGCGGTTGAAGAACTCGTTCATCCAGACCGCGTGCGGCTCGAGCCGTCCGTCCCAGAGGAACGAGACGTCGGCGGTGCGGCCGACCTGGCGGTCGATCCAGTCGCGGTGCTCGACGCGAATGCCCGCCCAGAGTGAGCCGACGGAGGCGATGCGAATGCCGTGGCGGCCGTTCTGCACAGCCGCGCTTGTGACCGCGAAGTAGGCAGCGACGGGAATCGCCAGCAGCGCGAGGTGCCTGCGCGGAACGAGCAGGAAGAGAACACCGGCCGCGATGCAGACG
>DASPTH010000278.1:0-6610 GCA_035623515.1 Acidimicrobiia bacterium
GCCGGACGGCCCGACGCCTTGCCGAGCCCGAGCGCGAAGAACGACGCCGACCGCTCGTCGAGGTGCACATTGATCCGGATCCGCTCGTCGTCGGCCAGCGCCAGCGCCAGCGGGGCCGAGCGCGAACCCGGCGCCAGCGAGGCGTCGGTCACGCCCTGACGCACCCACTCGTCGACCAACGTGCGGGCGAAGGCGGTCGTCGCGTCACGGCTCATGGGAACATGCTCCGCTGATGCGCGTGTTCGTCCACGGGTTCGGCCAGACACCGATGGCGTCGTGGGAACGCGTCGCCCGCGCGCTCCCCGACGAGGCCAGGCTCCCGAACGTCGGTGGTGACGGTGACTTCGTCACCGCAGCCCACGGTCTCGACCACGGACCGGCGGAGTACGTCGGCTACTCGATGGGTGGGCGGCTCTGCCTGCAGCTCGCGCTCGATCGTCCGGGCATCGTGGAGCGACTCGTGCTGGTGAGCGGGTCTCCTGGCATCACCGGTGAAGCCGAACGCGCCGCCCGTCGCGACGCCGACGAGCAGCTGGCGCGTCAGGTCGAACGCGAAGGAGTGGACGCGTTCCTCGAACGCTGGATCACCCAACCGCTGTTCGGCACGCTCTCCCGGGAGCTGTCGGGCATCGACGACCGCAAGGCTTCCTACACCGTGGACATGCTCACGCACCAGCTCCGGGACCTCGGTCAGGGATCGCAACCCGACAACTGGAGCCGGCTCGGCGAGTTGCCGATGCCCGTGCTGGTGATCGCCGGTGCACTCGACCGCAAGTATGTCGACATCGCGCGTCGCATGGGTGAGGCGATCCCGAACGCGCGCATCGAGATCATCGGGGACGCGGGGCATGCGTGCCACCTCGAGCGAGCCGACGAAGTCGCTCACGTGCTCGCCACCTGGTAGCGGGCGAGCAGCGCGGGTTCGGGCACCACCGCGCGGAGCACGAGCATCCCGTCGGTGGGTTGCAGGGGATCGCGGGTCACGTCACCCGTCAACTGACCGAGCGTCGCGAGACCGCACGCGTAGGGCAACTCCGGAAGCGCGGCAGCCAACGCGAGCCCGGCGGCGAGACCGACGGAGGTCTCCATCATCGACGACACGATCGCCGGTAGACCCGCTTCGGCCGCGATGATCATCGCGGCGCGCACCCCCCCGAGCGGTTGCTGCTTCAGCACGATCACGTCGGCGGCCTCCAGCGCGCGGACGCGCCGGGCATCCTCGAGCGAGCGCACGCACTCGTCGGCCGCGATCGGCACCGCGACCCGCCTCCGGACACGGGCGAGTCCGTCGACGGTCGCCACGGGCTGCTCGACGAGCTCGAGGTCGTACCGGGCGAGGCGGCCGATGATGCCGACGGCCGTCTCCTCCGTCCAGGCGCCGTTGGCGTCGACACGCAACGCCACGCGCGGGCCGACGGCGTCGCGCACCCGCGCCACGAGGTCGGCGTCGGCCGCGTGCGCCACCTTCACCTTCACGGCGGGAAAGGCGCGCAGGACGTCGGCGTCGAAGTCGGGACCGGTGACCAGCGCGTTCACCGGCACCGCCTCGCGTCGCGCCGGGGGAAAGCCGAGCACCGCGGCCTCCTCCGCGGCTCGCCGGCACACCGAAGCGTCCGCCGGGTACCCCGCGAGGGGCGAGCACTCACCCCAGCCCGCCGGACCCTCGAGGAGCGTGACGGCGCGGTCACCGATGCGCAACGTGTGCTCGGTCAGGAGAGACACAGTCCGACACTCACCAGGACAGCGACGACCAATTCCAGTCGCGACGTGGCGACGAGCGCGCGGACGAGCGACGGCGGGTCGCTCCGACGATGCATGATCCGCACCGGCTCGACCGCGAGCGGCAGGGCGAGCAGCCCGAGGAGCGCCCACGGTTGTGTGAGGCCGATCATGACCACTGCGACGAAGGACCCGACGTAGCACGCGACGAACAGCACGCGCGCGGCCGGCGCACCGACACGGACCGCGAGCGTCCGCTTCCCCGACGCGGTGTCGGTGGGGACGTCGCGCACGTTGTTCGCGAGCAGGATCGCGCAGGCCAGCAGACCGACGACGAGCGATCCCCACCACGCGGCGCCGGGCACGTACTCGACCTGCACGTATGCCGACCCGACGGTGGCGACGAAGCCGAAGAACACGAGCACCATCAGCTCGCCGAGCCCGAGGTAGCCGAGCGGCACCGGGCCGCCGGTGTACAGCACGGCGGCGGCGATTGCCGCGACACCGACCAACAGCAACCATGGGTTCACGACGAGCGACAGCACCAGGCCCGCCACCGCGGCGACGGCGAACGCGAGCGCCGCGGCGGCGCGCACCGCCTGCGGGGTCGCGGTGCCGGTGGCAGTCAGGCGCAAGGGCCCCTTCCGATCACGATCCGTCCCGCGCACGCCGTCCGAGTAGTCGTTCGCGTAGTTGACGCCGACCTGCAGCGCGAGCGCAACGAGCAACGCGCACGCGAAGCGCCACCAGATGACGCCGTCAGCATCGGCGACCGCTGCGGCCGTTCCGACCAGTACCGGCGCCACTGCCGCGCCCAGCGTGCGCGGTCTCGCGCCCTGGACCCACTCCCCGACCGTCGTCACGACGAGCACCAGATCGCGACCACGCGATTCATTGCTCCGCTGACCGTCACATCGTCGGCCATCGGTGCAATGAATTCACGCACGCCGAGCTCGCGAGCGGATGGAGTGAGCTCGCGAGCGGATGGAGCGAGCTCGCGAGCGGAAGGAGCGGAGTGCAAGCGGCCGAGCCCAGCCACTCGCCCGAGCAAGCTGCGCGCCGCGCAGCGCAGCGAGTGCCGCGCAGCGAACGGAGCGGATGGAGCGAGCTCGCGAGCGGAAGGAGCGGAGTGGAAGCGGAGCAAGGAATTAGGGCCGCTTGGGGAACCGCGCGAAGTCCGGCGTGCGCTTCTCGACGTAGGCCTGCCTTCCTTCCTGGGCCTCCTGGCTCATGTAGTAGAGGAGCGTGGCGTCGCCGGCCAGCTGCTGGATACCGGCGAGACCGTCGTCGGCGGCGTTGCACGAGGCCTTGATCATCCGGAGCGCGAGCGCGCTGTGCCCGAGCATCTCGCGGCACCACTGCACCGTCTCGAGCTCGAGGTCGCGGAGCGGAACCACCGCGTTGACCAGCCCCATCGCCAACGCCTCCTGCGCGTCGTACTGACGGCACAGGAACCAGATCTCACGCGCCTTCTTCTGGCCCACGGAGCGCGCCAGCAGGCCGCTCCCGTAGCCGCCGTCGAACGAGCCCACACGAGGTCCCGTCTGGCCGAAGCGCGCGTTGTCGGCCGCGATCGTGAGGTCGCACACCACGTGGAGCACGTGACCGCCGCCGATCGCGTAGCCCGCGACCATCGCGACGACGGGCTTCGGGACGCGGCGGATCTGGATCTGGAGATCGAGCACGTTGAGCCGGCCGATGCCATCGTCGCCGACGTAGCCGTCGTCACCGCGCACGCGTTGGTCCCCGCCGGAACAGAACGCGAGGGGCCCCTCTCCGGTGAGGACGACGACTCCGACCTCGGTGTCGTTGCGGGCGCGCTCGAACGCGTCCTGGAGCTCGTACAGCGTGCGCGGCCGGAAGGCGTTGCGCACCTCGGGCCGGCAGATCGTGATCTTGGCGATCCCCTCGGCGGTCTCGTAGCGGACGTCGCCGTAGCCCGCCTCGACCTCGTGCCACTCGGCACCGGGGCGGATCGTCGTGGCCGCGTCGGCGTGCGTATCCATGGGCGTCTCCACTCTTGGAGCGATCACTCCAACAAACAGGGTCCACGGTACCGGCTCCGGGCCCGGCGGCGCCCCGGGGACGGGATCACGATCCCTGGGGTGCCCGTAGCCTGAACGCGTGGCGCCGCGCCGGAAGCAGCCGCTCGACGAGTACTCGGCCAAGCGCGACTTCAGGAGCACACCGGAGCCGGCGCCCGCCCCGCCGAAGCGGCGCCGGTCACGGCGGCCGCGCTTCGTGGTCCAGGAGCACCACGCGCGACGGCTGCACTGGGACCTCCGCCTGGAGCACGACGGCGTCCTGTGGTCATGGGCGGTGCCGAAGGGCATCCCGCTGCTCAACCGGCCGAACCACCTCGCGGTCCGCACCGAGGACCACCCGCTCGAGTACCTCGAGTTCCACGGCGACATCCCGAGGGGTCAGTACGGCGCGGGCACGATGCGGATCTGGGACTCCGGCACCTACGAGCCGGAGAAGCTCCTCGACGACGAAGTGATCGTCACCTTCCACGGCGAGCGCGTCGACGGCAAGTACGTGCTGTTCCGGACCAAGGGCGACCAGTGGATGATCCACCGCATGAGCCCGCCGGCCGACCCCACCCGGGCCCCCTTCCCGCGCGACCTGCGGCCGATGCTCGCCACCGCGGCGAAGACCTTGCCCCGCGACGGCGCCGACTGGGCGTTCGAGATGAAGTGGGACGGCATGCGTGTGCTGCTGGCCGTCGAGGGAGGCACCCTCACGCTCACGTCACGACGGGGAAACGACGTCACCGGTCGGTTCCCGGAGCTCCGGCCACTGGCCGACCGGCTGGCCGCCGTCGAGGTCGTGCTCGACGGCGAGGTGGTCGCGCTCGACGACGCCGGGCGGCCGAGCTTCGAGCAATTGCAACCGCGCATGCACGTCGGCTCGCCGGCGGTGGCGCGTCGGCTCGCCGGTGAGCGCCCCGTCGTGTGCATGCTGTTCGACATCCTCTGGCTCGACGGGCACTCGACGTGCGAACTCCCCTACACCGAACGGCGGCAGCTGCTCGAACGGCTCGAGCTGTCCGGACCCACGTGGCAGACACCCCCGAGCACGGTCGGCGACGGCAGCGCCGTGAAGCGCGCCGCCGAGGAGCTCGGCATGGAGGGCGTCGTCGCCAAGCGGCTCGACAGCACCTACCAGCCGGGGCGCCGGTCCGACTCGTGGCGCAAGGTGAAGCTCGTCGCGGATCAGGAGTTCGTGGTCGGCGGGTGGCTCCCGGGCGCCGGGCGGCTCGAAGGGCGTCTCGGCTCTCTCCTCGTCGGCTACCACGACGGCGGCGCGCTCCGGTACGCGGGGCGTGTGGGCTCGGGCATCGACGAACGCGCACGCACGGACCTCGAAGCTCGGGTCGCGTCGCTCGCACGGACGTCGAGCCCGTTCGCGACCACGCCGAAACTGACCACCCCGCACTGGGTCGAGCCCGAACTGGTCGTGCGGGTCGCGTTCCAGAACTGGACGAACGCGGCGATCCTCCGCGCACCGCGTTATCGAGGTGTGCGAGACGACAAGGAGCCGGCCGACGTGGTGCGCGAATGACGACCGCGCGGTGACGGATCTCACGCAGCTCGACGCGACCGCGCAGGCCGAGCTCGTCCGCACTGGTCAGGTCGCACCGGTGGAGTTGGTGGACGCCGCGATCGCGCGCGTCGAGCAGCTCAATCCCTCGTTGAACGCGGTCATCCACGAGCGCTTCGCACGCGCCCACGACGAAGCGGCGAACCCGCCCGACGGCCCGTTCCGCGGTGTGCCGATCCTCGTGAAGGATCACGACGGCCCGATGGCGGGCGAGCCGTACCACCACGGCAATCGGCTCCTGAAAGCGATCGGCTACCGGGCCGACCACGACTCCTTCCTGATCGGCAGGCTGAAGGCCGCCGGCTTCGTGATCGTCGGCAAGACGAACGCGCCCGAGTTCGGTCTGCTGCCGACCACCGAGCCGACGGCCTACGGCCCGACCCGCAACCCGTGGGACCCGCGGCGCAGCGCGGGCGGCTCGAGCGGCGGCAGCGGGGCGGCGGTCGCGTCAGGGATGGTGCCGCTCGCGCACGGTGGTGACGGGGGCGGGTCGATCCGCATCCCCGCGAGCATGTGCGGGCTCTTCGGCCTCAAGCCGACCCGCGGTCGCGTCTCGCTCGGGCCGGCCGAGGCCGAGGCGTGGTCGGGCCTCGTCGCGCGTCACGTCCTGACGCGTTCCGTGCGCGACAGCGCGGCAGTCCTCGACCTGCTCGCGGGGCCGATGCCCGGCGACCCGTACTCGGCACCGCCGCCGCCCGCGCCCTTTCGCGAGAGCCTGCGCGGTGACGGCCCGCGGCTCCGGATCGGCGTGCGCGCCGCGGCCGCGCCCGGCGGGCTCGCCCCCGTCGCGCCCGCCTGCACCGCCGCAGCCCTCGACACGGCCCGGGTGCTCGGCGAGGTGCTCGGCCACACCGTCTTCGACACCGACGGGCCGCCCGCGCTCGAAGACCTCGACGCGCTCGTGGCGTTCACCACGATCCAGAGCGTCGCGGTCGCGCACGACGTGCTCGAGCTCGCGCGCCTCGCCGAACGTGAGGTCGAGCCCGACGACGTGGAAACGCTCACCTGGATGCTGTACGAACGCGGTCGCTCGGTGACCGCAGCCGACTACGTCGAGGCGCTCGAGATCGCCGGGGCCTGGGCCCGGCGCGTCGCGCGCTGGTGGGACGCCGACGGTGACGCCTTCGACCTCCTGCTCACACCGACGATGGCCGAGCCGCCGCCGCGCCTGGGCGAGATTGCCAGCGACGTCGCCGACCCCTCGCCGGCACTGGCGCGGATCATCCCCTTCGGTGTGTTCACGGCGCCCTTCAACGTCACCGGGCAACCGGCCGCTTCGGTGCCGAGC
>DASPTH010000298.1:0-4277 GCA_035623515.1 Acidimicrobiia bacterium
CTTCACGACCTTCCCGGTCTCGGTGTACGGGAGGGTGTCGCGGAACTCCACCTGCGCGGGCACCTTGTAGGACGCGAGGGCAACCGCGACCCACCGCTGCACCTCCGGCTCGCTCAGCTCGGCGCCGTCGGCGAGCACGACGAACGCCTTCACCTCCTGGCCGAGCTCGCGGTGCTCCACGCCGATCACGGCGGCGTCGACGATGTCGGGGTGCTCCACGAGCCGGTGCTCGATCTCGATGGGGTAGATGTTCTCGCCACCGCGCAGGATGAGGTCGCGCATTCGGCTCTCGAGGAAGAGCACGCCGTCGTCGATGCGGCCGTAGTCGCCGGTCCGGTACCAGCGGCCCGGCCAGAACGCCTTCGCCGTCGCCGCCTCGTCGTCCCAGTAGCCGAGGAACACGACACCCGAGCGCATGCAGATCTCGCCGATCTCACCCTCGCCGAGCACGTTGCCGTCGTCGTCGCGGATCTGGATGTCGATGGCGGGCGTGGCCCGGCCGACCGCATCGGGATGGTGCTCCATCAGCGGGCCGAAGGAGAGCGTGCCCGCGCCCATCGTCTCCGACGAGCCATAACCCTGCGAGACGCCGACGCCCGGGAAGTGCTCCTGGAGCAGGCGGATCAGCTCGGGCGGGAACGGCGCGCCGCCGGAGCTGATGGCCGTCAGGCTCGACAGATCGTAGTTCGGGAAGTCGGGGTGCTCGAGCATGCGCCAGTACATCGTCGGCACGCCGGACCAGGTGGCGATGCGGTGCTTCTCGGTGAGCTCCATGTGCCTGACCGGGTCCCACCGGCCCGGGGGTGTGAACACGATCGAGGTGCCGTAGAACGGCCCGCCCATCGTGATCGGCGCGATGCCCGAGATGTGGAAGAACGGGCCGGCGCAGAGCGAGGCCGCCGCCATCGGTGACGCCGTCCGCGTGTTGGCGGCCGGGTTCGCCGCGTTGGCGAGCACCGCGCTCGTCGCGCCGCGGAGACCGCTGCTCAGCGCGAAGTGGATGATGTTGCGCTGCGACAGCGTCGCGCCCTTCGGCCGGCCGGTCGTGCCACTCGTGAACAAGATGATGAACGGGTCGTCCTCGTCGATCGGCACGTCGGGGATCGGAGCCTCCCCACGCGCGGCGACCTTGCTCGTCAGCTCGTCCCACCGCACGATCGGCGCGTCGACGTGCGCGCCCGACTCGGCGATGCGGGCGAGCCGCGGCTCGTCACCGATCAGCACCTTCGGTTTGGTGAGCTCGACCCCGTACGCGAGCTCGGGGCCCGTCCACCAGCCGTTCAAGCCGGTGACCACCGCGCCCATGAGGATGCAGGCCCAGATGGTGAGCGCGTAGTCGACGTTGTTCGCGCTCGCGATCGCGACGCGGTCGCCCTTGCCGACGCCGTACTCCTCGGCCAGCACCGCCGCGTACGCCGCTGCCCGCCCCGGCAGCTCGCGGTAGGTGACGGTCTGGTCGGGGAACACGAGGTACGGCGAGTCGCCGTGACGCTCGGCGGCGTTCAGCGCCACCTCGCGCATGTTGCGCGGTCGTTGCGCGAAGACACGGAGCGGCTCGCCGAGCACGTCCTCCTCGACGATCTCGAACGGCGCCCCCGGCCCACAGAGGGCGTTGCGCACGTCGTCGGGCAGGAGCTCGTCGTCCTGCCACCGCATCGTGATGCCGGCGTCGCGGTTCATGTCTCCATCATGGCTCGCTCGCTGCGACCCGGGATACCCGGCTCGCCCGCTCGCTCGCGTCAGCGCAACGGCGCGACGAGACCCGCGGTGTTGTCGTGGCAGATCTTCTGGATGTCGTCCTGGCCGAAGCCGGCGTCGATGAGGTCGTCGACGAACGACAGCGGTTCCGCCAGCCCCTCGGTGTGCGGCCAGTCCGAGCCCATCAGCATGTGGTCGACGCCGATCAGCTCGGCGAGCTCGGCGAGGTCGTTCTCGTAGAACGGCGAGACCCACACGTTGCGCGTGAAGACCTCGCGTGGGCTCTCGGTGAACAACTTCGGCTGCTGCTTGTAGACCTTGTCGAGCCGGTACAGGAGTGGGCCGACCCACTCGGCACCGGTTTCGACGGCGAGGAGCCGCAGGTTCGGGAAGCGGGTCGGTACGCCGTGGAGGACGAGGGCAGCCATGGTGTCGGCGATCGGTGTGGCCGAGATCGCGGAACGCATGAGCCGGAAGCGGAAGGCCTCGGCCTCACCGCTCTCGCCCCACATCGCGCCGAGCTGGCTGTACGCGCTGTCGCCGCCGTGGAAACCCGCGACGATGCCCGCCTCCTCGATGCGCGCCCACACGGGGTCGAAGCACTCGTCGCCCGGCGACTTGTAGCCGGTCGGGGTCACCACCGGGCCGTACTGGAAGATCACGAGTCGGGCACCGCGGTCGAGCACCCATTCGAGCTCGGCGACGCACTCGTCGACGTCGGACAGTGTGAGGTACGGCGCGGCGAAGATGCGCTCCTGGTAGTGGAAGCCCCAGTCCTCGTCGAGCCAGCGGTTGAAGGCTCGGAACACCGCCCGCGCGGCGGGGAGATCGTGGACGAGTGCCTGCTCCATGCCGACCCCGAGAGTCGGGAAGAACAGCGCACCGTCGAGCTGCTGGTCGTCCATCACCTTGAGGCGCACGTCGCGGTCGCGGTACGCGGGGTCGACCGGCTCGAGCACACCGAACAGCTCGACGACACCCGCTCCCTCGGCGTTGTTGCCGCGGAAGTACTGCTCGAGGCTTCCCGGCTTGGCGAGCCGGTCGAACGTCGGGTTGGGGATGAAGCGATTGACGCGACCGCCGACGAGGAGGCGCGTGCGGCCGTCGATCTCGGCCCACTGCATCCCGCGCTTCTCGTACTCGGGGTCGATGTAGCGCGTGAAGGCGTCCATCGTCTCGTAGTAGTGGTTGTCGGCGTCGAAGCCGCGGAACTCGCTCTTGGTGTTCATGTCGTCGACGAACCTCCGTTGATCCCGATCGTCTGCCCCGTCACCCACTCACCTTCGGCTGCGAGCCACACCACCGCCGCGCCGACGTCCCGGCCCGCGCCGGCGCGGCCCACCGGTGCCGCCGGAGGGAGCCCCGACGTCCCCGCGCTCGCGGCGTTCTCCATCAGACCGAGCGCCAGCGTGTTCGCGGTGACACCGAACTTCGCGGTCTCGAGCGCGAGGTGGCGCATGAAGCTGATGGCGCCCCCCTTGCCCGCGGCGTACGTCGACACGCCGATCCTCAGGCCCTGCGTGCCCGCGTTGGACGAGATCGTGACCACCCGGCCGAAGCCCCGCTCGCACATGCCGTCGATGGTCGCCTTCACGCAGTTGAGGACGCCGTAGACGTTGAGGTCGATGCTCCGGTGCCACTCCGCCGGGTCGAGGTCGCGGAACTGCACGAGCCCGCGGGGCCCCTCCTGGACGATGCCGGCGTTGTTCACGAGGATGTCGACGGGCCCCAGCTCCCTCTCGACGACCGCGACACCCGCGCGCACGGCCTCGAGGTCCCGCACGTCGAAGGCGACGCCGATGGCCGTGCCGCCCGCCGCGGTGATCTGCTTCGCCTCCGCCTCGGCCCGGTCCGGGAAGAGGTCGTTCACGGCCACTGCGGCACCGCACTCGGCCAGGGTCTCGGCGATCCCGGCCCCGACGCTCTGCCCCGCACCGGTGACCAGCGCGACGCGGCCGGTGAGGTCGAACATGGTTTTCGTACGATACTCGGATGCTGCTCGGGACGGTGCTGGCGCGGCTCGGCGTCCGCCACGTGTTCGGGGACGAGCTCCCGGGGTGCGAGGACACGCAGGTGCGCGACGCCGAGGCCGCCCGGCTGCTGGCGGAGGCCGACGGCGCGGTCGGGAGCGGGCTCGGGGCCCACCTGAACGGCTCGACCCTCACCCTCGTCTCCCGACCGGGCGTGGCACTGGAGCCGGCGCACGCGCGCTGCGTCGCGGACGTTGTCGACGCGATCGCCGACGCGCGCGCTCGCGGCGCGGGCGCGATCGCGATCACACTCGACTTCGACGCCGCCGGCAGCGGCGGCAAGGTGACGCTGCCGGCGGCACGCGACCCGAGCCTGGCCCCCTCGCTCCCCGGCCGGGAGCTGGCGCTCGGCGCCGCCCCCGCGACCTTCGACCTCGTGCTCGCGGGATCGGGCGTGATCCGGGCGGGCGCGGTCGACGCGCTGCGCACCCTCGCCGAGGAGACGGGGCTCGGCGTGCTCAACGTGTTCACCGCCAAGGGGCTCTTCCGGTGGGATTCGCCGTTCCACCTCGGCACCGCGGGGCTCCAGCTGCACGACTTCGCGCTGGC
>DASPTH010000279.1:0-2894 GCA_035623515.1 Acidimicrobiia bacterium
GAACGCGCCGATCGCGAACGCGAGGAACAGCGCGTCGGCGTACCCCGCACCGTACAGGAACCAGCCGTAGGGATACAGCGCGAGGCACGCGACCGCGAGCAGGGCGGTACGGCGGTCGAAGCGGCGCGCACACCAGTGCGCGAACAACATCAACGCCGCGAGCCCGCTGATCCACGTCACCACGATGAGCGCGACGGGTGTGTTGTCGATCGCGCGCGCCAACGGGCGCGCGACCAGTGGGTAGCCGGGGAAGAACGCGACGGACGACTGCACCCCGGGCGTGTACGAATACCCGTGATCGGCGATGCGCATGTACCACCCGCAGTCGAAGCGGCACCACCCGCCGACGACGTAACGGCCCGGGAACGAGAACGTGGAGTCGGCACCGGCGAGATTGACGGCGAGCGCGCCCACCGCGGTGAGCACGATCGCGATCGCGATGTACGCGATCGCGGCACGCTTCACGAGCCACGCGGTACCCGCGACCTCGCTACCCGGGGCGGGGCCCCTGCCGCCCCCCGCGGGCTCCGTGAGCACGAACGCAGCCTACCGACGCGTCTCTCGGTCGTGGGGCCGGATGCCGTCGAGGTCGGCGAACGTTCCGAGCCGGAACCCGAAGCTCTCGACCGCGGCGCGCGCCTCGGGCGCGGTGAGCGCGTCGAGCTCGATCTGGCCCCGGTAGTCCCAGCCGAGCGCCATCAGCTCCCCGTCGTCGGACTCGCTCGGATGGCATACGAGCTCCGCGCTCGCCGCGTCGAGCGCGGCGAACCGTGCCAGCGCCGCGCGCACACCGTCGAGATCGAGACGACCGGCCTCGTCGAAGCCGGCGGTGGCTTCCGGGTACCGCACGTAGGCACGGCGAGCGCGGGCCTCGAGCGCGGCCGCGAAGGAACGCACCGCGAGCGCGATCGGCGATCGGCCGGCGGAGCGCGTGACGCGGATGGCGGGAATGTCGTGTGTGACGGCGAGCTCGATCGTGATGCGCGCCACGCTCGGCCAGAGATGCAGGTTCTGGTGCGTGTCGAGGTGGGTGAGCGTGAGGCCGCACGACTGCAGCACGTCGAGTTGCGCGGTGAACTCGCGGCGGACGTCGTCGGCGTCGATCCGGCCGCGTGCGGCCCGGGAGAGGAACTCCTTCCACCCGGGCGCGAGGTTCCCCTGCGGGTCCACGAGCGTCGGCACCTCGCGGGCGCCGAGCACGGGACCCTGGTGGCCCACGAGCGCCAGGTGGGCGCCCACGCCCAGGCCGGAGTCCCGCAGCGCGCCGGTGTTGTCGCCGAGGGCCTTCCCGTTCGCGACCGCCGATGTGCTGGTGACGATGCCCTCGTCGCGGGCGCGGAGGATCGCCCGGCACAGACCCGGGGTGAGGCCGAAGTCGTCGGCGTTCACGATGAGGAGTGGCGCCATGACGGGCCCGAAGCTATACGAGTCGGGCTCGGCTCAGCGTGACGTGCCGATGCCGGGCGGCCCGAGCTTGCGGATGTCCGGCGAGAAGGCGCGCCACTCGCGCAGGATGCCGGCGATCGTGCCCCATGACGACAGCGTCGACACGCCGCGCGAACGCGCGAAGTAGTCGAGCCCGATCTGCACGATGCTGAACCCCATGCGATCTGCACGCGACATCAGCTCCGCGTCGATGAAGGAGCCCTCGCTCTCCAGCGTGATCGCGTCGAGCACCTGTCGTCGCAGGAGCTTGCAGGCGAAGTTCACGTCGCGGACCCGCAGCCCGAGTGAGAAGCGGATCAGGAGGTTGTACGCAGCCGAGTAGAGGGTACGGCGGAAGCCCTCGCTCCGCCGGTCGAGCCGGTAGCCGCTCACCAGGTCGGCGTGATACGTGCGGAGGATGCGCAGGAGGCGACCGGTCTCCTGGAGGTCGAACGGGAGGTCGGCGTCGGTGTAGAGCACGACGTCGCCCGTGGTCGCACCGAGGCCCGAGCGCACCGCGCCACCCAGCCCGCGGTTCCGTTCGTGATGCACGACGCGGAGGCGCGGATCCGACGCGGCGCGCGCGTCGAGCAGCTTTCCCGTGGTGTCGGTGGAGGCGTCGTCGACGCACACGATCTCGTAGCCGCAGATCGCGTGCTCGGCGACGAGGCCGTCGAGCACGGTGCGCGCGATGTCGAGCATCGAGTCGATCGTGTCCTCCTCGTTCCAGAACGGAACGACGAGGCTGAGACGTTCGTCGGCGTCGGCCATCGGGATGCGGCGGGTCGAGTCGGCTGGGGGGTTCAGGCGGACTTGCGGGTGCGCTTCGGCGCGACTTTCTTCGCCGACGCCTTCTTCGCCGACGCCTTCTTCGCTGGGACAGCCCGCTTGGAGGGTTCCGCCGCGCGCGCGGGCGCCTTCGCAGGGGCACGCCCGCTCTTGGCCTGCTTGGCGCCGGCGCGCTCGAGGCTGGCCTCGAGCGCGGCCATGAGGTCGAGCACCTTCGCCGGCTCCTCGGTTTCGGGCGCGGCGACGATCTCCTCGCCCGACGCCTTCTTGTCGATCAGCGCGAGCAGCTCCTCGCGGTACTCGTCGTGGTACTTCTCGGGATCGAACTTCGCGGTGAGCGAAGAGACGAGCTGCTTGGCCATCTCCTTCTCGCGCTCGGTGGGTTCGCTGGCGGGCTCGGCGAGCGGGGCTTCCCGGTCGGGCGCGAGCACTTCGTCGGCGAAGCGCATCGTCTCGAGCACGAGCACGCCGTCGACCGGGCGGATGGCGACGAGCGCCTCCTTCGAGCGCAGCACGAAGCGGCCGATCGCGACCTTGCCGAGCTCCTCCATCACGTCGGCGAGCAGCCGGTACGCCTTGGCGTTGTCCTTGTCGGGAACGAGGTAGTAGGGCTGCTCGAAGAACACGGGGTCGATGTCGGCGAGGTCGACGAAGTCCTCGATCTCCACCTGGCGGGTCGC
>DASPTH010000028.1:0-10462 GCA_035623515.1 Acidimicrobiia bacterium
CCGACGAACAGCGAGTCCAGCCCGGCGTCCCGGGCCGCCCGCGCGCGCTCGACCATCCACCGTGCGCCGGCACGCGGCTCCACGTCGCCGTACCGGCTGCGCACCGACACCCCGACCTGCACGGGGCCATTCCACCCGAACGGCGGCTTCTCACGAAACTCTCAGGCTCTGGTGACGAGGATGCGATCAGGACGCCACCGCGTGGCCGGGTTGTGCGAGGGGGTTCCGACGACGCCCTCCCGCCGAGGTTCCCCCCGGCCCGGCTGCGCGGTGAGCGCCCGTTTCGCGCCCGGCCCCGGTCGGGCCGGTCAGGCCGTGTGGGGGCGGTCGATGAAGGCCACGACCTGGGTCAGCACGCCGGGGTCGGTCGTGACGTCGGAGTGGCCGAGGCACCGGGTCTCGGTGTTGGTGGCGCCCCCGAGCTCGGCGTTCGCGCGGGGGACGATGGCGTCGTCGCACGGCGACCACCACGCCCCGAAGCGCACCGGGGCGTCGCGGCTCACGTCGGGCGCGAGACGGTCGAGCAGCGACGAGCCCGGGATCATCTCGCGGCACGACACGAACACGGCGCAGCCGAACGCCAGGACCGTGCCGTGGTTCACGCCGGCGAGGGACACGAACGCGTCGACCTTCTCCTCGCCGCCGAGGCGCTCCACGTAGTAACGCGCGGAGATCGCCCCCATCGAGTGACTGACGACGTCGACCTTGCGCGCGCCCGTGCGGGCGAGCAGCGCGTCGACGGCGGATGCGATCTCGTGGGCGGTGTCGACGTTGGAGCGCCTGCTGTCGTAGCTGATGGCGTCGATGTCGTCGCGCGGGTAGCCCGCTGCGAGTAGTCGCCGCACCAGCGCGTGCCAGCTCGCACCCGAGCCGTTGAAGCCGTGGACGAGCAGCACGGGGTCGGGTCGGGTAGCGAGCGGTGACACGTCGTGGCGCGGCGTCTCCGTCGCGACGGCGGTCGCGGTGGCCCCGGTGAGCGGCACGCACGTCGCGGCGGCCACGATCGTCAGCGCGATCAGCAGACGGCGCATGGGGCCAGAAGGGTACCGTCGTCCGATGCTCCATCTCGTTCGGCACGGCCGCACCGACGCCAACGCCCAGGGGCTGCTGCTCGGGCGCGCCGACCCGCCGCTGTCGGAGGAAGGCCGCCGCCAGGCGAACGCGCTGGCGTCGATGATCCCCGTCGAGGCGAGGGTGGTCGCGAGCCCGTTACGTCGCACCCGCGAGACGGCGGAGGCATTCGGCCGGCCGCTCGAGCTCGACGAACGGTGGATCGAGCTCGACTACGGCGAGCTCGACGGCACGCCGCTCCGCGACGTCCCCGCCGATCTGTGGCGCGAGTGGCGCGCCAACCCGATGTTCGTGCCGCCGGGCGGCGAGTCACTGACGTCGCTCGGCGTGCGGGTTCGGGCCGCGTGCGCCGAGCTGGCCGAGGAGGTCCGCGAGCGCGACGTGGTGGTGGTGAGCCACGTGTCGCCGATCAAGGCCGCCATCGCGTGGGCGCTCGACACCGGCGACGAGCTCTCGTGGCGGTTGTTCGTGCACGTCGCGTCCGTCGCGCGGATCGGCGTCGACCAGTGGGGCGCGACCCTGCGCTCGCTCAACGAGCTGCCGGTCAGGTGAAGGCGGGGAGCACCTCGGCGGCGAGCAGCCGCAGGTGGTCGAGGTCGTGCAGGTCGAGGATCTGGAAGTACACGGTCTCGGCGCCCGCCTCGCGGAAGCGGCCGATCGTGTCGATCACCTGGGCCGGCGTGCCGGCCAGCGCGCCACCGGGCTGATTCGGGTCGCGTCCGATCGCCTGCGCCCGGCGCGCGACCTCAACGTCGTCGGTTCCACAGATCGTGGTGCTGGCCACGCTGATCCCGAGCGTCGCCGGATCGCGCCCCACGCGCTCGCACGCCGCGAGCACGCGGCCGACCACCTCGGGGACGTACTCCGCGGGTGCGAACCCCACGTTGAACTCGGTCGCGTACGTCGCCGCGAGGCGGGGGGTGCGCTTGGGCCCGAAGCCGCCCACGACGATCGGCGGATGCGGGCGTTGCACCGGCTTCGGGAGCGCGGGCGAGTCCTCGAGGGTGTAGTGGGTGCCCTCGAACGAGAACGTCGCACCCGGCGGCGTGGTCCACAGCCCGGTGACGATGGCGAGCTGCTCCTCGAGCCGCTCGAACCGACCCCCGGTGTCCGGGAACGGGATCCCGTACGCCGCGTGCTCCAACGCGTTCCAGCCCGCACCGAGGCCGAGCTCGACGCGGCCGGCGCTCATCGCGTCGACCTGTGCGACGGCGATCGCGAGCGGGCCCGGGAGCCGGAACGTGACCGGTGTGACGAGCGTGCCGAGCCGGAGCGTCGACGTGTCGCGCGCGAGCCCGGCGAGTGTGGTCCACGCGTCGGTCGGACCCGGGAGCGCGTCGCCGCCGAAGAACCCCATGTAGTGGTCGGAGCGGAAGAACGCGTCGAAGCCGAGCTCCTCGGCGAGCGACGCCACCGCGAGCAGCTCGTCGTAGCTCGCGCCTTCCTGCGGTTCGGTGAAGATCCGGAAGCGCATGGAGGTGTTCTACCGCACCCGGCGACCGCTACGCTCCGGGGCCGTGCCCCTGTGGGATCGCGTGGTCACGCTCTCCAACTGGGTGGGCGACCGCATCTTGCGCGTGATCAACCGCATGATCGCGCGCCAGTCGGTGCTCCCGGAGCAGCCGTTCTACGACCCGGCCGACTTCCCCTGGGTCGGAGAGCTCGAGGCCAACTGGAAGGTGATCCGGCGCGAGCTCGACGACGTGCTCGCCTACCACGACGCGCTCCCGAACTTCCAGGACATCTCCACCGACCAGGCCGTCCTCACCACCGACGACCGGTGGAAGACCTACTTCTTCTACGGCTACGGGTTCCGCAGCGACGCGAACTGCCGTCGCTGCCCGGAGACCACGCGCCTCATCGAGCGCATCCCCGGCATGGAGACGGCGATGTTCTCGATCCTCGCGCCGGGCAAGCACATCCCGCCGCACGACGGTCCGTACAAGGGCGTGCTGCGGTACCACCTGGGCCTGCTCGTGCCGGAGCCCGAGGAGCGGGTGGGCATCAGCGTCGGCGGCCAGGTCGCGCACTGGCACGAGGGCGCGAGCCTCGTCTTCGACGACACGTTCGTGCACGCCGCGTGGAACGACACCGACGGCACGCGGGTGGTCCTGTTCCTCGACGTGGTCCGCGAGCTGCGCGAGCCGATGAAGACGATCAACCGCATCGTCATCAAGGCGATCGGGTACTCGCCGTTCATCCAGGACGCGCGCCGACGGCACGAGGCGTGGGAGCAGCGGTTCGACCGGATCCGCGGCGCGGGGAGCGCGGCCGACGAGGAGAGCTAACGCGTCGGCGCGAGGGCGTCCTCTTCCGCGGGCAGCTGGTCGTTCTCGTTCATCACCTTGTAGATGACCTCGGCCGCTTCCTCGAGCAGCGCGGGCGTGTGGTCGAGCATCAGGCTCAACCGGATCAATCCGAGGCCGCGGGCGACGGCAGGAGCGACGACCGGGTTCACGAACACGCCGGCGTCGAGCAGCTCGCGCGCGAGCATGACCGCCGACACTTCGTCGCGCTGGCGCAATGGAATCGTGATGATGGCGCTCTCGGGCGTGTTCACCGGCACCGATCGCTCCGTGAGCAGGTCGACGAACCGCTGCACGTTGGCCTGGAGGCGGGCCGGCATGCTCGGGTCGCGGCGGAGGATCCGCAGCGCGACGAGCGCCGCGGCGAGCGAGCCCGGCGTGTTCGACGCGGTGAAGATGAGCGGGTCGGAGTCGAGCGTGAGCAGTTCCACCGCGTCCGCCGACCCGACGAGCGCGCCTCCGCACGAACCGAGCGTCTTCGAGAAGGTGATCGTGACGAGGTCGACGTCGGCGACCACTCCGTGGTACTCGGCGGCGCCCCGACCGTGGGCACCGAGCACGCCCAGGCCGTGCGCTTCGTCGTCGAGCAGGAACGTGTTCGGGTGCGACCGGCACAGCTCGACGAGCTCGACGAGCGGCGCGGTGTCACCGCCCATGGAGTACACGCCGTCGACGATGACGCCCTTGCCGGCGTCGGCGGGGAGCTCGGCCAGGATCTTGGCCAGCCGGTCGAGGTCGTTGTGTCCGAAGCGCTTCATCGTGGCGCCCGACAGCTGCGCACCGGTGAGGAGCGAGTTGTGGGCGTCCTTGTCGAGCACGACGTAGTCGTGGCGGTGGAGGAGTCCGCCGATCGTGCTCACGTTGGCCACGTAGCCGGTCGAGAAGACGAGCGCGGCCTCCCGCCCGTAGAAGTCGGCGAGCTCGGCCTCCAACTCGCGGTGCAGGTCGAGCGTGCCGTTCAGCAAGCGCGATCCGGTGACGCCGGTGCCGTACTTGCTCGTCGCGCGGTTCGCGGCCTCGATGACCTCCGGGTGGTACGAGAGGCTCAGGTAGTTGTTCGAGCCGAAGTTGATGTACTCGCTGCCCTCGATCGTGAAACGTGGCTTCGACGCGCTCTCGACCGTCTTGTAGTAGGGCCAGTATCCCGACGACTTGGCCAACCGGTAGTCGTCAATCCGCGGGAACGCCTCGAGCCGCTGCTGGAAGAAGCTCATCCGGCCTTCATGCCCCCTGGCTCTCCACGTGCTGGCTCTCCACGTGCCCACCTGCTCGCATACCGCGAGCCCACACCCGCAAACCTAGCGACCGCTCCCCAAGTGTACGGGGAACGATGGTGTGCGCGCCGGACCGACTAACGACCGATAGGTAGACGGCCCACGCCGACCGGGTCTTCAACGAACTGCTTGCACATACGCAAACCGAAGCCCGCGACCAAGCCGTCCTCGACGCGTTCGTCGAAGGTCCACTTCAACGACATCGTTCGCCGCCGATCGGGCCCGCTCGTGGGCGAGCCGGGTTCCGACGTCGGACGACCGATCACGCAGAACACGCCGATCGTGCCGTACTCGTAGAGGTGGTGGTACCCGGAGGGTTGGCCGATGCTGCCGAGGTTCGCGAAGAACGCGCTCGCGTACAACGGGTCGTTGTCGATGAACGAGCGGGGCAGCAGCCCGAAGGCGTCGGCGAAGCGGCCCACGCCCAGCACCAGCCGGCGGCCGAGGCCCGGCAGCTTCATGATCAAGCCGATCTCACGGTCCGACGCCGTCAACCCATCACCGAACCGGCCGTTGCGGAGCTGCTCGGCCATATCGCGCGCCATGTCCTCGAACGGCTCGTCGGCGTCGAACCGGCGCTTCAGCACGATGAGCGGCGACCCCTCCTTGAGGTTCTGCTTCGCCGAGTACGAGAACCAGATCTCGCGGCGCTGGTAGAGGCGGCCGCCGGCGACGAAGCGGTTGAGGGTGGGGTAGCGCGTCATCACCGCGGTGATGGCCCGCATGACGATGTGCTGGACTCCGATGGGGGTGTCGGGGTGCACGTCGTTGAAGGCGCGGATGTACGCGTCGGTCTCGTGCAGCGAGATCTGCTGCTCGAAGTAGAACGCCGACTCGTTCCGGCCTCGCATGATGTAGGGCATGATCCGCTTGGTCGGCGGCAACCCACGCACGAGATCACCGTCGGGTCGTCGCCACCACAGCATGGCGGCGGATCGTACTCGGGGCTGCGATAGCGTCGTGCAGTGGCGTTCGGAGAGTTGCTCGCGCATCCCGACGTCGTCGAGGAGCTCGAGCTCCGCTCGTCGATCGGTGTGCTGGCGCTGCACGGCGGGCTCGAGCCCGGCACCGCCGAGATCGCCCGCGCCGTCGCCGCGCGCGCAGGCGCGTCCTGCTACACGATCAGCCAGCCTCGCGAGCTCCGCGTGCACATCCCGTCGGTCGACGCCGACCCGGGGGAGATGCCGATCCTCGCGGCGTTCCTCGAGCACGTGCGGACCGTCGTGTCGGTGCACGGCTACTACCGGCCGCTCGAGTCCCCGCAGGCCGTCCTCGTCGGCGGCGCGAACCGTGACCTCGTGGCCGCGCTCGCGACGCGCCTCCGCCCGAGACTGCCCGACTACCTCGTCGTCGACGACGTCGAAGCCATCCCCTCGCACATGCGCGGTCTCGACCCCCGCAACCCCGTGAACCTCGCCGACCGCGGCGGCGTGCAGCTCGAGCTCCCGCACCACCTGCGCGCGGTCCGACCCTCCCGCTACGACCGCGACAGCGCGTTGCACGAGCAGCACACCGAAGTCCTCGTCACGACGATCATCGAGTTCGTCGAAGCCTTGCCCCGCTGAGATGGCTCGCCTCGCGGTGGTCGGCGGCCACAGCATCCTCGGCTCTTCGTACGCCGCGACCGACGGCGTCCTCGTGCTCCAGCGGCACGGGGACCCGTACACGCCTCCGCACCTCATCGACCACGAGGCCAACCTGCGCGCGGTCGTCGCCCAGGGCTGCGATCGGGTGCTCGCGTTGAGCTCGGTCGGGGGTCTGCGAGCGGAGCTCGGCGTGGGCACGTTCCTCGCCCCCGACGACTTCGTCTCGCTCCACACGTCCGTCTCGACGTTGCGAGACGCGCGGGGCCACATCGTGCCCTCCCTGTGCTCGCCCTGGCGCGACCGAGTCGTCGCGGCCTGGCGGGCGCGGGTCGACGACGTCGCCCCACTGCGGGACGGCGGCGTGTACTGGCAGAGCCTCGGCCCGCGTTTCGAGACCGCAGCCGAGATTCGACTCATCGCGCAGCACGCCGACGTCGTGGGCATGACGATGGCCTCGGAGTGCATCGTGGCGCAGGAGCTCGGACTCCTGTACGCGTGCGTTTGCATCGTCGACAACCTCGCCAACGGGATCGGACCTCGTCCGCTCACCTTCGACGAGTTCGAAGCAGGGAAGGCAGCCAATCGCGAGGCGCTCTTCAACGCCCTCGACGGCGTCATCCGCGACCTCCTGTGACCCTGACCCCTCTCACCGTGATCGGCGCCGTCCGACCCGACGGCACTCGCACGAGTCTCCGCGCGGTGGACGGCACGATCACCGAGCTCGGCTCCGACGTCGCCCCACAGCCCGGCGACACGGTCATCGATGCCCGCGGTGACGTCCTGCTTCCCGGCCTCGTGAACGGCCACACCCATGCGGCGATGACGCTGTTCCGCGGCTACGGCGGTGACCTGCCGCTCATGGAGTGGCTCGAGCAGAAGATCTGGCCCGCGGAGGCACGACTGACGGACGACGACGTCTACTGGGGCACGCGCCTCGCGTGCGTCGAAATGATCCGCACGGGCACCGTGCGCTTCCTCGACATGTACTGGCGACCGCTCCACGTCGCCCGCGCCGTCCGCGACGCGGGCATGCGCGCGACGATCGGCCCGCCGCTCCTCGACGGCCTGGACCCGAGCCGCAGCGCGGCGGCGTGCAAGGAAGCCGGCGAGCTGCTCGACGAGCTCACGGAGCACGCGCCGTGGGTCCAGCCATCGCTCGCCCCGCACGGGATCTATACGGCGAGCGAGCCGACGCTCGCGTGGGTGGCGGAGCAATCCTCAGCGCGAGATCTGCCGGTGCACCTCCACTTCCTCGAGACGGAGGACGAGGTCACCGGCTGCGTCGAGCGCACGGGCGAGCGTCCCGGCCCGTACCTCGACCGCGTGGGCCTGCTCTCACCGCGCCTCTTCCTCGCACACGGCGTGTGGATGGAAGACCCGGAGCTCGAGCTCGTCGCCGAACGCGGGGCCACCGTGGTCACCAACCCGGTCTCGAACCTCAAGCTTGCCGTCGGGCGTGTCTTCCCGTACCAGCGGGTGCGTGCACACCACATCCCCGTCGGCATCGGCACCGACGGCGCAGCCTCGAACAACTCCCTCGACCTCCTCGCCGACCTCAAGGTCCTCGCGCTGCTCCAGAAGTTCGAAGCCAACGACCCCGCGACGCTCCCCGCGACCGAGGCGTGGCAGGTCGCGATCGGCGCGCTCGCGCCGAATCTCGGCGGCGCGCCCGAGATCGCAGTGGGCGCGCCGGCCGATTTCGTGCTCGCGCGCGCAGACGCGCCCGAGCTCGCGCCAGGTCACGTGGTGGACAACCTCGTGTTCGCGGCATCGGGGTCGGTGGTCAGCACGACAGTCGTCGCCGGGAACGTGCTCATGCGCGACGGCGTCATCGAGGGCGAGGACGAAGTCCGCGCGCACGTGGTGGAGTGCGCCCGGCGGCTGGGCGTACTCTGACGGAAGAGCGACCAGGGGGTGCTGCGATGACGACCGATCAGCGGCCGGCGGTGTGGACCGGCCACCTCGTGATCTCCGGCAAGGACCCCGCCGCGTCGGCGGGCTTCTACAAGGAGATCGGCATGCGCGAGGTCGCGATCCTCGACGAGGTCGCGATCTTCGAGCTCCGCGGCGGTACGCACCTCGTCGTCCGCAAGGACCTCGACGCGGCCGGGAACGCGGCCGAGTGGGACCTCATGGTCGACGACATCGCGGCCACGCACGCCGACTGGAAGCGCAAGGGCCTCGATGTCACCGACATCGAGCAGGGCCCGATCCACGAGGCCTTCACCGTGACGGATCCCGACGGCAACACGATCCAGGTGAACAGCTCGCACGTCGTCGGCCCGGTCTGAACGCGCGCGCGTCCGGCAAGCTCACCGCTTGCGCTTTCGCTTCGGACGCTGCCCTCGGAGTCGCCCGGCCGCACGGTCGCGCTCGGTCTTCTCGACGTGGTGTGGCGTGCAGTAGGGCCGCACGTTCTCCTCGGACGTGAGACCGTCATTCGACACCGGGTCGATGTGGTCCCATTGCAGCCCGTACTGCCGCTCACATCCCGGTTCGCTGCACGCCACGCCGTCGAAGGCCGGTGGGTGACCGAGCGTCAAGGCTGTCTCGAGCGCGGCCGGGCGGTAGCGCCCGAAGTGCTTGACGGTGTGGATCTTCACGCCGTCGTGCAGCACGACCTTCAGGAACGCATCCTTGGCGAGCGCCCGCGCGACCGAGACAGGAATCGGACCTCCGCCGATGACGTGCGACTGCTCACCCGCGTGCGCGTGTCCGCGCCGGTAGGCGTCGAGATTCACGACGACGACCATGTCGGCCGTGCGTCCGTTGCCGCGGCCCTTGCCCTCGAGCATGCGCACGCACGCGTCGGCTGCGCACTGGGAGCGGCTGCGGTCGCTGCCACGCGTCTCCCGCCAGACTCGATCGGTCTCGGCGTCGAGCCGGTTGACGATCGCGACGCCCTGCTCGGGCGGCAGCGCGCCTCGGAAGCGAACCATACCGAGCCGGTCGCGCCAGTGCACGAACGCACGCGCCGTGTGCTGCCGGGCGTGCAGCTCGTCGGGGTCGATGTCGGCGAGTCGCTTCGCGCGGGCGGCGTCCTGCACGGGACGCAGCCCCGACCGACGCGCCAACTCCGCGAGTTCGCGTTCGTGCTCGACGGGGGCATCGACGATCTCTCGTGCCTGCGACAGCGAAACCTCGCCGGACAGCAGCTCGGCGTGGAGCTCGGGCCGCTCGCGGAGCTGCTCGAGCGTCTTCAGCGCCGAACGCGCTGCGGCCGTCGAGGTGCCGCCGGCCTTCGCCATCCACTCGGCGGCCGACGGTCTCCCACGTCGCGTGTGCTCGCCGCAGGCGGCAGCCCGGGCCGCCGCTCGGGCGCTGGCGGTCTCACATGCGTTGGCGGTCTTGGCGAGGAGCTCCGCGAGCTCGGCGCACTCGTCGCTCGAGGAGCATCCGGGATCGAACTCCCGCAACGCGCAGCCGAGGCGCTCGGCCAGCTCGGCAACCGTCGACGACATCGGACCTCCCTTCGGGACACGGCGACGGGGAAGTCCGGGAGGGAAGTCGACAGGGAAGTCGACAGGGAAATCGGGGACGCTCGCAGCATGACACGTGGGTACGACAATGACGATCCCCCGATCGCTCGGACTCCGTTCACCGGAGGTCGACTGCACCGACGAACTCCCGGTCGCCAACCGCGCACGTGGCCGTCGCGGACGTGGACCGGTTCGGGTCACAATCGGAGCATGAAGCTGCGTTTCGCCGAGACGGACGACGATGTGGCGGGGATCCAGGAGATCTATGCCGACATCGTGGAGCGCACCGCGATCTCGTTCGAGAGCGCGGTCCCGGGTCACCTGGAGATCGCCCGCCGCGTCGCCGAGGTGATGCCCACGTATCCGTGGCTCGTCGCCGCCGACGACGCCCGCGTCCTCGGCTATGCATACGGCCACCGCTTCGGCGAACGCGCCGCGTACGCGTGGTCGGTGGAGACCAGCATCTACGTACGCGACAACGCGCGCGGTCAGGGCGTGGGCACAAAGCTCTACGCCGCGCTCTTCGCGCTCCTCGCCGCGCAGGGGTACCAGCAGGCACTTGCCGGAATCACGCTGCCGAACGACGCCAGCGTCGGACTCCACGAATCGGTCGGGTTCGAGCGCGCGGCGACGTACCGAGCGGTCGGGTTCAAATTCGGTGAATGGCGCGACGTCGGCTGGTGGCAGCGTGGCCTGCAGGCGACGCCCGACCCCGCTCCCCCCACCCCGGTCGGCGTGGACGCGCT
>DASPTH010000374.1:0-15132 GCA_035623515.1 Acidimicrobiia bacterium
CGAGCGAACGGCCGCGTGGCCGGGTATCCCGGTCACGCGGTGAGTGAGCCGTGAAGTCCGAGCGAGTGTCCGGGTTGAGCTGAGCGGCACGCGGCGACGAGCGAGCCCGTAGGGCGAGTCGAGGAGCTCGCCAGCGAGCGAACGGCCGCGTGGCCGGGTATCCCGGTCACGCAGTGAGTGAGCCGTGGAGCAGGAGCGAGTGTCCGCGGTGCAGGTACCCTGCGCCGCACCGAGCGAACGGCCGCGTGGCCGGGTATCCCGGTCACGCAGTGAGTGAGCCGTGAAGCAGGAGCGAGCGCATAGTGGAGGCGCCCGATGCCACTCTTCGTCGTCCGCCATCAACACGACGCCGAGCGTTGCCCCGCGACCGACCCCGACATGGGCGCGATGCTCCTCAACTACCTGAGCCGACCCAACGTCACACGGCACGGCGTCGAGATCCAGGGAGAAGCCGTCGTGCAGGGCGAGCACACGATGTTCATGATCATCGAGGCCACCAACGAGGCGCGAGTGCGCGACTTCATGGAGCCGTTCGCCGTCGCCGGCACCGTCGACGTGTTCGCCGCATCCACGTGCGCGGGCGTCGTCGCCAGCGGCGGGTGCGCGGCGCCGATGCCACTCGTCGGGGGCGAGGTGCCGACCGCGGATCCCGCGGACGCGTGCCAGCGCGCCCTCGAAGCGGGGCTCGTCGTCCACCGGGCGCACCCGCTCAACTGCGAGACGTCGATCCCCGCGCTCCTCGGCGGCGTGGTCATGCCCAACGCGCACTTCTACGTGCGCAACCACTTCCAGATTCCCGACCTCGATCCCGACGCCTGGCGGCTCGAGGTCGGCGGCCTGGTGGAGCGCCCGCTGTCCCTCAGCCTGCGCGACCTGCACACGATGCATTCGTCCACGGAGGTCGTCACGCTCGAGTGCGCGGGAAACGGCCGCACGGGGTTCGACCCACCGGTTGCGGGGGAGCGGTGGGCGCTCGGTGCGGTGAGCACCGCGGAGTGGACCGGCGTGCCACTCGCCGAGGTCCTCGACCGGGCAGGCGTGAAGCCGCAGGCGCGGGAGGTCGTCTTCCGCGGCGCCGACTCCGGCACCGTCGACGGCAAGCAAGGAACGATCGCGTTCGAGCGGAGCCTCCGCATCGACGACGCGCGCGACGGGGAAGCACTGCTCGCGTACGCGATGAACGGTGAGCCGCTCCCGATCCAGCACGGCTATCCGCTGCGCGTCGTGATGCCGGGGTGGTACGCGGTGGCGTCGGTGAAATGGCTCACCGAGATCGACGTCACCGACGACGAGTTCCACGGCCACTACCAGACCGACTCCTACTTCTTCGAGCGCGAGGTCGACGGTGAGGTCACACGTGAGCCGGTGAGCCTCCAGCGGGTGCGCGCGCTCGTGACGGAGCCGGCGGGGGCGGAGGTCGTCCCGCGCGGTGACGTCGCCATCCGGGGCGTGGCCTGGTCGGGCGCCGCGCCGATCGCCCGCGTCGAGGTGAGCATCGGGACCGGCCCGTGGCAAGAAGCGCGCCTCGTGGGTGCCCGTCACCGGCACAGCTGGCAGTGGTGGGAGCTGCTCACCCGGATCGACGAGCCCGGTGCCGTCACGGTCCGGGCGCGGGCGACCGATTTCGCAGGGCGGGCGCAACCCGACGAGCCGGAGTGGAACCGTCTCGGCTACGGCAACAACGCGGTGCAGGAGGTCGCGTTCGCCGTCGACTGACGATTCTTTGCTCATCGGCTTTCGGGGAGCGAAAGTAGAGGAGCACAGAACTCGGCGCGAGGCCGAGGAAGGAGCAGTCATGGAGCTCGCGGACGGCCGCTACATCGTGATCTCGTCGGACTGTCACGCGGGTGCGCCGATGCTGGACTACCGCGACTACCTCGAGTCGAGGTGGCACGACGAGTTCGACGCGTGGGCCGCGGCCTACGAGAACCCGTTCAACGACCTGCGCAGCCCCGAGGCGTACCGCAACTGGGACTCGAGCCGGCGCGTGCAGGAGCTCGAGGACGACGGCGTGGTCGCCGAGGTGCTCTTCCCGAACACCGTGCCGCCGTTCTTCCCGTCGGGTTTGCTCGCCACCCACCAGCCCACCAGCCGTGACGACTACGACCATCGCTTCGCCGGCATCCAGGCGCACAACCGCTGGCTCGCCGACTTCTGTGCCGAGGCGCCCGGCCGGCGGGCCGGCATCGCGCAGGTGTTCCTCTACGACGTCGACGACGCCGTCGAGGAGGTGCGACGGGCGCGCGCCGCCAACCTGTTCGGCGGCATCCTGCTCCCGGGCGTCGCCCCCGACTCCGGGCTCCCGCCGCTCTACGCGGACGAGTACGAACCGCTGTGGGCGGTGTGCGAAGACCTCGACATGCCGATCAACAACCACGCCGGACAGGCGGCACCCGACTTCGGCCGCTACAAGGCGTCGACCGCGGTGTTCATCATCGAGCTGAGCTGGTACTCGCACCGCGTGTTCTGGCACATGCTGTTCGGCAATGTGTTCTCGCGCCACCCGAACCTGAAGCTCGCCCTCACCGAGCAGTCGTCGGGATGGGTACCGAGTGTGCTGGCGATGCTCGACTCGCAGTACCAACGGTTCCAGAAGGAGGGCACCGCCGAGTTCCGGATCGCCGGCGCGGTCGCCGCCGAGATGGGGATGTCGCCGAGTGACACCTGGTCCCGCAACTGCTACCTCGGCTCGAGCTTCCTCCGCCCCGCCGAGTGCGAGCTCCGGTACGACATCGGCGTCGAGAAGATCATGTGGGGCCAGGACTACCCGCACACGGAGGGTACGTACCCGTACACGCTCGAGGCGCTGCGCAACACGTTCGCGGGCGTGCCCACCGAGGAGGTGGCGGCGATGCTGGGCGGCAACGCGGCCGAGGTGTACGGCTTCGACGTCGACGCGCTCGCGCCCGTCGCCGCGCGTGTGGGCCCGACCGTCGAGGAGGTCGACACCCCCCTCGACGAGGTCCCCGCCGACGCCTACTCCGTCGCGTTCACCGGCGAACGACCCAAGCCCTGGTGACCCACCCCCGCAACTTGCGTCACTCACCGACGTAGAAGGTCGGTCGGCGACGCAAGTTCGGGGGTGTCGGGGGTGGGTTACTGGTACTGCACGCTGACGTGCTTGGCGTACTCGGCGGGGTCGATGTCGACGTCCTCGAGCACGTGGTAGTAGTCGGTCTGGATCATCATGAGCCGCGCGCTCTCCTGCTGGAGGACGGGCAGGTCGGCGACCGGCGTGCCGGGGAGGTCACGCAGCACGATCTTGCCCTCGACCTTCTCGCACGTCTGTGCCTTCACCGTCTGGTGCAGCGTGACGAGGAACGGCCCGGCGTCGAAGCCCACACCCGACACCGCGGGCAGGAACTTGTACCAGAACTGGACGACCTCGTAGGGCTCCGGGACGGCCAGCGGCCCGGTGACGTCGCCGACGACCTCGATGATCGTCACCCCCTGGCGCGTGACACTGGCCCGGAAGTGGTCGCCCTGGCGCTCGCACTCGAGCTGCGCGAGCTTCTTCGGCTCGCCGTACGTCTCGCGGCTGGGCGTGACCGCAGTCTCGAGGTCGATCGGCATCACGGCACAGAACTGGCCGAGGGTGTCGCCGTACATCGCGTCGAGGATGAACGAGTTCACGATCTCGTGCAGGTGCCCGTTGACCTCGATGCGTGTGAAGTGCACGCGCACGCGTGGCTCGGGTGGGGCGGTGAGCGGCGGTGGCAGCACCGCGGCGTGGACCTCGGGGTCCGTGAGGTAGGTGATCTCGAAGCGGAGGTTCGGCGGGAACGGCACGACGGTCGAGCCGTGGCCGCTCCGCGGCACCTGGATCCAGCGGTTCTGCTTGTCGCTCATTGACGCTCCTGTTGGTCGAAGACGTTCTACTTGTCGGTCAGGAGGGCGCCGGCCTCCTCACCCGTGAGCCACGGGCGCCCGGCCTTCTTGTACGGCTCCCACCGCAGGACGGCGGCGGCGTCGTCGGTCTGGCCGAGGTCGTCGGGCGTGGGGCCGATGCGGTCGGCGATGGGCTGGAGCTTGTCGAGGTCGAACCCGTAGAAGTCGACCTGGTTGAGCCCGAGGATCTGCTCGGTCTCCTCGACGGGGATGTCCCAGAAGCGGTCCTTCAGGAACTGGCGCGTGTACGGCCACGTGCCCTCCGGGTGGGGGAAGTCGTTGCCCCACATGATGTTGCCGACGCCGATCTCGTACCGCCGGCCCAGCTCGCGCCGCCGCGTGTTCGACGACCCGATCTTGACGTTGCGGTCGAAGTACTCGCTCGGCAGCATCGTGAGCGTGCCGCGCGTGTTGACCATCTTGCGCATGCCGTGCTCGCGGGTGGCCATCATGTCGACCCGCCACAGCAGGTCGGCGGCCCAGTAGCTCCCGGCCTCGGTGACGGCCATCTTCAGCTTCGGGAACCGCTCGAACACACCGGTGAGCAGCATGAACCACAGCGGGCGAGCGGTGAAGAAGATCGTCTCGTAGCCGTAGACGCTCATCCAGCCGCTGACCTCGCCGTAGTCCTCGTGCGCGGCCGGACCGGAGTGGCAGTGCACGGGGAGCTGCAACTCCTCGCACACGGCCCAGATCGGGTCGTAGGCGTAGCTCGTGTACGACTCGTGGTCGCCCCAACGGGGCGGGATGATGATCCCTCCGGTGAGTCCCTCGGCCTGGGCACGACGGATCTCGGCGGTGGCGCCGTCGAGGTCGTCGAGGATCGGCGCCACGATGAGCCCGGCACGCCGCTCGGGGCTGTCCTGGCACAGCTCGGCCGCCCAGCGGTTGTACGCCCGCGCGCCGGCGAGGAGGTGATCGGGCCCCTTCGTGGCCATCGGGTTGAAGCCGGCGCCGAACGGTGCGCCCATGCGGCCGGTGACGGCGTCGGGCCCCGGGAACACGACCTCGGCGGTGACCGCGTCACGGTCGAGCTCGGAGTCGCGGATCGACGCGTCCCAGCCGCCCCTCAGGCCGACCTCGTGGAGGCTGTTGCCCTCCTCGTCCTCGCCGAACCACTCCTCCTGGAATTCCTCGTCACCGAGGAAGTTGCCGGCCGCGCCGCGCCCCTCGCGCCGCTCGTCGATCATCTGCTGACGCTCCGCGAGCTCGGCGTCGAAGTCGTCGCGGTACTCCGGGTCGAGGTAGTCGCGGTAGACGGGCGAGTTCGGGCCGGCGTGGCAGTCGGCCGAGATCACGACGTAGTGCTTCAACGGCGAACCCCCCTGAGGAACACTCCGGTGTCCTGGTCAGCTTGCCACAGGCGCGAATCGGCGAGAAATTGCGCGGCACCGACCAGCATGGCAGCCAAGGGGGAGCGGGTGGAGGACGCCGGAGAGCACCGCGTGGCGGCGATCACGGATCCGTCCGCTCGAGACCGGGTGGGGATGCGCGAGGAAGGGCGCGCGCTCCGCGAGCGCGCGCCGCTCGACGCCCATGGTGAGTGGTCTCCGGGCTCGCGTGACCCGCTCGCGATCCTGAAGCAGCAGGCCACCACGCGCGTGCCCGAGCTGGTGCCTCTGCGCCACACGCGCATGGCCGTCGACTCCTTCGCCTTCTACCGGGGCGGCGCCGCGATCATGGCCGCCGACCTCGCCGCGACGGCGACCACGGGGGTGAACGTGCAGGCCTGCGGCGACGCGCACCTCTTGAACTTCGGGCTCTACGCGTCGCCCGAACGCAGGCTGGTCTTCGACGTGAACGACTTCGACGAGACGCTCCCAGGCCCGTGGGAGTGGGACCTGAAGCGGTTGGCGGCGAGCGTCGTGCTCGCCGGGCGCGCGCTCGGCCTGTCGACGGAGCAACGGCAGCGCGCGTCCGACACCGTGACGCTCGCGTACGCCGAGCACCTCCACGAGCTCGTCGAGCTCTCGACCCTCGACGTGTGGTACTCGGGCATCGACGCGGAACAGATCATGGCCGCGCTCGACTCGAAGCGCATCCGCCGCGGGGCCGATCGCGTCTTCCGGCGGGCGCGTCGGCGCACCGGGGAGCGGGCGTTCCAGAAGCTCACCGAGGTCCGCGATGGGCACCGCGTGATCGTCGACCAGCCGCCGGTGGTGGTCCACGTCGCCGAGCTCGGGCTGCCCGACGTGCTCCGCTTCATGCTCGGCTACGCCGAGACCTTGCCGGGCGACCGCGTGCACCTCCTCCACCAGTTCGACCTGGTCGACGCCGCCAGCAAGGTGGTCGGGGTGGGGAGCGTGGGTACTCGCTGCCTCATCGTGGTCGGCGAGGGCCGGGCCGAGCTCGACCCGCTCATCCTCCAGGTGAAGGAGGCCGAGGCGTCGGTGCTGGCGCCCTACGTGGGCGACAGCGTGTACGAGCACCAGGGCCAGCGGGTGGTCGAGGGCCAGCGGCTCATGCAGGCGACGAGCGACCCCTTCCTCGGCTGGAGCGCCAGTCCCGAGGGACACCACTTCTTCTACGTGCGGCAGCTGCGCGACATGAAGGGTGGTGTCGAGTACGAGCGCATGACGCCGCAGGACCTCGCGGTGTACTCGGGGCTCTGCGCGACGACGCTGGCGCGTGCCCACGCTCGGTCACTCGACCCGGCGCTGCTCGCCGGCTATTGCGGCAAGGGGAGGAAGCTCGCGGCCGCGGTTACCCGGTTCGCCGAGGCCTATGCGGACCAGGCCGAGCGCGACCACCGCATGTTCACCGCCGCGATCGCCGCGGGGGCGGTGGAGACGATGCCGGAGGAGTGACGCGGCTACGAAGGTGAGCAGGCGCGGACAGCGGCTTCGGCGGCGGCCTTCGCGGCGACCGAGGCGCCCTCGGCGAGCCTTGCCAGCTGCTCGACGCGCTCGGGGTGGTCCTTGAAGAACTGCTCGATCGCCTCGTGGTTGGGGGTGCCGTCCAGGTTGCTCAGCCCGAACGACTCCTTGATGATCGCGCCGTCGGCGGGCTGGTCGCTGACGGCGCGGAACACCGACCACGGGATGCCCCGCGCCTCGCACACCGCCGCGGTGGCCGCGGTCTCCATGTCGAGCGCCACCACGCCACTCTCTCGGTGCTCGGCCACCATGTCGTTGCCCGTGATCAGCACGTCGCCAGTGAGCAGCTTGCCCTGGTGCGTGCCGTGGCCGAGGGGCGTGGGTTGGTACTCGTCGCCGGTCGAGCCGAGCACGACCGTCTCCGGCAGGACGAGCGTGCCGATCGGCGTGTCGTCGTCGACGGCCCCCGTGATCCCGACCACGACCACGTGATCGACCGCGACCGCGTCGAGCAGGCGCGTGATGCCGACGGTGGCGTACTCCGTGCCCATGCCGGTGACGATGCCGACGACCTCGCGCTCGGCGAGCACACCTCGGTGGATCTCGAAGCCGTCGTCGCCGTGCACCGTCTTCGAGAGCGACAAGCGCTCGATCAACGGCGTGAGCTCCATCGGCATCGCGCACACGAAGGCGATCGGACCGGTTCCGGCTGGTGCATCCATGCGTGCCAGCTTGCCGCGTCGTGCACGCTCCGGCCAGCCCGCGGCATGATGCGCCCATGCCGATCCGCCACGAGTTCTCGTTCGAGATGCCGCACTCGGCGGCCCGCATCTGGGCGCTGTTCCAGGACTACGACCGCTGGACGGACTACGCGCCGATGGTGCACGAGGTCGACGTGCTCTGGCCGGGCGACGAGCACCACAACGGCCGGTTGCGGCGCGTCTACTACCGGCTCCCCGGCGACCAGGTCGGCACCGCGCTCGAGTTGGTCTACGACGTCGAGCCCGAGCGGGGCTACACGTACAAGATGATCGCCCGCGACGGCAACGACCAGCTCGGCCACATCCGCCTCGAACCGCTGGGTCCGAACCGCACGCAGTTCTCGTTCGACGAGGAAGCCGAGATGGACCCGGCGATCTACCAGTTCGTCAACCAGCACAACGAGGACAGCATGCGCGCGGCGTCGCAGTACCTCACCGACCACCCCGAGTACCGCGCCGACCTCATGGAGCGATAGCGCCTCACCGTCGCGTCGGGACGGCCGGACGCCGTGCCTAGGATCGCGCGGCGTGACGATCCGAAAGCGAGAAGACGGGCGACTCCGGGTGCGAGACACTCGGAGCACTCATCCACCCGACTCGATGCCGAGCCGCGTGCGTCCGCGGCACCGACGACAACGGTGACGCCGTGAGGAGGTCGCGATGACCGATCAACCGCCCACCACCGGTTCCGCTCCGGGCGCGACCGAAGGGCAGCTCGCGCCGCCGGCCGAGACCACGGCGCTCACGCTCACGCCGCCCGAGCCGGTGGCGGCGGTTGAGCCGGCGAGGTCGGCAAGCATGGTCCCGCTCGACACCGCCACGTTGCCGGGGCTCGACAAGATGGCCGCCGAGTACGTGGACGGCCTGGTCGACCTCGACACCAAGACGCCGGAGTTCGCGGCGAAGGCCGAGAGCATCCGCACCATGGGCGACGACGACATCCGCGCCGCCGCCGAGGTGAGCAACCGGATGCTGCAGCGTCCCGTGCGAGCACTGGGCAAGGGCGGTTCCGACGAGAGCTCGAAGGTGTCGGAGACGCTGGTCGACCTCCGGCGCCAGATCGAGGACCTCGACCCGAAGCAGGCCTCCGGCGTCAAGAAGCTGCTCGGCCTCATCCCCTTCGGCGACAAGCTGCGCGACTACTTCCACAAGTACGAGAGCGCGCAGACGCACCTCAACGCCATCCTCAACGCGCTCCTCGAAGGCCAGGACGAGCTCCGCAAGGACAACGCCGCGCTCGAACAGGAGAAGGCGCGCCTCTGGGAGACGATGCAGCGTCTCGGCCAGTACGTCTACCTGGCGGAGCACCTCGACGCCGCGCTCACGGCCAAGATCGACCAGATCGAGGCGACCGACCCGGATCGCGCGAAGTCGCTACGCGAGGACGTCCTGTTCTACGTTCGCCAGAAGCACCAAGACCTGCTCACGCAGATGGCGGTGTCGATCCAGGCCTATCTGGCCATGGATCTGATCCGCAAGAACAACATCGAGCTGATCAAGGGCGTGGACCGCGCCTCGACCACCACCATCTCCGCGCTGCGTACTGCGGTGATCGTGGCGCAGGCGCTCGCCAACCAGCGGCTCGTGCTCAACCAGATCACCGCGTTGAATACCACGACCTCGAACCTCATCGAGTCGACGTCGCAGATGCTCGCGTCGAACACAGTCGCGATCAACGAGCAAGCGGCAGGGTCGACGATCGCGGTCGACAAGCTGCAGGCGGCGTTCAACAACATCTACCAGACCATGGACGCGATCGACACGTTCAAGCAGCAGGCGATCGGCGCGATGCAGACAACCATCGACACGTTGAACACCGAGATCGCCAAGGCCCAGACCTATCTCGAGCGCGCGCACGACACGAAGCCCGACGCCGCGACCGGCCTGCGCATCCCGGAGGAGAAGTAGCGGGAGAAGTGGCTACCAGTAGCCCCCGCCGCGTCCGTCGCTACCTCCGGTCCACGAAGAACATCGCGGGCTGCTCGCTCGCGGTGGTCGGGCCCGTGCTGGCGCTCGCGGGCGTGCTGGCGCCGCCCGTCGGGCTCGCGCTCGTGCCGGCGCTCTACGCGGTCGGCGCGCTCGCCGCACCCGGCGCCAAGCCCGACCTGGCGGCAGGCACCGACCCCGGCGACGTCGACGCGAGCCTGAGAGACCTGCTCCGCCGTGTGCACGGAAGGGTGCCGGTCGACGCCGAGCTCCGGGTGAAGCAGATCGCGGGGATGATCGACGAGATCATGCCGCGGGCCGACGCGCTGAGCGACGGCAGCACCGCGCGCTTCACGCTCGTGAAGACGGCGACCGACTACCTGCCGTCGACCCTCCAGGCGTACCTCGAGCTCCCGCGTTCGTACGCCGACACGAAGGTGGTCGCCGACGGCAAGACGCCCCACCGGCTGCTGTGCGACCAGCTCGACGTCCTCTACGAGCAGCTCGACGACATCTCCGACGCGGTCAACCGGGCCGACTCCGACAAGCTCATCGCCAACGGCAAGTTCCTCGCCGAGAAGTTCGGCCGCGGGCCCCTGGACGTGTCGGACGCGGCGCCCCCGCCCAACGCGGCGCCCCCGCCCCCCACGGCGCCGCCGGATCCGCAGGCGTGAACGACGACCTGGCCGCCGCGGTCGCCGTCATGCGCACGTCGGCCGCCGACGCCGGGGTCACCGCGAACGTGGACGACGACGCCGCCGAGTTCGCGGCCGCGATCTGCGACGGCAACTCGCGGTCGCAAGCGGCGTGGGCCGACGCCTTCGGCCGCCCGGCGTCGTCCTTCGGCAAGGCCTCGGGCCGCGGCCGCGCTTCGCGCGACGGGCCGACCCCCGTGCTGGCTCGCATCATCGCCAGCGGCAACCAGGCGGCGTCGGAGGCGTACGCGCGCGCCCTCGCCGAGGTCGCCTCGGCCGCGGCGACGTTCGCCGACCCGAGCATCGACGGGATCAATGCCGCCGGTTTCGCCGCCTCGGCACAGCTGCGCGCGGTTGCGCCGAGCGGGCGCCTCTTCGTCCCCGCCGCCCTGACCACCACGCCCGGCCCCGTGGCCGCGCCGCCGGCGCAGGTAGCGCAGACGAGCACGACCGCGGCGACCGCGTCCGCGGCCGCCGCCGCGCCGCCGGCGACGCTCGCCGAGCTCCTCGCGCAGCTCGACGACCTCATCGGGCTGGCGTCGGTGAAGGACGAGATCCACCACCAGGCCGAGCTGCTGCGGATCGACAAGCTCCGCACCGAGAACAACTTGAAGACGCCCGGCGTCAGCCGGCACCTCGTCTTCGTGGGCGACCCGGGCACCGGGAAGACCACGGTCGCCCGGCTCGTGGCCGGCATCTACCGGGCCCTCGGCCTGCTGGTGGGCGGCCAGCTCGTCGAGACCGACCGCTCGGGTCTCGTCGCCGGCTACGTCGGGCAGACCGCGATCAAGACGGCGGAGGTGGTGGAGTCGGCGATCGGCGGCGTGCTCTTCGTGGACGAGGCGTACTCGCTCGCGAGCGACGACTTCGGGGGCGAGTCGATCGCGACGTTGGTGAAGGCGATGGAGGACCACCGCGACGCGCTCGTGCTCATCGTCGCGGGGTACACGGAGGAGATGGCGACCTTCATCGACTCGAACCCCGGGCTGAAGAGCCGGTTCCGCACCACGATCGTCTTCCCCGACTACACCGACGACGAGCTCCTCGCCATCTTCCAGTCGCTGTGCCACGACGCCGACTTCAGCCCCACGCAGGGCTGCGCCGACGCGTTGCGCGCAATCTTGCATGGTGTCGTCCGCGACCGTGAGTTCGGCAACGCACGGTTCGTCCGCAACGTGTTCGAAGCCGCCGTGGTGCGTCAGGCGTGGCGCCTGCGCGGAGTCGCCGCGCCGACCGTCGACCAGCTCCGCACCCTCGAGGTCGACGACCTACCCACGTCCGCGCACTGAAGAAGGAAGAGCGGCGCCGCGAGGTTCGTTACTCGCGGCGGAGCTCCGCCGCGAGGTGGTGTAGGAGCGGTTGACCGACCGCGGCCATGCGCAACGAGTACGAGAGCAGGTCGGCGTCGAGCACGAAGTCGCGCTCGACAGCCGAGACGTCCTTCGCCGTGCTCGTCACCCCGACCAACCGGGACACCAACCGCATCGTCGTGCCGTCGAACGTCCCCTCGTCGATCTCCACGATCCCGCCCGGCTGCGCGACGACCAGCTCGACGCGCCCGGGTGCGGGCATGCGCAGGTACCCGCTCTCGGCGTGCAGGGGCCGGCCGTCGGTCGCGTCCTTCGTACGTTGTACGTAGGCGAGGAACGGCTTGCCCACGTGTCCGAACGTGACCGTCTCGTGGTAGTCGAACGGCTCGATCGTCGGGTACACGCCGTGTCCCACGCCCGACCACGTGCCGAGCAGCGGCGCGAGCGTGGCGACGTCGGGATGCAACGGGGAGGTCACGTCCCTACGATACGCAGCCAGGAGGTTCGCTTCCGTGTGGAAAGTGACCTACACAGGGCTCCTCGCGAAGAAGTTTCGCCTGGTGCTCACCTCGTTGGCCGTGGTGCTCGGCGTCGCGTTCATGGCCGGCACGCTCGTGCTCACCGACACGCTGGGCAATGTGTTCGACGACCTGTTCAGCAACGCGACAAAGGGCGTCGACGCCGTCGTCCGCACGCCGAAGCCGTTCGAAGAGGCCGGTCAGAACGCCACGTCGACGCGCACGCCGGTCCCGGCGTCCCTGGTGGGGACGATCCAGGCCGTACCGGGCGTCGCGCGCGCACAGGGGAGCGTCACCGGGTTCGCACTGGTGGAGGGCACGAACGGCAAGGCGATCCAGAACCAGGCGCCGACCCTCGGCACGAGTTGGTATCCCGAGCACACCGAGGTCAACACGTCGCTCGACCTGATCCACGGCCGGCAACCGGCTCGGGCGAGCGAGGTCGCGCTCGACGCCAAGACGTTCGAGGACGGCAAATTCAAGATCGGTGACCGCGCCAAGATCTCGTTCCTCACCGTCCAGCCTCGTCACTTCACGATCACCGGGGTGTTCGAGTTCGGCGGCAACAAGAACGGGCTCGCGGGAGCCACGATGGCGGCGTTCGTCCCGAGCACCGCGCAAGAGGTGATGAACCGGGTCGACCAGTGGGATCAGATCGACGTGCGGGGTGACTCAGGGCTGTCCGAGGTCCAGGTTCGCGATCGCATCCAGACCGCGCTCCGCCAGCAAGGGCTCCACTACGAGGTGATCACCGGAAAGAAGCTCGCCGAGCAGCAGTCGAACGACATCAAGAGCAACTTGTCGTTCTTCAGCACGCTGCTGCTGATCTTCGCCCTCGTGTCGTTGTTCGTCGGCGCATTCATCATCTACAACACCTTCTCCATCACGGTGGCGCAGCGACTCCGGGAGCTCGGGTTGCTCCGCGCGCTCGGCGCCAGCGGTCCGCAAGTGGTGGGCTCGGTCGCGTTCGAGGCGGTCACCGTCGGTCTGCTGTCCTCGATCCTCGGCCTCGTCCTCGGCATCGCGATCGTGAAGCCGCTCGAATCGCTCCTCAGCGCCTTCGGCATCGACCTGCCCACCGGTCCCCTCCAGATCCTGCCCCGCACGATCGTCGTCGCGCTCGTGGTCGGCACGGTCGTGACGCTCGTCTCGGCGCTCGCACCGGCACGGCGTGCCGCACGCATCCCGCCGATCGCCGCGCTGCGCGACCACGCGATCGACGTCAGCTCGGGGCGGCGGCGCTACATCTGGGGCGCGGTGCTCACCCTCGGCGGGCTCGCCGCGCTCGGCCTCGGGCTGTTCGGCCCCAGCGGAGGGGGTGCCGCGGTGCTCACGGGCGCGGCCGCGTTCCTGGTGTTCATCGGGGTGGCGATGCTCAGCCCGCTCCTCGCGCGACCGGCCACCAAGGCGCTCACCTGGCCCGCGGAGAAGACCGAGAGCATCACGGGGATCCTCGCCCAGCACAACGCGATGCGGAATCCGCGTCGCACCGCGTCCACCGCGGCGGCGCTCATGATCGGCCTCGCCCTCGTGAGCTTCATCGCGATCTTCGGGGCGTCGGCGAAGGATTCGTTCGCGAGCGCGATCGACGACCAGACGCACGCGGACTTCATCCTCTCCCCGAAGACGTTCCAGCCGTTCAGCCCGGAAGCAGCCTCGGCCTTGCGCAAGGCGCTCCCCGGGGCGCAGGTGGTCGAGTACCGGTTCGGCACGGTGTCGATCAACGGGACGTCGCACCCGGTCAACGGCGCGTCGGCCGGCTTCGAGAAGATGACCGAGATCGGCCTGAAGCCCGGCGCGCGCATGGACGAATTCGCCAAGGGTGGGATGGTCGTCTACAAGGACACCGCGTCGAGCGAGGGCTACAAGGTGGGCGACCGCGTGCGGGTGGAGTTCCCGCTCGGGCCCCAGACGCTCACGGTGCAGGGCATCTACACCGACAAGAAGGCGCTCCCCAACGCGACGAACTACATCATCTCCCTCGCGAATTGGAAGGGTTTCCCCGACCCGCTCGACTTCTACGTGGGGGTGGTGAAGCCGCCGGGGATGTCCACCGCGGAAGCCGAGCGCGTCGTCAAGCAGGTCGCGAGCCGCTACGGGGGCATCCAGGCGCAGAACAAGGCACAGTTCCGCGACAGCCAGCTCGCGATGTTCAACCAGATCCTCGGCCTCATGTACGTGTTGTTGCTGCTCGCTGTGGTGATCGCCCTCGTGGGCATCGTGAACACGCTGGCGTTGTCGATCTACGAGCGCACACGTGAGATCGGGCTGCTGCGCGCCGTCGGCATGAGTCGCGTGCAACTCCGGCGCATGATCAGAGGCGAAGCCTTGATCGTTGCCTCCTTCGGGGCGCTCCTCGGACTCGCCATCGGCATCGTATTCGGACGCGCGATCGTGCAGGCGCTCTCGGACCAGGGCATCGACTTCACGCTGCCCGTCCTGCAGCTCGCGGTCTTCATGATCCTCGCGGGTCTGGCGGGGCTCCTCGCCGGCGTCCCGCCCGCGCGCCGCGCCGCGCACCTCGACGTGCTGCGTGCGATCGGGTCGTAGCGCGTCATCGGCTCAGGCGGCGCATGCGGCCGGGAGCGAAGCCTTCTGCGCTGTCGTTATCGTCGTCGCGTGCCTTGACCACCCAGATGCGGTCCGTCGACCAACATGTGCCTGCTCGCAATCACCCACCGTGAGGACGCCGTCATGGAAACGATCTTCGTGAGCCGCGACGAGGGTGTGGTCACGATCACGCTCAACCGGCCGGAGAAGCGGAACGCGCTCAACCCGTCCATGGCGTTCGAATTGCTCGAGACGTTCCGGACGATCGCCGCCGACGCCGCCGACCGCGTCGTCGTGCTGACGGGTGCCGGCGGCGCGTTCTGCTCCGGTGCCGACCTCACCGATCGCGACGGCCAGCCCGCGCACCCGCTCACCTACATGCGCATGATCGGTTCGCTCGCGCTGACCATCCACGAGATCCCCAAGCCCACGATCGCGAAGGTCCGCGGTGTGGCGGCGGGCGCGGGCGCCAACATGGCGCTGGCGTGCGACCTGGTCGTCGCGTCCGACGACGCCCGCCTCACCCAGATCTTCGTACGCCGCGGGTTGTCGATCGACTTCGGCGGCTCCTTCCTGCTGCCCCGGCTCGTCGGTATGCAGCGGGCCAAGGAGCTGGCGTTCTTCGGGGACTTCGTCGGGGCGGCCGACGCGCAGGATCTCGGGCTGGT
>DASPTH010000409.1:0-12967 GCA_035623515.1 Acidimicrobiia bacterium
CTCACCGAGAAAGGCGGTGAGAGCTCGGACGCGCGCGAGAACATTATCGCTCGCCGGCCCTGCGAGCAGTGCAGCATGTATCACATTTGCTCGGCCGAATGCCAAATCCAATTCCTCGCCCCGGAAGATGTTGATGATCTCCGGCGCGAGATGCGCCCGCCTGGCGGCGGCGGCGAGCTTGCCGGTGCCGTCGACGACGAACGCCGAGCGGATGATGCCCATGTACTTGCGTCCGTAGTTGACCTTCTCGCCCCACACGCCGTACTTCTCGGCGACGGTGTGCTCGGTGTCGGCGAGCAGCGGGAAGCCCAGCCCGTACTTCTCGTCGAACTTCAGTTGCTTGTCGGGCGGGTCGGGGCTGATGCCGATGACCTTCGCCTTCAACTTCTTCAGATCGGGTTCGGCGTCGCGCAACGCGCACGACTGTGCCGTGCAGCCGGGCGTGTCGGCCTTCGGGTAGAAGTAGACGACCACCTGCTTGCCCTTGAAGTCGGCGAGCTTGACCGTCTTGCCGTGCTGGTCGGTGAGCGTGAACGCGGGCGCGCGGTCGCCGGGCGCGAGTGTCGCCATGGATCCTCTCCTCGTGATTCGTCCGCCGTAGCATGCCCCACGTGCGGCGCGTGGTGCTCGTCACGATCGGCGCGCCGCCGGAGCGAGTGCGCGCGGCGCTCGCGACCGAAGCGGGTTTCGCGGCGCCCGACGGGCCGTTCACGGCGTTCCCGTTTCCCGGGACGTCGCTCCGCTCCGTGATCACACCCTTCGGCGACGGCGCGACCGCACTCGAGCTCGAGGCCTTGGGTCACTACTCGGTGCCCTTCTTCAGCTGGTTCGTGGAGCTCCAGGCGTGGCTCGCGGCGCGCCGCGAGCTGCCGTTCCTCGCCGCACGGGTCGAGGCCCGCGCGCTCGGCACCGCGGCGCCGCCCACGCCGCGACCCTTCGCGATCGTCCCGCCGGTGGCGTTCAGCGAGGAACAGGCACGGCGCCTCGCTGCGCTCGCCCTCGTCGCGGTCTTCGCGAGCTTCAGCGGCGCGCTGCTCACCCAGAACGGCGACGCCGTGACCGACACGTTCAACCAGTCGGACCAGGCCCTCGGGCTGGCACTCGCCATCGCGCGGGCGGGCGTTTTGCTCTCGCTCGTGGTCGTCGCGCTCGCCGACCGCCTCGGCCGGCGCCGCTTGATCCTGATCGCGCTCGCCGGCGCCTGCGCGGCGAACGCGCTGGCCGGGCTCGCGCCGAGCTTCGAGGTGTTCACCGGCGCGCAGCTCCTCACCCGCGCGTTCGTGAACGCGTGCCTCGTCGTCGCGGGCATCGCCGCGGTGGAGGAGGCACCGGAAGGTGCCCGGGCCTTCGCGGCCGCGATGTTCGCGCTCGCGCTCGGAGCGGGCGTGGCGCTGTCGGTGGTGTTCCTCCCGTTCGCGGACCTCGGCGACTACGGCTGGCGCATCTCGTTCCTGGCGAGCGCGGCGGCGGTGCTGCTGCTCCCCGCGATCGGACGCCAGCTGCACGAGACGCGCCGCTACGCGGCGGTGGTGCGCCAGCGGGTGCAGCGCGGCCGTGTCGGCGAGGTGTTCGTGACCGGCTACCGCGGTCGCTTCGTGCTGCTGGCGGCGGTCGCCTTCGTGACGAACGTGTTCACCGCGCCCTCGTCACAGCTCACCAACCGGTACCTGCACCGCGCCCACCGGTTCTCGAACTCCGACGTCGCGCTGTTCCGCACGGTCACCGCCGGCGTCCCGGGCGTCATCGGCATCCTGCTCGCGGGCCGCCTGGCCGAGTCGCGCGGCCGCCGCCCCGTCGCGGTCGCGGGGCTGCTCCTCGCGACCGCCTTCCAGATGGCGTTCTTCCTCGCGTCCGACGACGTGCTGCTCTGGGTGGCGCCGGCCGTCGCCATCGTCGCCGCGGCGTCCGCCGGGCTCGCGCTCGGGACGCTCGACGCCGAGCTGTTCCCGACCGAGGTGCGCGGGACGTCGAACGGCCTGCTGCTCGTGGCCGGGGTCGCGGGATCGGCGACTGGCCTCCTCGTCGCCACGCAACTCCGCGACGCGATGGGCGGGCTGGGCGCGGCGATCGCGGTGTGCGGCATCCCCACGCTCGTCGCGGCCGTGCTGCTCGTGCCCCGCCTCCCCGAGACGGTGGCGCGCCGGCTCGACGACGTCAGCCCGACGGAGGCGTGACCTCGCGCGCGGGCCTCAGCTCCCGTTGCAGTGCTGGATGAGGTAGCCCGTCACGGTGGCGACCGCCTGCGAGTAGCTCTTGCCTTCCTGCGCGATCTTCGCCTGCGCTTCGCTCACGCCACTGGAGTTCCCGACGTCGATGAGGAAGTTGCCGATCTTGGTGAGCGCCGACCGGATGGCCTTGGGCGCCGACTTCGCGGCGCTCTTGAACTCCTGCCCCACGCTCTTGACCTGGTCCCCGTCGAACTTCTTCGAATTGATGTGGCTGGCGTCGTTGAGCAGTGTCTTGAGCGACTTGCACGCCTTGCTGGTGGCCGGGGCGGATGCGCTCGCGCCGGGCGCGGTCACCGCGACACCCCCCGTGAGCACCACTGCCACCACGAGCACCCGGAGCACGCGCATTTGCCCTCCCTCGCCGACGTCGACCGGAGATGTCGACCGCAGCCTAGGACTCCGGGGCAACCGTCCCGTGGCACACCGTGTTCCCCTCGGCGGCGACGAGCTCGATGGTGCTCCCGCCCGGCAAGGGCACGGGGCTCCGACCGGTGGCGCTCCCCCGCCCGTCGGCCACCGTCATCGTGTCGATCGTCGCCGACGTGCCACCGTGGGGGACGACGACCACCCGGTAGCGACCCGACGGGAAGTGGTAGTCGACGGCGACGGCGACCGACGTGCCGTTCGTGACGTACGCCCAGCCGGCCGGGTAGGCGCCCGGCGTGGTGACCATCCGGACCTCGACGGGCTCCCGCATCGCGACGGTCGATGCGCTGTCGTTCGATTCGACGACGCGCACGATCGTGATGCTGAGGATCGCGGCGGCGGCCGCGGCCGCGGCGATGGACGCGACCCACCGCCTGGTGGTGCGCCGCCGGCGCGCCCGCCCCGCCGCCAGCACCCGGCTCTCGAATCCCGGGGGCGGCTCGTGCTCGGGCGCGAGCAGCGGCAGCGCGTCGGCCACCTCGGTGAGCTCGTTGACGAGCGCCTGGCACCGGGCGCACCCGTTCACGTGGATGATCGCCTCGGCGCGTTCGGCCCCGCTCAGCACGCCGAGCGCGAGCTCGGGCGCGACCTCACGGAGCTGCGCGCACGAGTACACGCTCACTCAGCACGCTCCTCGGACACGAGCGCGGCGCGCAGGCGCTGGAGCGCGGTGCGAATGCGGGTCTTCGCGGTACCGAGCGGGATGTCCTCGATCTCCGAGACCTCGCGCGCGGTGTAGCCGAGCAGGCCCGCGAGCACGATCGCCCGGCTCTGGTCCTCCGGGAGGCGCGCCAGCGCGGCGCGCAGGCGCGCGGTGTCGTCGTTCAACTCGGCGAGCTTGTGCGGTCCACGTTCGGTCGACTCGTGGTCGGTCTCGACGAGCACGGCGGGGTCGAAGCTCGCCGGCCGCCGCACGCGCACCGCGTCGATCGAGAGGTTGCGGGTGATCGTGAGCAGCCAGCTGACGACGCTCCCCCGCCTCGGGTCGTAGGCGGCGGCATGGCGCCACGCCCGCAGGAATGCCTCCTGCGCGACGTCTTCCGCGGCGCGGTCGTCGCCCACGATGGTGCGGGCCAGGCCGTAGACGCGACGCTGGAAGCGCCGGACGAATGCCGACGCGGCGTCTTGATCGCCGGCTGCGAGCCCGGCAACGAGCGCGTCGTCCGATACCGACCACATGGGGATCTACGGCGTCCTGGGGGCAGTGGATTGCCGGCTCGCCGTCGAGAAGCGCGGAGCCCGCGCCATGGTAACCGGCACGCGCGCAATCTCCCCCGGGGGCCGGGCCGTAGATCACCCGACTCGAAGGAGGCCCTCGATGAAAAAGCTCCTCGGTGCCGCGGCGGCGACCGCGCTCCTCTTCGCCTTCGGCGGCCCGGCTGCGTCGGCCGCGCAGAAAGCGCCGGTCGACCTCGGCCAGAAGGTCAACAACCACGGCACCAAGGACGTGAGCGGCAAGTCGAGCGCGAGCTTGACCCTCGAGCAGGACGACAAGTACTTCGAGCCGACCTTCATCAAGGTGCAGCCGGGTGAGAAGCTCACCATCACCCTGAAGAACGAGGGCAAGCTCGCGCACACGTTCACCTCGACCGCCCTCAAGGTGGACAAGGAGGTGCAGCCGGACAAGAAAGCCAAGGTCACGGTCACGGTGCCGTCGACCGGCGCGGCCTTCCAGTTCCACTGCGACTTCCACGAGAGCTCGGGCATGGCGGGCGCGATGTTCACGACGGCCGGGGCGAGCGTGTCGTCGTCGGGCGCGACGGCGACGACCAACCCGACGGCCACGAACTCGTCGAAGAGCAGCAGCGGAGGCTACTGACGGCGCCTCGCGCGCTGCGAGGACGGGGTCACGAGCGGCGGAAGCCGTGGCCGAAGAAGCCGCCCCGGGGCCGCGCGTGCGCGTGGTAGTGGTCGGGGATGTTCCGCATGTTGTCGTCGACCCAGTGCTCGACGGTGAGCACGTCGGCCGCGACTCGGGCGAGTTGCGCGTGCATGTGCGCGAGCTCCGCCTGTGACGGCGCCACCCCGTGTGAGCGCCACACGACCATCGGCACGGAGCAGATCTCGCACTCGGCGATCCAGCACACGTCGTCCTCGTGGAACCACGGCGTGATACGCGCGGCCTCACACAGATCGCAGCCGTCGACCTTCACAGCCGCGCCGCCGCCGCGAGCCCTCGTACCTCGGCGCGGTCGCCCGCGATCAGCAGGTACTCCTGGTTCCGCACGTGCGACACCGTACCGACACGCGCACCCGTCGGGCTGTGGATGCCGATCTGGGCGCCCACGTAGCGCCGGGAGTCGAACGCGAGCACCTCGACCACGCCGCGCACCGCGCAGATCTCACGCAACTCGTCGAGGTCGACCCACGCCTCGTCGTTGTACGACAGCACGAGCACACGCGCCTGCACGTCGGTGACGACCGCGCGGAGCGCCACCGGCATCTCCCGCCGACGGTTGAACACGCTCTTGGTGGCCCACTCGCGTGCGTCGGCGCGCTTGCAGGCCACGCCGTAGTGGTCGGGTGCGTCCCACGCGACGAGCGTTTCCCACACGTGGTAGTTGGTGAAGTACCGGTGCTGGTTGTAGGGCGGATCGAGATAGGCGAGGTCGAACTCGCCCGTCGCGCCGGCGGCCTCGACCGCGTCGGCGCGCACGGCCCGCCCGCCGCCGGGCAGCAACTCCGGCACGCGCAGCTCGAGCGGCCGGTACGAGCGCGGCGCCCACTCCTTCACGTACGCCATCTGGACACCCGTGGTGGAGTCGACCCGATCGGCCGCCTCGATCAGGCTCGTGAGCAGGAGCGGGTAGAGCGGTGAACCGGCGTGGTCACGCTCGATCGCGTCACGTATGGCGTCGACCCGCGCGCCGTTGAAGGGCTGGAAGAAGCGCGACTGCTCGCAGAACGTGTGCGTGAAGTAGCCCGCCTCGCCCGGGAGCGCATTCAGCTCCGCCACGGCCTCGCGCAGGTCGTCCTTGTCGACGGCGATGGCGTCGGTCTCCACGTAGCAGCGCGCGAACACCTCGGAATACCGCGCGGTGTCGACCGCGGTGACGTACGCGCCGCACTGCTTGAACGCCTGCGCGACGCGTGTGGTGCCGGTGAACAGGTCGAGCGCCGTGCGCACGCCGGCGCGCTCGCACAAGCTCGCGAGCACGGGGACGAGCCGGCGCTTCGATCCCAGGTACTTGATCATGCGCTCGGCACGGCGTCGAGCCCGGCGCGGAGCTCCGCCACGAACGCGTGGGCCGCGTCGGCGCCGCCGCCGTCGAGCAGCCGCGCCACCAGCGCGCTGCCGACGATGACGCCGTCGGCGAACCGGGACGCTTCCGCGGCCTGCTCGGCGTTCGAGATGCCGAGACCCAGCAGGACGGGCTTGTCGGTGGCGGCCTTGCACCGGCGCGCGACCTCCTCCGCCTGCGCGGCGAGGTGGTCGCGCGCACCGGTGACGCCGAGGAGTGCCACGCCGTACACGAAGCCGCGCGAGCGCTCGCAGATCGCCACGAGGCGGTCGTCGGGCGTGGTCGGCGCCGCGAGCAGCACGGTCTCGACGCCGGCGGCGTCGGCGGCGTCGGCCCAGCCGTCCAGCTCGTCGAGTGGCAGGTCGGGCACGATCGCGCCCGAGATGCGAGCCCCGGCGAGCGCCGACGCGAAGCGCCGGAACCCCATGTGTGCGACGGGGTTGGTGTAGGTCATCACCGCGAGGGGGACGGGGAAGGCGTCGGCGCCGATAGCGGCGACGATCCCCGCGGGCGTGGCGCCGTGCTCGAGCGCGCGCCGTGACGCCTCCTGGACGGTGACGCCGTCCATCACCGGGTCGGAGAACGGGATCCCGACCTCGACCGCGTCGGCGCCGGCGTCGGCGACCGCGTGCAGCACGTCGATCCACTCGTCGTCGAGGCCGCCGGTGATGTAGGGGACGAGCAGCTTGTGCCCGGCCGCGCGGCGGGCCCGGAGGTGCGACTCGAGGCTCACCCGTCCGGCCTCACGGACGGGCGCCGGTGAGGCGTTCGGCCACCTGGGCGGCGTCCTTGTCGCCGCGACCCGACAGCGTGACGAGCACGCTCGATCCCTGCGGTACCGCGCGGCCCGACTCCCGCGCGAGCCAGCCGATCGCGTGGGCAGGCTCGAGCGCCGGCACGATCCCCTCGGTCACCGACAGCAACTGGAAACCGGCGATGGCCTCGTCGTCGGTGGCGAAGCCGTACTCGGCGCGCCCGGTCGCGGCGAGCGCGGCGTGCTCGGGCCCCACGCCCGGGTAGTCGAGCCCGGCGCTGACCGAGTGCGCCTCGAGGATCTGGCCGTCCTCGTCCTGCAGGAAGAGCGACCGTGACCCGTGCAGCACACCGGGCACGCCGCGGCTCACCGACGCGCCGTGGTGGCCCGACTCGAGGCCCAGGCCACCTGCTTCGACGCCCACGAGTCGCGAAGGCGCGTCGAGGAAACCGGTGAAGGTCCCGATCGCGTTCGAGCCGCCGCCGACGCAGGCGACGACGAAGTCGGGATCGCCGCCGAGGACGGCGCGGCACTGTGCGCGCGCTTCGTCGCCGACGATGCGCTGGAACTCCCGCACCATCCACGGGTACGGGTGCGGCCCGACGACCGAGCCGATGCAGTAATGGGTGGTGTCGACGCTCGCCACCCAGTCGCGGAGGGCCTCGTTGATCGCGTCCTTGAGCGTCGCGCTGCCGCTCGTGACCGGTACGACGTCGGCGCCCAGGCTCTTCATGCGGAAGACGTTCAGCGCCTGACGCTCCACGTCGACGGCACCCATGAACACCAGGCAGTCGAGACCGAACAGCGCGGCCGCGGTCGCGGTGGCGACGCCGTGCTGCCCGGCGCCCGTCTCCGCGATCACCCGTCGCTTGTCCATCCGACGCGTGAGCAAGGCCTGCCCGAGCACGTTGTTGATCTTGTGCGAGCCGGTGTGGGTGAGGTCTTCCCGTTTCAGGAGCACGCGGAGGCCGAGCCGCTCCGACAGGCGGTGACACTCCGTGACCGGCGTCGGCCGACCGGCGTACGAAGTGAGCAGCTCGGCGAGCTCGGCGCGGAACGCGTCGTCGCTCCAGGCGCTGCGGAACTCGCGTTCGAGGTCGATGAGCGCCGGCACCAGCGTCTCCGGCACGAAACGCCCACCGAACTCGCCGAACCGCCCGAGCCCCTGCGGCTCGGGGCCGGGCGGCGCGAGCTGCACCGATGCGCCCCGCGCAGGTGCCGCGTCAGACACCGTCGTCCATCCAGTCGTACGGGGCCGCCGTCGGGTCGGGGACCCAGTCGTCGGCGGTGTGCAGCTCCTCGCCGGCGACCCGTGCCGCCTGGATGAAGCTGCGCAGCTTGCGGGGGTCCTTGCGCCCCGAGCCGGGCGTGGTCTCGACGCCGGTGGACACGTCGACACCCCACGGCCGCACGCGCTTGATCGCCTGCGCGACGTTGCCCTGGTGGAGGCCGCCGGCGAGGAGGAGGCGGACGCCGGCGGGCACCGCGTCGGCGAGCGCCCAGTCGAACACCAGCCCCGAACCGGGCTCCTCGGCGTCGATGAGCACGATGTCGACCGGGCCGTTGCCAACGGCCGCGAGCGCGGGATCGTCGGCGCGGAACCCCTGGATCACGAACGGCACGCGGCGGCGCACCCAGCGGACGTCGGACAACGGTTCCCGGCCGTGCAGCTGCGCGCCCGACAGCCCGAGCGTGTTGACGAGCTCGACCACGCGCTCCTGCCGCTCGTCGCGGAACACGCCGACCGTGATCACGCCGGTGGGGAGACGGTGCAGGATCTCCTCGACGGTGGCGGGTTGGACCTGCCGCGGGCTCCCGGGTACGAACATGAAGCCGAGGGCGTCGGCGCCGAGCGCCACGGCGAGGAGCGCGTCCTCCTCGTTCGTGATGCCGCAGATCTTCACCCACATGGCGGAGCCCCCATGAAAGGCCGAGGGTATCGGAGCCCCCACGCGGCTCGACGTACATTCACCCGCCACGAGGAGGTCGGACGGGTGGACGGACACCGAACATGAGGAGACGCCGAGAGCGTGGGTCGTGGTCGCGGTTCGCGCGCGACTGGCTACCGTTCGCGTCCATCGTCGTGGCCTACCGGGTGCTGCACCGGTGGTCCGACCCCCTGACCGCCGAGGCGCACGTCGAGCCCCAGCGTCGGTTCGACGAGCTGCTCTTCGGCGGCACCGTACCGACCGTCTCCGTCCAGCGGGCGCGCTGGAAGCCCGACGACCCGCGGTGGTGGGACTACGCGGCATGGGTCGTGTACCTGAGCCACTTCGCGGTCACACCCGCCGTCGCCGCCGCGCTCTGGAAGCGGGACGAGGACGCGTTCCGGCGATTCCGTGCCCTCGTGGTCACCGGCGCGTTCGCCGGGTTCGCGACGTACGTCGCGTACCCGGCGGTCCCGCCGTGGCTCGCGAGCATCCGGGGCGACATCCCGCCCACCGACCGCGTGACGCGCAGCATGTGGGAGCACGTGGGGACCCCGCGCGTCGCCGCCGTCTTCGGCGAGGACAGCGAGCTCGCGTTCCCCGTCGGCGCGCTCCCCTCGCTGCACGCGGCCGCGCCGTTCCTGGTCATGCTCTTCCTCTGGGACCGGGCCCCGCGTTGGCGCCTGGCGCTCGTGGCGTACAACGTCGCGATGGCGGGCACGCTCGTCTACACCGCCGACCACTTCGTGTTCGACATCCTGCTCGGCTGGGGCTACGCCGCCGCGCTCGTTTCGGCGCCTGTGACGCCGAAACCGAAAGGTCACGCGTCGAGGAGGCGGCCGTGGAGGAAGTCGTCGTAGGCGGAGAGGTCGAGGAGGCCGTGGCCCGAGAAGTTGAAGAGGATCACGCGCTCCTCACCTGACTCCTTGGCGGCCAGCGCCTCGTCGATCACCGCGCGCACCGCGTGGCCGGTCTCGGGTGCGGGCACCTTGCCCTCGGCACGCGCGAACTGCACCGCGGCCTCGAAGGTCTTGCCCTGCGGGTAGGCGATCGCCTCCATCCGGCCGCTCTTCACGAGCGACGAGATGATCGGCGCGTCGCCGTGGTAGCGCAGTCCACCGGCGTGGATGGTCGGCGGCACGAACTCGTGCCCGAGCGTGTACATCGCGAGCAACGGCGTCGTGCCCGCGGTGTCGCCGAAGTCGTACTCGAAACGGCCCTCCGTGAGCGTGGGGCACGACGACGGCTCCACCGCGACGAGCCGGACGTCGGGGTCGGGCACGAACGGCAGCGCGATACCGCCGAGATTCGACCCGCCGCCGCAGCAGCCGATCACGACGTCGGGCGACGGCTCGCCGGCGAGCGTGAGCTGCTCCTTCGCCTCGAGCCCGATCACCGTCTGGTGCAGGAGCACGTGGTTGAGGACCGAGCCGAGCGAGTAGTGCGTGTCGTCGCGCGTCGCGGCGTCGCGCACGGCGTCGCTGATCGCGAGGCCGAGCGACCCCGGATGGTCCGGCTGGTCGACGGGTGACGGCACGACGTCGGCGCCCCACGTCTCCATCAGGACCTTGCGGTACGGCTTCTGCTCGTAGGAGGCGCGCACCATGTAGACCTTGCAGTCGAGGTCGAACTGGGAGCACGCGAAGGCGAGCGCGGTCCCCCACTGGCCTGCCCCGGTCTCGGTGGTGAGACGCGGTACCCCCTCCGTCCGGTTGTAGAACGCCTGGGGCACCGCGGTGTTCGGCTTGTGCGAGCCCGCGGGCGATACCGACTCGTCCTTGAAGTAGATGCGCGCCGGCGTGCCGAGCGCCCGCTCGAGCCGCTCGGCGCGCACGAGCGGAGTGGGGCGCCACAGGCGGAGGATGTCGAGGACCTCACCGGGCACGTCGACCCACGGCTCGGCCGACACCTCCTGTGCGATCAGGCCCATCGGGAAGAGCGGTGCGAGGTCGTCGGGGCCGATCGGTTCGTTCGTCGCCGGGTGGAGCGGCGGGGACAACGGGTCGGGCAGCACGGGGAGCACGTTGAACCACGCCGTCGGGATCTGGTCGGGACCGAGTTGGTATCGCATCAGGACTCCTTCGCTTGCTCGTGCATCCGTGCCCGAGAGCCGTCAGTTGCCGGACAGGTGGTCGAGGTGCCCGAAGAGGTCGCGCAGGCGCTGCACGTCGCCGGGCGGCAGCGGCGGGGCGCAGATCGAGCGGAGGTTCGCCTCGAGGTGCTCCACGCTGCCCGTGCCGGTGAGCACCACGTGGCAACCCGGTTCGTAACGCGCGAACCGGTACGCGGCGTCGATCACCGACGCGGAGCCGCCGCGCGTCAAGAAACCGAAGGGCTCGTCGAGGTCGACGCTCGCGCCGTCGATGTCGCCCCGCTCCGCGAGCTCGCGCACGACGCGTGCACACTCCTCCGGGCGGCTGAACACCCGGCGCACCGCGAACATCACCTCGACGGCGACGTCCTTCTCGCGGGTCAACGGGAACACCCGGTCGCGCGCGCTCTGGTTGAGCGGGTTGAACCCCACCATCATCACGTCCCAGCAGTCGTCCTGCACCGCGCGCTGCAGCATCGCGTGCCCGGGATCCATGGCGAAGCGCTCGGAGATGGCGAGGAACCGGATCGCGCCCTCGTCGCGCAACGCCTCGAGCGCGGGCACGAGCTCGCTCCGGCAGTACCCGTACTCCTCCAGGCCGACACCGTGGAGGTGGTACACGTCGATCCAGTCGGTCCCGAGGTTGGCGAGGGAGCGCCCGACCGCGTCGCGCAAGCCGCCGGCGTCGAGCGCCTTCCCTTCGCGTGTGCTGGGCGACACCTTGGTCGAGATCACGACCTCGTCGCGCCGCCGGCGGAGGGCGGTCCCGACGATGCCCTCGGTGCCGTATGCCTCGGCGGTGTCGATGTACGTGACCCCGAGATCGACGGCTCGCCCCACGACCGCGACCGACGACTCGGTGCTCGCGCCGTACGACTGGCCGAGCCGGCTGTGTCCTCCGCACCCGAGCCCGGCCGCGCTCACCTCGACACCGGTGCGTCCCAGCGTCACGGTGTCCACGATCCCGCCTACCGCGCGCGGCGCGCCACGGACGCGAGGTCGCGCACGAGCGACGTCGGATCGGGCGACTTCACGAGCATCTCGCCCACCAGCACCGCGTCGAAGCCGGCCTCGCCCATGCGCGCGGCGTCGTCGCGGCAACGGATCGCGCTCTCGGCGACCGCGAGCACGTCGGTCGGGATCGTGGCGACCAGCCGCTCGCCGGTGCCGAGGTCCTCGGCGAAGGTGCCGAGGTCGCGCGCGTTCACACCGACGACACGCGCGCCCACGGCCAGCGCCCGGTCGAGCTCGGCGGCGTCGTGCACCTCCACGAGGACGGCCAGGCCGAGGTCGACCGCGAGCGCGTGGAGATCGGACAGGACGGTGTCGTCGGGCACGGCGGCGACGATCAGGAGCATCGCGTCGGCACCGAGCGCGCGGGTCTCGAACACCTGGTCCTCGTCGATCACGAAGTCCTTGCGGAGCACCGGGAGGGTGCAGGCGGCCCGGGCCGCGTGCAGGTCGTGGACCGAACCGCCGAAGTAGGGCCCGTCGGTGAGCACCGACAGGCCCGCCGCCCCGCCGGCGGCGTACGCCGCCGCGGTGGCCCCGGGGTCGAGGTCGGGCGCGAGGTCGCCCTTCGACGGCGACCGGCGCTTGATCTCGGCCAGTACGGCGATGGTGCCGGTGCCGGTGCGGAGCGCGCCGGCGAAGTCGCGGGTGGCCGGCGCGGCGAGCGCCTCGGAACGGAGCAGGTCGCGCACCTCGGGCCGGTGCAGCATCGTGACCTCGTTGCGCTTCGACACGAGGATGTCGTCCAGGACCGACACGGGCTGGATACTACGAGCCACCGTCTTCACGCTCCGCTGACATCGGGCTCACACCACGGTCGTCGGCCGCATGCGACCATGGTGGCCATGGAACGCGGCACGATCCTCGTCGTCGACGACGAACCGAACATCGCAGATCTCGTCGACCTCTACCTCGCTCGCGAGGGCTACCGCGTCCTCCAGGCGTCCACCGGTGAGGCCGGGCTCGAGGCGGTCCGCTCGCACCGTCCGCGCCTCGTGGTCCTCGACGTGGGCCTGCCCGACATCGACGGGCTCGAGGTGTGCAAGCGGCTGCGCCAGACGTCGCAGATCCCCGTGATCTTCCTCACCGCGCGCGACGGCGAGGTCGATCGCGTGCTCGGCCTCGAGCTGGGCGGCGACGACTACCTCACCAAGCCGTTCTCGCCCGTCGAGCTCGTCGCCCGGGTGAAGGCGGTGCTGCGGCGGGTCGACGGCGGGCCCGCGCCCGAGGTGGTGCAGGCCGGCGACGCCACCATCGACACGGGCCGGCGCGAGGTGCGGGTGCAC
>DASPTH010000011.1:0-12832 GCA_035623515.1 Acidimicrobiia bacterium
GTCCGCGTTCGCGCTCCACGTCGCAGGGGAGGTCCACTTCGACGCTCGTTACGTCGACGCGCTGGACGGACTCGTCGGGTTCTCGCACGCGTGGTTGCTCTCCTGGCTCGCGCCGTTCGACCGGCCGGCGCCCGACCCCGAGCTCCGGCAGGTGCCGCTGCTGCTGCGCGAACAGCCCGAAGAGTTCGGGATCTTCGCGACGCGCGGACCGCGCCGGCCGAATCCCATCGGGTTGAGCCTCGTGCGGATCGTCGTGATCGACGCGCCCGTCCTGCAGTTCGCAGGCGTCGACCTGGTCGACGGCACGATCCTGCTCGACGTGAAGCCCTACGTGACGCGCTTCGACCAACCGTCCGGGGAGATCCGGTGCGGGTGGTTCGATGCGCGCCTCGGCGAACCAGTTCCTTAGCGAAAGAAGCCCAAGCATGCGAATGAGCACCCGCAACCAGCTGCCGGGCACGGTGGCCGCGGTCGAGCATGGTGGCGTGATGAGCAGCGTGCGGGTCACGCTGTCCGGCGGCGACACCATCACCGCCGCCATCACCCGCGAGGCCGCCGAGGAGCTGGAGCTCGCTCCCGGCACCGCGGTCACGGTCCTCGTGAAGGCGACCGAGGTCATGCTCGCGGTCGAGTGACCGTCGACGACTCCGTCCGCGCCACCCGCGAGTTCTTCGGCCCGCGCGCCGCCACGTGGGACGAGCGGTTCCCCGACGACGGTCGGGCGTTCCAGCGTGCCTTGCACGACCTCGGTGCGCGTCGCGGAGGGCGCGTGCTCGACCTCGGGTGCGGCACGGGGCGCGCGTTCGTGGCGCTGCGCAGTTGCGCGGGCACGGCTGCCTCCGTCGTGGGCCTCGACGTCACCCCGGAGATGCTCGACGCAGCGCGGGCCGCGGCGTGCCGGTCGTCGGCCTTGCTCGTGCTCGCCGACGCCCGCCGTCTGCCGTTCCGCGCCGCCGTGTTCGACACGGTGTTCGCGGCCGGCCTGCTTCCCCACCTGCGCGACCCGGTAGCGGGACTCGCCGAGTGTGCGCGCATCGTGCGAGCGGGCGGTTGCCTCGCGCTGTTCCATCCCATCGCGCGCACCACTCTCGCGGCGCGTCACGGGCACGGCCTTCGCGACGACGATCCGCTCGACCCGCGCGTCCTGCCCGGACTCCTCGCGCGCGCCGGCTGGCAGTGTGCTTTCGTCGACGACGGCGACGACCGCTACCTCGCGGTCGCGCGCCGGACCGCGGGCGCCCTCGAGGACCGCCAGATCAGACCCTGAGCTCGAAACCGCCGGGGACGACGGAAGGCCGGCTCGACGCCTCGTCGGCCCGGATGAGGTGCACGACGGCGTTGATGAGGGCCAGGTGTGAAAAGGCCTGGGGGAAGTTGCCGAGGTGCCGGCCACTGTGCGGGTCGATCTCCTCGGCGTAGAGCAGCAGCGGACTCGCGAACGACAGCAGCTTGGCGCACAGCGATCTGGCCCGATCGACCTCGCCGATCTCGACGAGCGCAGAGACGAGCCAGAACGAGCAGATCGTGAAGGTGCCTTCCTCGCCGTCGAACCCGTCGTCGGTCTCTTCGACCCGGTAGCGCAGCACCAAGTCGTCCTCGGTCAGCTCGTCGGCGATCGCCGTCACGGTGGCGCGCACCCGCGCGTCGTCGGAAGGTAGGAACCCGAGCAGGGGTACGAGCAGGAGGGACGCGTCGAGGGCGGTGGTCTCGTAGTGCTGGCAGAAGACGCCCCGCTCGTCGGTACCGCGGGCGCAGATGTCGGCGTGGATCTCGTTCGCGGCCTCACGCCAGGCTGCGGCTCGTTCGAGATCCCCGCGCAGTTCGGCGAGCCGGGCGCCGCGATCGGCGGCAACCCAGCACAACACCTTGGAAGCGGTGAAGTGCCGGGCCGGACCGCGCACCTCCCAGAGACCCTGGTCCGGTTCGCGCCAGTGGGCGAGCGCGGCTTCGACCTGGCGTACGAGCATCGGCCAGCGGCGCTCGTCCAGGCGATCCCGCGCCCTGGTGTGCAGGTACACGGAGTCGAGGAGTACCCCCCAGACGTCGTGTTGGCGTTGGTCCCAGGCCCCGTTGCCGATGCGGACCGGTTTCGCGCCTTCGTAGCCCGACAGGTGGTCCAGGGTCTGCTCGGTGAGCTCTCGCTCGCCGCCGATCCCGTACATGATCTGCAGGTCGGCTTCTTCTCCGGCCAGGTCGGCAAGGAAGTAGAAGAAGTCGCTGGCCTCCCGATCGAGCCCGAGCGTCGAGAGCCCCCACAGCATGAACGTCGAGTCCCGCAGCCAGCTGTATCGGTAGTCGTAGTTGCGCTCCCCGCCGGGCGTCTCGGGCAGCGACGTGGTGGCCGCGGCGAGCAGCGCACCGGTGGGCTCGTACATCAACCCTTTGAGCGTCAACGCCGACCGCTGCAGGTAACCGCGCCAGGGGTGGTCCGGGAAGCTCCCCCGGCTGATCCATTCGTGCCAGAAGTCTCCGGTACCCGCCAGTCGTCGGTGGGCGTCGTCGAAGGTGTCGGGCGGCACGCCGTCGGCCCACGACAGCGCGCAGAACGAGTGGTCCCCCGCCCGCAACCGACGTCGGGCGATGGCGCGCGGCCCCTCGAAGCCGAGGTTCAGGTCGGTGGACAGGCGGAGGGGTGGATCCTCGTCGCCGGCGCGCACCTCGGCGTGCCCGTACGCGTCGCCGGTGTGCTCCCACGTGCCGCGCCGGCGGCCGTAGTCGAACGCCGGTTCACACTCCAGGACGAAGTCGATCGATCCGCTCAGGCAGCGCACCGTGCGCAGCAGGACTTTCTCGGCGTCGTGGTCGGTCGGCACTCGTCGGTGGGTGGCGGACCGGCTCGCCGTGTGTCGCCACGGCCCGATCAGCAAGACGTCACGAACCACCGCCCAGCCGCTCGGCGTGTCCCACGTCGTCTCCAACACCATCGTCCCGGGCAAGTACCTCCGCCCGGCCGGAACGGTCACGTCGGCCGGGCCCCACCGGAACCAGCCGGCGTCGCGGTCCAACACGGCCGCGAAGACGCTCGATGCGTCCATGCGCGGCACGCACATCCACTCGACGTTCCCGCTCGGCGCGACCAGCGCGCACACCTCGCAATCCGAGATGAACCCGTAGTCCTCGATGGCCGGGAAGGGACTCCCGCCGATGGTCGACTGCGACGAGCGGGACGCTCCGTTGACCGAGTCCTGCACGCGGCAACGCTAACCCGTTCTCCGACACCCGCAATGTGAACAGCAAGTAGACAGGTCACCGCGAATTCACTCACGGGTTCCCCGTGGGCTCGCGAGAATCACCAGCAACCGGCGCCGTCGAGAAGACGGGTCGCCTCGTCGGTGAACACCGAAAGGGCCGCTCCAGGTGAAAGCCGTTGCCGCGTTCCCCGGCACCCGGCACGTCGAGGTGATCGAGTGCGAGCCTCCGAGGCTCGAGCAGCCCGACGACGTCCTCGTCGACGTTCTCGACGTCGGCATCTGCGGAACCGACAAGGAGATCTGCTCCTTCGAGTACGGCAATCCGCCGCCTGGTGAGGATCACTTGGTCATCGGGCACGAGGCGCTGGGTCGCGTGCTCGCCGTGGGGTCGGCGGTCGAGGCCCTCCGCCCAGGGGATCTCGTCGTCCCCACCGTCCGCCGACCCTGCCCCGACCCGAGCTGTCGCGCGTGCCGGGCCGGGCACCAGGACTACTGCTACACCGGCGGCTTCGCCGAGCGGGGCATCAAGGATGCGCACGGTTTCATGGCCGAGCGTGTCGTCGAACACCAACAGCACCTGGTGCCGGTCCCCGCGGAGCTCGGCGACGTCGCGGTGTTGACCGAACCGCTGACCATCGCCGAGAAGGCCCTCGCCCAGGTGTTCTGGCTGATGCAACACCGCCCGCCGTGGCTCGACCCCGATGCCCCCGCCGAGGAACGCGGCACGGGACTCTCGGCGCTGGTGCTGGGTGCGGGACCAGTGGGGATCCTCGGCGCCATGGCCATCAGGGCGGCCGGATTCGACACCTACGTGTACTCACGCGAGCTCCCACCCTCGGCTCGTAGCGATCTGGTCGACGCGCTCGGTGCGACGTACGTGTCGTCGCAAACGACCGATCCGGAGGAACTTGCGGCCGAGATCGGCAACATCGACCTCGTGTACGAGGCAGTCGGACACACCGAATTCGCCTTGGAGGTGCTGCGGACCCTCGGCCCGAACGGCATCTTCGTCCTCACTGGCGTCCCCGGCCTGCAGACCTTCGACCACGCGCACCCCGCCGGTCTGATGCGCGACATGGTCCTGAAGAACCAGTTCGTGCTCGGTACCGTCAACGCCGGGCGGCAAGCCTTCGCCGCGGCGGTTCGAGATCTCGAAGTGTTCGAGCGACAATGGCCGCAACCAACACACTCGCTGATCGCGGGTCGCTACCCACCCGAGCAAGCGAGCGAGTTGGTCGTCAGCCGCACCACCGGGATCAAGAGCGTCATCGCCTTCCACGACGCCGATTGACCCGCGCGGGCGAAAGAGACGTGACCCCACAGCACGAGGAGTCGGAGAACGATGGACGTCCCCCGAGGCGGGAACCACGAGCCGGTCGCCGTGCTCTTCGATGTCGACGAGACTCTCGTGCACACCGGGGGCTCGGGTGCGCGGAGTTGGGATGCTGCGTTCCGGAAGCTCTACGGCATCGGGGCCGACATCGGCCAACACACGTCAGCCGGTGAGACCGACCCGCAGGTTGCGCGCGAGACGTTCCGCGCGGTGCTCGGGCGCGAGCCGAGCAGCCCAGAGCTCGACGAGCTCTACGCGCACTACCTGCTGCACCTCGCGGAGGACATCTGGACGAGTGAGCAATACCGGGTGCTCGCGGGTGTCGAAGAGCTGCTGACGCGTCTCACTGATGCCGGCGTCATCTTGGGACTCGTCTCCGGAGCGATGGAGGGGGCGGCGCGCACCAAGCTGATGCCCGGAAATCTCAACCGGTTCTTCCTCTTCGGCGCGTACGGCTCCGATTCACCGGATCGGCCGGAGTTGACGAAGCTCGCCATCGACAAGGCCGCACGGCTGCACACCCCGTTGGACCCCGCCGAGGTCCTGGTGCTCGGCGACACCCCCCGCGACATCGAGGCAGCCAACGCCGCCGGCGCCGTGTCGGTGGGCGTCGCGAGTGGCCGGTACTCGGTGGCCGAGTTACGCAGTGCGGGCGGAACCCACGTTCTCGGCTCGCTCGAGGAACCGCTCCCCTGGCTGAGCAGGTCCTAGCCGAGCAACAGGTCGGCGGCGCTGTCGATCGAAGCGTAGACGTCGTCGATCGTCTTGCGACCGACCGACCAACTCCGCAGGTTCTCGCCGAGCACCGCGTTCATCACGGAGATGACACGCTCGCGCTTCGGTGACGGCACGTCGCTGAGGTAGCTGCCGAAGGCGTCCATCCGGCCGGAGGCGAACTCGTCGAAGATCCGCACCACCGTGGGATCGTTCGAGCCCTGCACCGCGACCATGTGCCCGTACACGCACGGCGAGAGCTCGAACGCGCGTGCCGCGCGCCGGTACGCGACCTCGAGCCGCTCCAGGGCACCGGCAGGCGGGTTGTCGACCTCGCGCCCGAACCCGAGGGCCCACACGTACAGCGCTTCGGCGATCAGATGCTCCTTGGAGGTGAAGTATCGGTAGGTGGTGCCGAGCGCGACACCCGCCGCGCTCGTGATGTCCTTCATCTGCAGGCTCTCGTACGGATGGTCCGGCAGGAGGGTGACGGTGGCCTGCACGATTCGGTCGCGCCGCGCGCGTTGACGGGCGTCGAGCCGCTCCGGATCGGGCGGCGGGGTCCGGTTCGCTCCGTGTCGGGAGATCGGCTCGGCCACGTCAGGTGCTCACGCGTCGAGGCCGAGCACACGCAGCGCGTTGTCGCGCAGGAACTTGGGCCAGACGTGGTCCCGGAACCCGACGTTGGGCATCTCCGTCATGATGCGCTCGATCGAGAGCCCCATAGGGAAGTACCCGGCGTAGATGATCTTGTCGGCGCCGCGCGTGTTCGCGTAGTCGATGACTGCCTTCGGGTAGTGCTTCGGCGCGAAGGCGCTCGTCGAGTAGTGCAGGCCCGGCCACTTCAACATGAGCTTCACCGCGAGGTCCTGCCACGGCTCACACCCGTGACGGGTGACGAACACCAACTCCGGGAAGTCGTACATCACCTCGTCGATGTACTCGACGCGCTGCGGCTCGAACCGCAGCCGCGGCCCCGGGACGCCCGCACAACAGAACACCGGGAGCCCGAGCTCCACGCATTTCGCGTAGATCGGGTACATCTTCTTGTCGTTGATCGCCACCTGCGGGAACGTGCCGGCGGGGAACATCCCGACCGCCCGCACGCCGTACGTCTCGTAGGCCCGCACGATCTTGCGGACGGCCTCCATCCCCTCGTTGGGGTCGGCCCCGCACTGCGGGATGAACCGGTCGGGGTGCTGCTTGATCGCGAGCTCCCCGATCCCGCGGGCGTCGCCCACGCCGATCAGTCCCTTCTCGATCCCGAAGCGGTCCATCTCCTGGAGGGTCACCGCGATCGGGTCCTCGGCCCCGCGGTACTGCTTCTCGGGCACCTGCTTGAACATGTACTCGACGGGGAACTCGAAGTCCTCCTTCGATTCGCGATCCTTCGTCTGCCGCGTGATGAAGGCGTAGGTCTCTTTCATGTCCTCGTGCGGGAACCCGATCATCGTGTCGACGATCCCGATATCGGTCGGCATCGGCATGCAAACGCCCCCCTGAACGACGGTTCGCGACGCCGGAGCGTACTTCAGTGCCGCCGGCGCCGTTTCTGGGGCGGGCGCGGCGGCGGCGTCGGTTCCGGTCGCGGCTCCTCCGTGAGCACCCGGACGAGCAAGCGCGCGTCGCGAGCGGCCGCGTCCGGTGCGCCGGTGGTGAAGAGCACGTGCACGGCACGAGCCGACGACGCGAGCTTCTCGAGTCGCGTCGCCCACGGCTCGAGGTCGCCGCGTCGGTAGTCGTACGCCATCCGGTCGTCGCCGGTGTCGGCATTCCGTTCCCAGGTGTCGGCATTGCGGCCGTGGAAGCGCACCATCGCCAGTTCGGTGGTCGCGACGGCGAGCGGCGGGAGCGAGCTCGGGAAACCGGGTGGCGCGTCGACACATACGTACGCGAGACGGTGCTCCTCGAAGAACCGCAGCGTGGTCTCGCGGTGCTTGCTCGCGACCCACTCTCGGTTTCGGAGCTCGACCGCGAGCGGCACGGCGCCGGCACGTTCGCGGAGCCACGCCAGATAGTCGTTCGCGCGCGTCGACGGCTGGAAGTACGAGGGGAAGGGGAACACGACGGCGCCGAGCTTGCCGAACTCGTGCACGGGCCGGAGCGCGGTCATGAACCGGTCGAGCGCGAGATCCAGTGCCCGCGCCGACAGGTCGTCGGCGTACACCTGGCGTCGAGACCGCACCGACGGCGACAGCGTGTCGCGGACCTCGGCCCCGAGCGAGTCGATCGGCGCCGGATGCTGCGTGAAGAGGCGGTGGGCACGGACGTCGACCACGAACCCCTCGGGAGTCCGATCGACCCACGGTGCAACGATCCGGTCGTTGAGCATGGTCAGGCCGGCGTCGGCCTCCAACACCCGGAACTGCGCGGCCCGGCCGGCGACGTCCTCGGGCGCGACCTGCACGCCGATCCTGATCGCGGGCGGGACCCGGCGGCGCTTCTGGTCCTGGTCCGGTGCGCGCCGGGGGCCGCCACGGCGCGGTCGCCCGGCCCCTCGCCTTCCTGTCGCGCCGCCGCTCGTCACGGCCGGAGGCTACGTGAATCAAGTAGAACGGCGGCAAGCCTTTGCCCCGTTCGGGAGGAACGATGACGATGCGCCTCGTCGGTGCCGGACTCGGTCGCACCGGGACGCTGTCGCTGAAGCAGGCGCTCGAGCACCTGCTCGGTGCGCCCTGTTACCACATGATGGAGACGTTCGGCCGCCCGGCCGACATCCCGGTATGGCACCGCGCGGTGAACGGCGAGATGCCCGACTGGCCGGCGTTCCTGGCCGACTACGACGCCGCGGTCGACTGGCCCGTGGCCGGCTTCTGGCGCGAGACGAGCGCAGCGTTCCCCGAGGCGGTCGTGCTGCTCTCGACCCGCCCCACCGACGACTGGTGGACGAGCGCGAGCAACACGATCTTCCAGATCTCGCGCCGCGAGATTCCCCTTGGGGAGGACGTCGCGGCCGCCCAGGTCGCGATGGCGCGCGACATGCTCACGAAGCGGTTCACACCGAACTGGACCGACGAGACGGAGGCGAAGGCCGCGTACGACGCGCACAACGCCGCTGTGCGCGCCGCCGTCCCAACCGACCGGCTCGTGGAGTGGCACCCCGGCGACGGCTGGCCGCCGCTCTGCGACGCGCTCGACGTTTCCGTCCCCGACGAGCCGTTCCCCCACGCGAACACCACGGCCGACTTCCGCGCCATGACCGGCCTCGACGCGTAGCGCCCGCCGCTAGAACGAGATCAGTTCCTGGAAGCGGGCGAGGAGGGCGGCGTCGCCGAACACGTCGAGATCGGTCGGCGCTACCCGGCCCCACACGAACAGATCGAGGTCGGAAGCGGCCCCGCGCGCCGCGACGTCGCCCTTGGCGTGCACGCGTTCGACGGTGGACCCCGACGGCGACAGCGTGACGAACCACTCGCCGTTGGTGTCCGTGCAGTGGAGGTGCACGGTCTCGCCGGCACCCGCGAGGTCGGCGCGCGCAGGCAGCCAGCCGAGTCGCTCGTCGACGCCGTCGGCGGCGAGGGCCGCGTCGATCGTCGCCGGCGCGCCGGCCGCGAGCTCGGCGTCCCAACGGTGAACGGCCGCCTCGTTCGCCTGGCGCCGTGACCAGAACTGCGCGGTGTCGTCGTCGGTCCACGACCAGACCCGCGCGTCGACCGGTGTGGCGGCGAGGACGGCGACGAGCGACGCTGCCTGCCCGCGGAACCACGGGACCCGCTCGGGTCCGCCGGGTGCGCCGGGCAGCGTGCGCCGCGAGATGCGCTCGGTCGCGCGCTGCTCGACCGTGATGCGCGCCCACTGCTGTACCTCGCCGACATGGGCGACGAGGTCGCCGACGTCCCATCCCGGGCACGACGGCACCGGTGCGTCGAGTCCGGCGCGTTCCGCGGCATCGGCGAGCGCAGCGGATTCGCGCGTGATCGCGGTGAGGTAGTCGGAGAGCTCCACGTCCGAAATCTACGCCGCGACCGGTCGCAGCAGATCGGCGTCGTTGTTCTCGGGCTTGTTCACACGAGTGCTCACCTCGTAGACGTCGAACCAGTCGTCGGGCGCCGGAGCGAGCAGGCGTGGCAGCGACTCGGCCCCGCCGCGGCGCGGGTCGAGCCACGCGTCCCAGGCCTCCTCGGCGAGCACCACGGGCATGCGTTCGTGGATGGGTGCGAGCCGCGCGTTCGCGCGCGTCGTGACGATCGCGAACGAGCGCAGCCACGCGTCCGGATCGTCGTCGTCGGCGACGGTGGGGTCCCGCCAGATCTCCCACAACCCCGCGAACGCGAGCGGCTCGCCGTCGCGCCGGCGTACCGCGTAGGGAACGCGGGGCGCGGCACGGGCCCCCTCCAGGCTCTGGCCGGGCGCCTTCCACTCGTAGAACGCATCGGCCGGGACGATGCATCGGCGGCGCTCGAACGCACGCTTGTAGGCGTTGCGCTCCGTGATCGACTCGGCGCGGGCGTTGATCTGGCGGTCGCCGACTGCCGGGCTCTCTGCCCACGACGGCACGAGTCCCCACCGGATCAGCGAGAGGACCCGGGTCGGGGGGTCGTCGCGCGGCCGCTCGCGCACCACCGGGACCCAGGCGCGCGGCGTGACGTTGTAGTCGGGGTCTCGCGCGCCGACCGTCGACTCGGCGACACCGAACCGCTCGACCAGGATGTCAGGCGACGACGTCGTCACGAATCGCCCGCACATGGCCCCTCGTTGTAGCTCAGTGCCGCGGCCGGTCGGCCACCCGGTACACGAAGCGGAGACCGGACCACGTGGCGTCGATCGCGCACACCTTGTTGTCGACGAGCCCGGCGTCGAGTCCGATCGCCTGGACCACCTCGAACCCGAGGTCGGTCGCGACTCCCGAGGTCTTCTTCGGCCACGCGACCCACAATCCGCCGTCCGGCTCGAGCGCGCGGGTCAGCGCCTGGAACCGGCGGGCGAGCTCCGCACGGCGGGTCACGAACACGACGATGACGTCGAGCCGACCCCGGGCCTGGGCTCGCACGTGCACACCGAGCGGCAGGTGCCCGAGCGTGCGGTCGAAGCCCGCCGGCGGCGAGAGCACCGCGAGCCGGGCGCCCTCGGTGATCCCGAGCTTCCGCGGGAGCGGCGTGCCCGAGTAGCCCTTGGTGCTCGTCACGGCGCGCCCTCTCCCCGGCGACCCCTTCGCCGGCGTCACTTCACCGCGCCCCCCGATGGCCGTCAACCCCGGTCCCCCGGACGCCCGCGTGCGGGGCCTTTTCCCGACCGTTTCACTCGCATTTTCAGCGCTCGATCGCTAACCTCCGCGAGACGACACATGCAGCACAAGGAGGACCACGGATGCCGCTCCGACTGGGCGACGAAGCGCCGAACTTCACGGCCGAGACGACCGAGGGCACGGTCGACCTCTACGACTACCTCGGGGACAGCTGGGGGCTGCTGTTCTCGCACCCGAAGGACTTCACCCCGGTGTGCACGACCGAGCTCGGGGCGCTGGCGAGGCGCAAGGGCGAGTTCGACCAGCGCAACGTGAAGCTCATCGGGATCAGCGTCGACCCGCTCGACTCGCACGTCGGCTGGTCGAAGGACATCGAGGAGACACAAGGCCAGGCACCCAACTACCCGCTGATCGCCGACCCCGACAAGAAGGTGGCCGACCTCTACGACATGATCCACCCGAACGCGAGCGACACCGTGACGGTCCGTTCGGTCTTCGTGATCGGGCCCGACAAGAAGATCAAGCTGATCATCACCTACCCGCAGAGCACCGGCCGCAACGTCGACGAGCTGCTCCGGGTCATCGACTCGCTCCAGCTCACGGCCGGGTACCAGGTGTCCACACCCGTCGACTGGAAACAGGGCGACGACGTGATCATCATCCCGGCCGTGTCCGACGAGGACGCCAAGGACAAGTTCCCGAAGGGCTGGAAGGCGCTCAAGCCCTACCTGCGGATCACACCTCAGCCCAACAAGTAGCGGGAACGAGAACCCGACCCATCCTTGGTCCCGGAGGTGCGCGCGCACCTCGACCGCGGTAGGAGGACCGTACGACGCGGGTTGCACCTGCGGCGGCGACGCGCGCGCCTGCTCGAGTCCTCGGGGTGAACGAGCAGCGCGTCGTGACCGGCTGCACCCGGGAGAGTCACCCCTCCGTGCTGGCGGCTGCCCCGGGCCCCTTCTGCTGCGACTGACGAACGAGCCCCTCGTGGAGTTGCTCGAGTGCGTCGGCGAGAGACCCGGTGAGCTCCACGGTGTCGGCGCCGATGCGACGGACCAGTTCCTCGTCGTCCAGCTCGATGACGACGCGGCCCTCGCGAGTGCTGATGCTCGCGGCGCGCACGATGGCGTCCCGCGGCGTCTCGTCGGTCGTGCCCTCGGTGGGCGTCGCGGCGAGCGCGCCCTCCACACGCTCCCCGGTGACTCCCAGTGCTGCCAACGCGCGAGCGGCCCGGCTGTCGGGGAGTGCGACGAGCGCTCGCAGCATCTGGGCGGAGGACACCGGGTCGTCACCGGCGAGCTCTCGCGCGCGCACGTAGAGGTCCGCGACGGCGGGCGTGGTGTTCTGTTGCCGCGCGACCCGCCCTCGGACCGCTCCACCTCCCCGCCACGGCGTCACCACCGGCGGAGAGCTCCCTTGGGTCCCGAGCGCGTCCATCACCAGCGACCGCGCCTCGACGAGAGAGAGGCCCTTGGCCGACAGGATCTGCGCCGCCACGCCCGAGCCCTCCTCGAGGAGCCCGAGCAGGACGTGCTCGGTGCCGATGTAGTTGTGCTGGAGCCGGAGCGCCTCCCGGAGCGCGCACTCCAGCGCCTTCTTCGCCCGGGGCGTGAACGGGATGTGTCCAACCGGGACCGGATCGCTGCGCCCGATGATCCGCACGACCTCGGCGCGGGTGTCGTCGAGCCTGATCCCGGCGCGGTCGAGCACCTTGGCGCCCACGCCATTGCCCTCGGCGAGCAGCCCGAGCAAGAGGTGCTCGGTACCGATGTAGTTGTGGTCGAGGCCGCGCGCCTCTTCCTGCGCCAGGACGACGACGGTGCGCGCTCGGTCGGTGAAGCGTTCGAACATGGCTCGATCGTTGCACCCCTGTCAAAGCTCGAGCCGACGTTCACCAGCGAACCGGCGTCAGCCACCGACCTGGAGCGTCGGTGGCTGACGCAACTTCGAGCGAGGACGAGCGGACCGCTACAGGTACGGGAGCGGGTTCACGGGGTTGCCGTTGACGCGCACTTCCCAGTGCAGGTGGCAGCCCGTCGACCGGCCGGTGGTGCCGACGTAGCCGATCACCTGACCCTGGGTCACCGTCTGACCCGTCGACACCGCGATCGACGACTGGTGCCCGTACAGGGTCGCGATGCCGCCGCCGTGGTCGATGATCGTCATGTTGCCGTAGCCGCCGCTGTCGAACCCCGCCGACACGATCTGGCCATTGCCGGCGGCGTGGATCGGCGTGCCGCAGGACGCACCGAAGTCGATGCCCGGGTGGAACGACTGCTGCCCGGTGATGGGATCGGTGCGGTAGCCGAAGCCGCTCGTGATCGGCGCGCCGGGGATCGGCCGGATGAACATCCCGTTGCCCGAGGGCGTCGCGGCGTCACTGGCGTCCGCGCTCGTGCTCGTACTCGC
>DASPTH010000021.1:0-2838 GCA_035623515.1 Acidimicrobiia bacterium
GCCCTCGCCCGACGGCCGCGCCGACGACGATCGCCACTACCACGACGGCGCCGCCGGTGCAGATCACGGCGGTCCCGCCGCCGCCGAACACGGGTGAGCCGGGCTACCAGTGGTACGTGCACCCGGCCGGCGACGGACAGCACATCCTGCTCGCCGTCCGGCGGGCCGCGCCGACGAAGCGACACCCGGCGGTGGTGCTCGACGACACGTCGGGCGGCTTCAACCTCGACTACCTCACGTTCGCCGACGAACTGGTCGCCCACGGCTTCGACGTCGTCGTCGGTTGCCTCTACAGCCCGCCCCTGCCGCTCGACCCCGCCGGCCGTCGTATCCCGTGCGCCGACGCACCGATGTTCGACGGCCTCGCCAACTCCATGGTGGCGGCGCTCGACGGGCTCGTCGACGCCGGCTACGAAGCGCTCGGGCGTGCCACACCGATGGCCGTCATGGGGTTCAGCCGCGGCGCGGGAGTCGCGGCGATGCGCGCCGCGGCCGGGCGTCCGGAGCCCGTGCTGCTCATCTCGGGAAAGTACGAGGGGTGGGGTGATCCCTCGAAGCCGGGTGGGCTGGTGAGCGTGGAGGAGCGGTTCGAGCCGTGGCGCGCGCCGGCGCTGATCATGCACGGCACAGCAGACGGTGCGGTTCCCGTCCAGCAGGCGTACACCCTCGAGGCGGCGCTGCGCGCCAAGGGGATCGTGGTGGAGAGCCACTACTACGAGGGATCCGGCCACAACCTGTCGGGCGAGCCTCCCATCCACGACGACTTCGTGAACCGGACCGTCGCCTTCGTCTGCGCGCGCCTCGGCTGCCCTGCGTGATACTCGGGGAGTGCCCGCACGCACGCCGACGCCGCCGCGCCTGCCGAAGTCACTGCCCGAGACGGTGCACGACGACCTCACGGGCGACGACGAGTGGAACGACGAGCGAGTGGTGGGCGTCGACCTCGCGGGCGCCGACGCCGAGCACGTGCGCATCGGCGGTTGCGAGCTCCGCGACGTCGCCTTCACCGGGGCCCACCTGCACCGCTGCGCGCTCACCGACGTCCGTCTCGTCGGCTGCGACCTGTCCGGCGCGTTCGTCGGGGAGTCGCAGTGGCTCCGCGTCGAGCTGCGCAACTGTCGCATGGCCGGGTTCGTGGTGTCGCAGTCGCGGCTGCGCCACGTTCGCTTCACCGAGGCCAAGATCGACGGTGGCGACTTCCGTCTCGTCTCGGCCGAGAACCTGGCGTTCGTCGACTGCGCGTTGGCCGACGCCGACTTCTACGAGGCGAACCTCACGCGCGTCTCCTTCGAGCAGTGCGACCTCCGCCGCGCTCACTTCGCAGGTGTGACAGCCCACGAGTTGCGGCTCCACAGGTCGGACGTCGAAGGTGTGCGCGGCGCCGCGTCGCTGAAGGGAACGTCGATCACGGCCGCGCAGGTGCACCCGCTCGCGCTCAGCCTGTTCGCCGAGCTCGGGATCTCGATCGACCTCGATCCCCGAAACCACGAGTAGTCACGAGGCGAGTGCCACGAGCGCCGTTGCGATCGCCTCGGGATGGTTGACGAGGTCGAGGTGCGCGCCCCGCAGCTCGACCTCGGGCCAACCCCGCGAGCGAGCCGTGAGCAGGTGCCGGCGGTACCCCTCGCTCAGCAGCACGTAGGCGCCGGGAAGCCCGCACCAGCCTTCGGGGAGCTCGACGGGAGCCTCGTAGAACGCGTAGGGCACCGCGGGCAGCTCCGCCTCGAAGAGGCGCCGCCGGTGCTCGTCCGGGATCAGGTACTCCATCACGCCTTCGTCCCACCAGGTCGACCAGGGAGGGAGCACGCCGTCGACCGCCAGGGTGCGTGCCCAGGCCATGAAGTCGTCGTCGGCGCCCGCCGACCCCACGCACGCCGGTACCCCGGCGTCGACGAACACGAGCCGTCGGAGGCGTGCTCCCGCCGAGGCCCCGATCGACGGCAGGAACTGGCCGGCGCCGCTGTGACCAGCGACGACGTCGGCACCGCCGTCGATCGTCGCCTGCGCCTCCGCCAGGAACGCGTGGGGATCACCACGGGCCGACGCGGATCGCAGATCCGGAACCGCCGCCTGGTGCCCGAGCGCGCCCAACTGGTCGGCGACGAAACGCCAGGCGGCGGGGCCGACGAGTGGGCTGTGGATCAGCAGGAAGTGCATCAGGAACCGTGTGCTCTGGTGGGGCGACCGGCGGCACGGTAGAGCATGCGAGGCTCTCCTTCGTGTACAGCGTCCTCAAGCGAATCCTGATCGGATCGCCGCTGTCGTCCGCCGAGCTCGAGGAACAGCGCCTCACGAAGCGCGTCGCGCTCGCGGTCTTCGGGACCGACGCGATCGCGTCGACCGCGTTCGCGACCCAAGAGATCCTCGTGGTGCTGGTGCCGGCGGCAGGAATGGCCGCGCTCGACGACCTGGTGCCGATCTCGCTGGTGGTCATCGTGCTCCTGGCGATCGTGACCGCGAGTTACCGCCAGACGCTGTACGCGTACCCGAACGGTGGCGGTTCGTACATCGTGAGCCGCGAGAACCTCGGCACGGGCGCGTCGCTCGTGGCCGCCGGCTCGCTGATGGTCGACTACACGCTCACCGTCTCGGTGTCGATCGCGGCCGGTGTTGCCGCGATCACCTCCGCGGTCGCGCCCCTCCGCGGCTACGAAGTTCCGCTGTGTCTCGCCTTGCTCGCGATCATCGCGCTCGCCAACCTGCGCGGCGTCCGAGAGTCGGGGCGGCTGTTCGCACCGCCGACGTACACGTACATCGTGATGATCACGCTGCTCGTGGTGGCGGGGCTGATCGGCGTCGCCACCGGCGACCTCGGCCGCCTGCCCGTCGACCACCGCG
>DASPTH010000024.1:0-14981 GCA_035623515.1 Acidimicrobiia bacterium
GACCGCTACCCTCGAGCGACGAGCGGCGCGTGGGAACTGGTTCCCACCGTGGTGCGCCGCGGTGCGTCGATCGGCGCGAACGCCACGATCCGGTGCGGCATCGAGATCGGCGCGTACGCGGCGATCGGAGCCGGCGCAGTCGTGACGCACTCGGTGGCGGAGCACGAGCTCGTGGTCGGCAACCCCGCTCGGCACGCCGGATGGGTCTGCCGGTGCGGTGGGGTCGTGAGCCACGACGTCGCGCGGCCCGACGACCTCAGCTGTGCCCGCTGCCGCAGCGAACCCTGACCGCTGCGCCGTGGTGTCCGACGACCGGATCCCGATCTCCCGGGTCCAGCTCGGTTCCGAAGAGGAAGCCCTCGTGCTCGAGGTGCTCCGGTCGGGCCACCTCGCGCAGGGCCCGAAGGTCGAGTGCCTCGAGGCCGGCTTCCGGGCCGTGTGCGGAGTGCGACACGCGGTCGCGGTCAGCTCGGGCACGGTGGCGTTGGTCGGCGCGCTGGCCGCGCTCGGTGTCGGCCCGGGCGACGAGGTGATCACGACCCCCTTCACCTTTGCCGCGACGTTGAACGCGATCCTCGAGGTCGGCGCGACGGCGCGGTTCGCAGACATCGACCCTGCGGACTTCACCGTCGATCCGGCGTCGATCCGTGAGCGCCTCACGGCTCGCACCCGTGCCGTCCTGCCGGTCCACCTCTACGGGCAGGGCGCGGCGATGACGGACATCGCCGCGCTCGCGCGCGAGCACGGTCTCGCGGTGGTGGAGGACGCGGCCCAGGCCCTCGGCGCGACGGTCGACGAGCGGCCCGTCGGCTCCTACGGGCTCGGGTGCTTCTCGTTGTACGCGACGAAGAACGTCACGACCGGCGAAGGGGGCATGGTCACGACCGACGACGACGATCTCGCCGCGAACCTGCGTAACCTGCGCAACCAGGGGATGCGCGCTCGGTACGAGTACCTCGTGCCCGGGCACAACTGGCGGCTCACCGACGTGCAGGCCGCGATCGGTATCCCGCAACTCGCGCGCCTCCCCGGCACGACCGACGCACGCCGACGCAGTGCCGCGCACCTCTCCGAGGGGCTCGCCGGGGTCGCCGGTCTACGGCTGCCCACGGTCGCGCCGGGACGGTCGCACACGTTCCACCAGTACACCGTGCAGGTCACGGACGACAGTGGAACCACCCGCGACGCGGTCGCGGCGGCGCTCGCCGAGCGCGGCATCGAGACGGCCGTCTACTACCCCCGCCTCGTCCACGACTACGACTGCTACCGCAGCCATCCGCTCGTCACGGTCGATCCCACGCCGCGCGCTGCGGCCGTCGCCGCGACCGTCCTGTCCCTGCCGGTCCACCCGGGGCTGAGCGACGCCGACCTCGACCGGATCGTCGCGGGCGCCAGGCGCGCGATCGGCGTTCGTAGTCGGTAACCTCCACCGTCTGAGTCCTCGCGAAGCTCCCGTTCGGATCCTGCTCGTCGGCGCGGGCGCGATGGGTTCCCTCCACGCGCGCGTCGTCACCCAGTCACAGGACACCGAACTTGCGTGCATCGTGGACCCGCGCCGCGACGTCGGCGAATCGCTGGCCGCGCGGTTCCGCACCCGCTGGGCGCCCGACGTCGACGGTTTCGACGGCTTCGACGCGGCGATCGTCGCGTCGCCCACCGCCACGCACCTGAAGTGGGCGCTCCTCGCCCTCGAAGCGGACCGGCCGACACTCGTGGAGAAGCCGCTCGCCGACTCCATCGACGACGTGCGCAGCATCGTCGACGCGGGCCGCCGTCGCGGCGTCCCGCTGATGTGCGGGCTCCTCGAACGGTTCAATCCCGCCGTCCAGACCGCGCTGCGCATCGCCGAGCAGCCCGTGCACGTGGTCACGCTCCGCCACTCGCCCTACGCGCCGCGCGTCGAGACGGGCGTCGCGCAGGACCTGCTGATCCACGACGTCGACCTCGTGCTCCGGCTCGTCGGCGAGCTGCCGTCTCGCGTCGATGCCCGCTTCGCCTACGCACACCCCGAGTCGCTCCCCGGGGCCGAGGACGTCGCCGAGGTGATCTGCGACTTCGACGGCAACATCCTGGCGTCGCTGTCGGCGAGCCGCTTGTCGCAGCGGAAGGTCCGGCACCTCGCGATCCACGAGCTCGACCGGCTGATCGAGGTCGACATGGTGCGTCAGGACGTCACCGTGTACCGGCACGTGGTGAACGACGTGATGGACGAGCACGGCCCGGGCTACCGGCAGCAGACCATCATGGAGATCCCTGCGATCCACGACGCTCACGAGCCGCTCGCCAGCCAGCTCGATCGCTTCGTCGCGCTGGTGCGCGGCGACGCCGACACTCACGCCGAGCTCGAATCGCTCCTCGCCCCCCATCTCGTGGTGCACGAGGTGGCCCGAGTCGCGGGCGGCGGCGACCCGTCACGAACGAACCTGCGTGGTCTCGCCGCGTCCAACGCGGCCAAGTGACGCAGGTTCTCCTTGAGGGTCGCCCTCGTCAACAACTTCTTCCCGCCCCGCGCCGGCGGGAGCGCCCACCTGACCGCGGGGCTCGCGCGCCGGCTCGCAGCCGTCGGGGTCGACGTGCTCGTGGTCACGGGCTCGTACGCGGACGCTCCGCCGGACGAGACGCGCGACGGCTACCGCGTGGTACGCGTGCCCAGTTGGAGCATCCCGCAGTCGAACCTCACCATGCGGTTCGACGTCAACTTCACGTTCTCCCCCGGGAACGTCCGCCGAGTCGCGTCGCTCCTCGACGAGTTCGACCCTGACGTCCTCCACCAACACGGTCAGTTCTTCGACCTGTCGCTGGTCACGTCCTTCTACGCGCGGCGACGACGCCTGCCGACGATCCTCTCGGTGCACACCCGGCTCGAGCACACCAGCCGTGTCGCGAGCGCACTCCTCGCGGTGGGCGACTTCACCGTGGTGCGTGCCTCGATCGCGGTCGCGCATCCGTACGTGGTGGTGATGGACCGCCAGATGGAGCGCTACATCCTCCGCCGGTACGGCGTACGCCGTGACCGGTTGGTGCCGATCCCGGTCGGCGTCGAGCCGATGCCACCGGGACGAGGCGACAGGGTGCGGCAGTCGCTCGGGCTGGGCCGGCGGCCGATCGTCCTGTCGGTCGGGCACGTGATCGCGGTGCGCGACCGCCTCGCGCTCGTGGAGGCGAAGCCTGGGCTCATCGAGCGGTGCCCGGACGTCGCCGTCGTGGTCGTGGGCACCGTGTACGACGACCGCTTCCAGCGCCGTGCCGCGGAACTCGGTGTGTCGGCGCACCTGTTCGCGATCGGCAGCGTCGCACACCGTGAGATCCCGGACTACCTGGCCGCCGCCGACGTCGAGACCCACGACCTCCAGGGCTACGGGCTCGGCACCGCGAGCCTGGAGACGATGGCCGCCGGCGTGCCGGTGGTCGCCTGCGTGCCCGAGGACAACTTCCTCGACCTGCGGTTGCGCTCCGGCCACGACCTCGTGCTGGTCCCGCCGGACGACCCGCGCGCACTCGCGAACGCCGTCGCCGCTCTCCTCGACGATCCCGACCGGGCCGCCCGGATCGGGCGGGGCGGTCGAGCCCTCGTGCGAGAACATTTCACGCTCGACGCGGTCACGCGGCGCCACCTCGAGCTGTACGAGCGAGCCAGCCCCGCTTCCGCTCCATCTCCTCCTTAGGCGAGCGCTTCGTCGAGCGTCTGGACCAGCGTGTCGGCGACGCGGGCGATGTCGGCGTCGGTCAGCGCGGCGTACATCGGGATCGACAGGTGCCGCGCGAAGAGATCGGCCGACACCGGACGCGACTCCTGCGGTCCGTACACGGGCTGGAGATGTGACGCGTAGGTCCCGATGTTGGTCTGCACCCCGCGAGCACGGACACGGGCGGCGACGCGGCCGCGCGGCAGTCGTCGGTCGAGGGTCACCACGTACGACTGCCACGTGTGGTCGCGGTCGCCGGCCACGACGGGGACGGTGACGCGTTCGAGGTCGTTCAGGCGCCGGCCGTAGCACTCGGCGACCCGTCGCCGACCGGCGAGTTGCTCGTCGAGACGATCGAGTTGGACCAGCGCGATGGCGGCCTGGATGTCGCTGAGCTTGTAGTTGTACCCGAGCTGATCGAAGACGGGAACCGGCAGGTCGTCGGCGTCCTGCCGCGCGAAGGCGCTCTCCACACCGAACGACGACAGCTTGCGCGCCCGTTCGGCGAGCTCGCCGTCGTCGGTCACGAGCACGCCGCCCTCCCCGCTGGTGGCTCCTTTCCTCGCGTGGAGCGAGAAGCATGCGACATCGGCGAGCGAGCCCGCGGCGTGCCCGCGGTAGGTCGCACCGACACTGCACGCGGCGTCCTCGAGCAGGAAGAGGTCGTGCCGCTCCGCGAGCGCGCGGAGTGGCTCGTAGTCGGCACACTGGCCGAACGCGTCCACCGCGACGATGCCGACCGTGCGCGGCCCGATCAGAGCAGCGGCGGCGTCGGGGTCGATGGTGAACGTATCGGCGCGCACGTCCACGAACACCGGCGTCGCGCCCGTGAAGCAGACCGCGTGCCCGGTTGCGGGATACGTGTAGTCGGCAACCAGCACTTCGTCGCCGGGGCCGACACCCAGCGCGAGGAACGAGAGATGCAGCGCGGCGGTGCAGTTGCTCACGGCGACCGCGTGCGCCGCGTGGCACCGGTCGGCGAACCGCTGCTCGAGCTCGGCGCCACGAGGACCCTGGCCCGCGACCCACCCCGACTCCAACACGGCTCGGACCGCTTCGACCTCCCGGTCGTCGAAGAAGGGACGGGTCAAGGGGATGGGATCGCTCATCGTCACGTCCGGGAACGGCGGCCGCCGGAGCGTAGCGAAGCCCGATGCACCCGTCTCACGCGGGCCGATCCGGCGGAGGTGGTGGCCTACGATCTCGACTCGCCATGGCGACTGAGCCGACTGCGCCGGTGAGCGCGCGGGAGACGGTGCCCCCACCTGCGGTCGCGGCGCCGACGGTCTCACCCGGAACTGCCCGGGCGGCGACGCCCGACGCCCGCGCCGCGGATGCGTTCGTCCGGCGATGGATCCGGCCCGCGTGGTACCCGGCGCTCGCCTACGCGGTGAGCCGCGTCCTCGGCGCGCTCGCGATCGCCAGCGTCGGCGCGATCCAGGGAAAGTCCCCGTTCGACCACCTGGTCGCGGTCTGGGACGGCGGGTGGTACACCGCGATCGCCGAGCAGGGCTACCCGCACCGGCTGCCGCTCGGCCCGCACGGCCGAGCGGCACAGAGCGTCTTCGGGTTCTTCCCCGGGTACCCGCTCATGGTCCGGGCCGCCACGTCGGTCACCGGGATGAGCACCCAGGACGCGGGCTTCGTGCTCACGACGGCCGGCGGCCTCGTCGCCACCCTCGGCGTCTGGGCGATCGCCCGGAAGCTCTGCGGCGACGAGGTCGGGCGCCGCAGCGCGCTGCTCTTCGTCTTCTTCCCCGGCGCCTTCGTCTTCTCGTTCATGTACGCGGAAGGCGTGATGCTGGCGTTCGCGGTGCTCGCGCTGCTCGCGGTGATGGAACGCCGCTGGTTCGCGGCCGGGCTGCTCGCCGCGGTCGCCACCGCGATCCGGCCGAATGCGTGCGTGCTCGTCGTGTGCTTCGCGTGGGCCGCGGTAGCCGCCATCCGCGAGCGACACGAGTGGCGCGCCCTGGTCGCGCCGATCCTCGCACCGCTCGGCGCGGTGAGCTTCTTCGCATACGAGGGCCACCGGCTCGGCGGAACCTACGGCTTCTGGTTCCGGGTCCAGGACGAGGGGTGGAACCAGCGGTTCGACTTCGGCGTCAACACCGTGAAGAAGGTCCTGTGGCTGGTCGACGACTACTCGGGTGTCACCGCGCAAGCCGTGCTCACGGCCGGGTTCGTCGCGATGGTCGCGCTCCTCGTGTTGCTCTGGCGGTGGAAGCCGCCCGCGGTGCTCACGATCTGGACGGTGGGCATCCTCTTCCTCGCGTTGACATCCGAGCAGCAGGGGGCGCGGCCGCGTTACCTGCTCACGGCGTTTCCGCTCGTCATCGCCGCGGCACGCGAGCTCGACGGCGAAGTGTTCCGATGGGTGCTCACCGTCTCGGCGTGCCTGATGATGCTCATGACCGTTCTCGTCGCGCACCCGCTGACGCTCGAGCCCTGACCCGTGCTGGTCGTCCTCCGCGCCGCGTTGCCCTGGGCGCTGGCCGTGATCGCGCCGGGTTGCGCGATCGCGATCGCGATCGTCCCCGGGTTGGCCCGGCGGCCGATCGAGCTGCTCGCGCTGGCGGCACCCGTCGGGATCGGCGCGACCTTCGCGGTGGGCGAGGTCCTCGCGCCCGTCGACGTCCCGTTCACGCCATGGGTCACCGTCGCGCTCGTCGCCACGGGCGCCGCCGTCGGGGGTGCACGCCTCTGGACGGCCCGCGCACGCGGCGAGAAGGGCCGCGAGCCGGAGCCGCGCGACGCGCGGGTGTCGCGCGCACTCGCGGTCCTGCTCCTCCTCGCGGGCATGACGATCGGGCTCACCATCTGGGTCGTCGGCATCCGGACGTCGGCGGCCGTGCCGCCCAACCGCGACAGCGTCCATCACGGGTTCTACGTGGCTCGCATCGCCGACACGGAGACCGTCGACATCCACGAGGTGATGGTGAGCGACCCGATCACCGCCGAGCCCTACGGCTACTACCCGCTCGGCTTCCACGCCTCCGCTGCGCTCGGGCACCGCATCACGGGGACGCCCATCCCCGACCTCCTGACCGGCTGGACCGTGCTGATCGCGGCCGTCTCGTTCCCCCTCGGTATGTTCGTGCTGGCCCGGCGGCTGGCGCCCGACCGCCTGCTGCTCCCGGGCTTCGTCGCGCTGGCATCAACCCTGTTCGGCATGTTCCCCTACAAGTGGATCCTGTGGGGCGGGCTCACGCAGATCACGAGCGTCGCGCTCGTGCCGGTGGCGATCGCGATCCTCCTCGAAGCGACGGCCGACGCGCGCGTCTGGGCCTCGGTCCTCGCCGGGCTCACCGCATTCGGGGTGGCGTCGATCAACCTGTCGCAAGGCCTGCTCGTCGCGATCGTGGTCGCGGTGTTGCTCATGGGGCGGTGGCTCACGATGCGCCACCTGCGCGCGGTGGGGCGTCAAGTCGCCCTCCTCGCGGTCGCCGCGGCCACTGCCTTCGTGCTCATGTTGCCGACCCTCTCCGACGCGCTCACCGGGATCGCCGACCGACAGAGCATCTACGAGCCGAACGACCTGCACATCGGCGAAGCGATTCGGGAGTTGTTCACCGGCAGCGTGTTCGCGCCGAAGGCAGTGCTCCTCTACGTGATCGCACTCGTCGGGTTCGTCATCGCCATGTACCGCCGGACGTTCATCGCGTGGACGATGGCGGGCCTCGTGGTGGTGTTCATCTTCTTGTGCGCGGCCTCACCCGAGTTCGAATCGCTCCGCGAGCTCTCGTCGCCCTGGTACCACTCGCCCGACCGGACCTCGGGCAACACCGTGCTGTTCGTCGCGATGTTCGCAGGCGTCGGGCTCGAAGCGGTCGCGACCGCTCTCGTCCGGTGGATCCACGTGTCACCGCGCCGTCGGCCCGCGCTGATCGCCTGCTCGGTCGCTCTGGTCGCCGGCGTCTTCGCGGCGGTGATGAAGCCGACCGGGAACCACTCGGCCAGCGAGGTGAGGCGCGCGTACGTCGAGGACGTCACCACCCAACGCGGCGATCTCGACGCCATGGCGCAACTCCGTCGGCTCGACACCACCGGAGCCGCGGTGCTGAACCAGGAGCAGGACGGTTCGGCGTGGATGTACGCGACCCAGGGTCTACGGCCACTGTTCGGCCAGCAACCGCCCGTGAACGTGAACTCGCAGAGCACCGCGGACCGCGTGTGGCTCGCCCAGCACATCCAGGAGTACGGCGTCGACGAGCGAGTGACCGAGCTGCTCGACCGCTACGGCATCGGCTACGTGTTCGTGAACGAGACCGGGACACTGGGCGGTCCGGTCTGGATCGACCTCGATGCTGTCCGCCGCAACCCTCGACTGCTCGAGGTGATCCACGACGGGAACTCGCACGTGTTCCAGATCGTGCGTTGACGCAAACCGAGTGCAGTACGGTCCTCGGGGTGCCGGCGTCGCTCCAGACCCAGCTCGTGCTCTACGAGCACCGCCCCGCGACGATCCAGCGAGCCGTCGAGGGACTGTGCGCGGCGGTGCGCCATGCCCGCGCCCGGGGTCCCCTCGACCACCGGCTCACCATCGGTGACTGCTCGGCCGACCGGTGTCTCGCCGCCGCCGACGTCGACGCGCTGGCGTCCACCTCCGCGAGCGAGGGCGCGGGGTCGGTGACCTACGAGCACTTCGGCGAGAACCTCGGGTCCGCCGGCGGCAGCAACCGCCTGGCGAAGGACGCGACCGCCGAGCTCCTGCTCGTCCTGAACCCCGACACGTACGCCGCGCCCTCGATGCTGTCGGAGCTGCTCGCGGCCCTGTCCGACGACGGCGTCGGGGTGGCCGAGGGGCGGCAGATCCCGCTCGAGCACCCGAAGGCGTTCGACCCGGCCACCGGCGACACGAGCTGGGCGAGCGGGTGCTGCACGCTCGTCCGCCGGTCCGTGTTCGACGAGGTCGACGGGTACGACGCCGAGACGTTTCCTCTCTATTGCGACGACGTCGACTTCTCGTGGCGCGTGCGCGTGGCAGGCCACCGCGTCGTGCACGTACCGGGTGCCGTGCTGTTCCACGACAAGCGCATCGGTGCCGTCGACGGGCGCCCGGTGACCGCGCCGTCGGGTCTCGAGGTGTACTGGTCGGTGCTGGCACGCCTGTTGCTCGCGACGAAGTGGGGCCGCCCCGACGTGGTCGCCACGACCCTGTCGGCGTCCGCGCGGAGCGACGACCCGGACATCCGGCGGGGCGTCGACGACTACGAGGAGCGGCGACGAGCCGGACGCCTGCCCGCCGTGCAGCCCGATGCTGCGCGCGTCGCGGAGTTCGTCGGTGGTGCGTACGGACCGCACCGCTTCTGAGCGAGTCGCCGCAGGATGCCCGGCAACGAGCGCTACCACTTCGGGTTCGGGTGGGAGACGCCGTACGGGCACGCGGTCCGGCTCGTCGAGGGCGCCGCACCCGTGGGGTCCGTCGTGATCGACCTCGGCTGCGGGTACGGGCCCGCCGCCGAGACGCTGCAACGTCTGGGGTTCGTGTACGTGGGTGTCGACATCGATCACACCCGCCTCGACGATCTCGAAGCACGGGGGTTCTCGGGGCACCACGCCGACTTGAACGACGTCGACGCCCTTCCCGCGCTGCTCACGCGCGCGGCCGACGAACGCACCGTAGGCGCGGTGCTGTTGCTCGACACGCTCGAGCACCTCGTCGACACCGACGGGTTCCTGAGCGGGTTGGCGCGGGCGTCCGACGTCCTGCACGACCCGGCGCTCGTGGTGAGCATCCCCAACACCGGTCACTTCGACCTCGGCGCGAAGCTGCTCGCCGGACGCTGGGACGTCACGCCCACCGGACTCCTCGACGAGACGCACCTGCGCTTCTTCACCGAGCACTCGCTCGAGCGGGTGCTGGCGACCCACGGCTGGCAGGAGACCGCACGCGCCGACATCGACCTGCCCCACAGCGACCAGTACTTTCCCGAAACTCTCCCCACGCTCGCCGACCACACCACGATCGGCCAGCTGCTCCGCGTCGTCCGCGACGCCGCGGATCCCTACGCGAGCGTGAACCAGTTCGTGCGCTCGTACACCCGCGGCGCGCCGGTGACGCGCGGGCAAGACGCGCGGTTCGCGGCGGTCGTGCTCGACGGCGCACCCGAGCCGGTGCTCGTCGAGACGTTGACGTGTGTCGCGGGCCAGGCCACACGCGAGGTCGAGGTGGTCGTCGTCACCCCGAACGAGGCGCGAGTGCGAAGGATCCTCGAGCAGTTCAGTCCCTCGTTCGCGACCGCCGTCGACGTCGTCGACGGCCATGCCGCCGCGGTCGCGAGCACGACCGCCCCGTACCTCGCCTTCGTCGGACCGGGCGAGCTCCCCACCGGCGACTGGATCGAGCAGTTCCTCGAGCACGCCGCCGCCGCTCCGGGTACCGCGATGCGCGCGGGTTGGGTGGAACGCGGCGTGCGCGTCGGCCGGGTCGAGCCGTACGAGGTGGTCGGCCCCTTGGCCCCCGGCTCCCGCGCGCCGTTCGACCCGCTCTTCCACGCGGTCGGCACGCCGCCACCGCTCGCGAGCGTGGCCGTGCCCCGGGGCCTGCCGGTGCTCGAGCGGTTGTGGCCCACGATCGCGTACGCGACCGTGCTCGCCGGGCTCCGCGAGATCCCCGCCGTCACGAGTGTGCGGCTCCACGGGCCCGGCTTCGAGCACCCGGATCCGACCGGCGAGATCCGCGACGCCCTCGCGCGGGTACCGGTGGTGCTCCCCGCAGGTGCCGCGCCGAGGATCGTCGGTCTCCTCGACGCCGCCGCCGACCGCGAGCACCAGCTCCACGAGCTGCGCGCGTCCACGTCGTGGCGGGTCACCGGGCCGTTGCGTGCCCTGTCGGACGCGGCGCGCCGCCGGCTTCGCCGCGGCTGATCGAGGTCAGCGCCGGCGGCCCCGGCGCCAGTCGGTGAAGGCGCGCAACGGGCGCGTGATCCGCCACGACGTCGAGGCGTACAGATCACGCAGCGCACGGTCGAGCTCGTCGGCACGCGCCGCCATCGCAGCTGCCGTGGCCGCCGCAGCCGCGGCGGCCTCCAACTCCTTCGTGCGCAGCGCAGCGAGGTCCTGTTCGAGCGCGAGCACGCGCGCCGCGTTGTTGCGGGACCGGATGCGCGCCACCTGCGCGTCCTCCGCGACCCGGCGAGGCGGCCAGTGGTTCGCCGCAGCCGAGCGGCGGCGCACGGCGGGCGCGGTCAGGCGCGCGGGCTCGTACCGCTCGGCGAGGCGGATCTCCAGGTCGTACTCGCACCAGAGCGGCACCGACTCGTCGAAGTCGGCCGATCCGCCCAGCGCGTCACGACGCCAGCAGAACCACGCCCTCTCCACGGGATCCTGGCGGAGGAGCATGTCGAGCGACCACTCGCGGTCGCCCTCGATGCGCGCGGTCCCGGAACCGTCGGTGACCTCGACCGGCGCGCGCAGCCACATCGCGGCGCCGAGCGCGGCGACCGCCGCGGGCAGGGCGGCGGGCAGCAGACACTCGTCGCGGCGGAGCAGGCAGAGCACGTCACCGCTCGCCTGCGCGGCGGCGAGCGCGAACCCGTGCGCCCGGTTCCGGGCGTCGGGATCGACGGGCACGACCTCGACGTCGACGCCGGTACCGCCTTCGTTCGCGCTCGCGGCGTCCGCGCCCGGCTCCGCCAGCACGCTCACGACGCGGACCGGGCGCACCGGGATCGGCGAGTCGTCGATCGCGAACGCGCTGGATCCGAGCGGGCGCCGCCCACCCGCGTCGCGGCGCACGTCGAGACCTTCCACCACGGTCCAGTCGACGGCGTCCGACCCCCATGTGAGCACCCCGTCGCGCGCGTGCTCGACGTAGTAGCGGTCTTCCTCGGTCGGCGCGCCGCTGTCGGCGTACCAGGGCAGGTGCCGGGCCGTGTAGGGAGGCGCGGTGCGCAATCCGACGTCCTGGCGGTATCCGGCGCGCGGAACGTGGAGCGCGAACGTCGTGTCGAGCGGGGCCTCGAACACCCCGGGCTCCACTTCGTGCGTCCAGAACGCGCGCTCCCACTCGATCACCGCGTCGCGCAGCCGGTAGGACCGCGGCAGGTCGTCGATCCGGAGCGAGAACCCGACCTTCACCGCGTCGGGATGGCGGGCGAGCACCTCGGCAAAGTGCGCGACCGCGTCGAGCGGACACTCGTCGCTGGGCACGACATCGGGATCGGTGAGCACGAAGTGGCCGGTCACACCGAGCCGGTCGAGAAGGCCCGCGTCCCAGAGCGCGGTCTGCCCGTAGTTCTGATCGAGCCGGACCACCTCGTGAGGTGTCGACTCGTAGAACTCGAGCAACGCCGGATAGGTCGACGCGTTGTCGACGAGCACGATGTGTTCGTGGCCGGCGCGTTCGAGCCACGCAACGAGCAGGCGGAGCGACGTGACGCGGTCGCGGCAGTTCACGAAGATCGGTACGTCGGTGGTGTTCACGGCGTCTTCACCGCATCGAACACGAGCGCGTTCGGACCGACGATCCCGTACCACGGTTCCCAGAGGCGGTACATCCTGGTGTCGAAGCCGATCTCCGCCAGCCGGACGAGCATCTCCAGCCCGAAGATCGTGTACACGAGGACGCCTTCGGGCCGCACCGGGTCGTCGTGGTAGATCGGGTCGGCGAGCAGCACGGGATCCCCGAACGCGCGAGCGCGGGCTCGCACGTCGTCGAGGTGCAGGTGCTGGTGGAACGGCACCGTGAACACGTGGTGCCCGCCGGAGCCGAGCACGCGGCGCACTTCGGCGTGCGCGGCGTACGGGTCGGGCACGTGCTCGAACACGTCGGACGAGAGCACGAGGTCGAAGGATCCGTCACCGAACGACAGGTGGGCGAGGTCCTCGTGGGCGACACCGCCCACCTGCTCACCGGGCGCGTACCGCGGCCCGAGGTACTCGCTGCACCGGTACCCGGGCATGGCGCGGAGCGCCTCGTGCAGGGGGCCCTGGGCCTCGGTGTTGTAGACGCGCACGTCGGCGCTCCGGAGCGCGGACAGGCTGCGGACGCGTCGCCCCGTGAGCTCGGTGACCGCCCGGCACGCGACGAGCGCCATCTGGCGGTTGCGGTTCTGGGCACCGCACCGCCGGCACACGCCCGTCTCCCGCAGGTTGTCGGAGAACCCGAACGCGGCGCTGACGCGACCGCACACGGGGCAGAAGATCGGCGCCAACATGCCGACCCGGCGCACCACGCGATCGCCGTACCCCGGTTCGGTGACGATCGGGTACCGGAGCCCCGCCCGCGTCACCGCCGGTTCACCGCGCCCCGCTCGACCTCGACCGTCGACGAGAACAGTGCCCGCGCCCGGTCGACGAACCGGTCGAACGCGAACTCGCGCGCGGCGCTCGCCGCGCGCGCCGCCACCCGGTCGAGCTCGTTCGGTGCGTCCACGAGCGCGAGCGTGCTCGCCGCGAGCTCGTCGACCGTCGAGTACACCCGGCCGCAGCCGTGCTGCCGGACGATCGTGGCCGGGCCGCCTTCCGCGTAGACGAGGGGGACGGCACCGGCCGACATCGCCTCGACCACGGTGATCCCGAAGTGCTCGGCGCGGTCGGGGTAGCGCTCCAGGTCTTCGCCGAGGCCGGCCGCGTGCCAGAAGACCCGTGCGGCGCCGAACAGCTCGGCGACGTCGTCGCCCGGCGCGTTGAGGTGGAACTCCACCGGGAGCCCGACGGCGGCGCGCCGCACGTCCTCCACGTAGCGGCGCTCCTCCGGCTTGCACCCGCCGACGAGGTGGAGCTCCCATCCACGCAGACCGCGCTCGCACGCGATGCGGAAGGCGTGCACGAGCTCCAGCTGCTTCTTCGAGTGCCCCGACACGGTCGGGAAGAAGCGGCCGACAGCCAGGATGATCGGCTGCTTCGCCGCCGGCTCGCGCATCAGTACCGGCGGGTGCAGCACCGTGGCGGAGCGACCCCACAAGCGTTCCACCCAGCCGGCGGTGTACTCCGAGTTCGCCGCGACGAGGTCGTAGGTCGCGAGGAACTCCTCCATGTAGCGATCGATCGGGGCGTCGCCGAGGATGTTCCGCGCTCGCAGGCGGCCGAACGGGCGGCCGAGACGCGCGTGCGAGATGACAACCCCGAGCTCACGGTCGTCGTCGGTCCCGAGCTCGAGCCGAGGGACGAAGGTGTCACTCGTGATGAGCACGGGCACAGGGTCGGCGACGCCGCGGCCGGTCACGGTGGTGCGCACGTGTACCGGCCGTCGAGTGTCGACCAGGCTCGAGAACACGCTCGTCTCGCCCACGTAGACGATCACGTGGGGTACGGAGTCGAACGGCCGCGACCGTGCGTCGATGCGGAACGAGAACGGGAGCTTCTCGCCTCGCGGGATGACGAGGTCGAGACGCGCGTCATGCTTCGTCCAGGTGCCCTTGCCGGGGAACTCTTGCATCCAGAAGCCGTGCTGCCACTCGATGCGGCTGGCGAAGGCATCGACGTCGGTGGCCACGTCGAACGCTCGCACCAGCGGCGAGCGGTTGGGATACGGACGGGGGAACTGCACGTAGTAGGCGCTCCGGGCCGCGCGGCTCGGGTAGACGCTGGTGAACGACGAGTTCACGAGCAGGTCGTAGTCGGCGCTGACGTCGAGGAAGCCGCGCGTGCCGATCGGCACCTCGCGTTGGGGAAACGGGGTGAGATCCACACCCAGGCGGTCGGACGCGAACGCCGCGTCGAACTCCTCCTCCACGAGGAGCTCGACGTCGTGGTCCCGCGCGAGCGCGATCGCCACGCCCGCCGCCTGGAGCTCGCCGCCTCCGAGCGTGGGCCAGTGAGCGTTGTAGACGGCCGTCCTCACCGCCGCACCGCCCACCGCCGCACCAGCTCGCGCCGGAGGTCCGCCGGCGCGTGCTGGCGAAATCGTGCCGCGAGCGTCGGCGGGAGCATCTCGAGGAAGGCCGCGAAGGCGCGGAGGCGTCGGATCACGAGGCGGGGCAAGGGATGCCCACGCCGGAGCACCCGCAACACGACGTCGTTGCGGAACATCACCAACGTGTCGCGGAGGAAAACCCACACCGCATCGAGCAGCATCGGCCACGGAGCATTGCGGGCCAGCGTCGTGAACCGGTTGCGCTCGACGAAGTGGATGAAGAGCGCCGAACCCTCCTTGCTGCTCGCGGCGTGTTCGTGGCGCACGACCGACGACGGCACGTAGAGGTAGCGCCACCCGGCGAGACGCCCGCGCCACGAGAGGTCGGTGTCCTCGTAGTACATGAAGTAGCGGTCGTCGAAGATACCGACCTCGCGGAGGTACCGCGCCGACAGCACGACCGCGCCCCCGCACCACGCGAAGATCTCCTCGGGTTC
>DASPTH010000061.1:0-4296 GCA_035623515.1 Acidimicrobiia bacterium
GAGCCCGTCCTCGACGACTTCTCGTTGCGCGTCGCGCCGGGAGAGACGGTTGCGCTGGTCGGCACGTCGGGTTCTGGCAAGTCGACGGTGAGTCTCCTGCTCCCGCGCTTCTACGACGTGCAGGAGGGCAGCATCCGCATCGATGGCGTCGACGTGCGCGACGCGACCCTCGACTCGCTCCGTCGCGAGGTCGGCATCGTCTTCGAGGACGCGTTCCTCTTCTCCGACAGCGTCCGCAACAACATCGCATACGGCCGGCCGGACGCCACCGACGACGACGTACGCCGCGCCGCGCACGTGGCGGGCGCCACCGGCTTCATCGAGGCACTGCCGGATGGCTACGACACGATGGTCGGCGAGCGCGGGCTCACCTTGTCGGGCGGACAGCGCCAACGCATCGCGATCGCGCGCGCGGTGCTCACCGACCCGCGGGTGCTGATCCTCGACGACGCGACGTCTTCGATCGACGCGAGGACCGAGGAGCAGATCCACGCCACGCTGCGCGACATCATGGAGCACCGCACCACGATCCTGATCGCGCACCGGCGGTCCACGCTCCGTCTCGCCGACCGCATCGTCGTGATGGAGAAGGGCCGCGCCGTCGAGGACGGCACCCACGACGAGCTGATGGCCACGTCGAAGCGGTACCGAACGCTGCTCTCCGGTCCCGGAGAGGACGCCGAGGCCGACGCGGTCGAGGAACTCGCCGCGGTCGGGGTGACGTCCGAGCTCTGGCGGCGCGACGGGTCCACGAACGGCAACGGCCATCGCGGTCGAGCGTTCGTGAGCGTGGCGCCGCCGCTCGGGGTCGGGATGGGCGCCGGCCGCGGCGGAGGCGGCGGCGGCGGTTGGGGGGCGGCCCGAGCCGGCGCGCTGCAGGTCACGCCCGAGCTGATCGCGGCCGTCGAGGCGTTGCCCGTGGCCGACGACGAGCCGGACGTCGACGTGGTGGCCGAGGCACAGGCCCACGAGACGTTCCGGCTGCGGCGCTTCGTGCGGCCCTACCGCAAGCCGCTCCTCATCGGGTTCGGGCTCATCGTGCTCGACACGCTCGTGACGCTCGCCGGTCCCCTGCTCGTGCAGAGCGGCCTGAACCGCGGGGTCGAGCAGGGGTCGCAGCAGGTGCTCTTCACGATGTCGGCGCTGTTCTTCCTCACGACCACCGCCGACTTCATCCTCACGTGGATCTACACGCGCTACACGGGCCGGACCGCCGAGCGACTCCTGTTCGCGCTCCGGATCCGGATCTTCTCCCACCTCCAGCGGCTCGCGCTCGACTACTACGACCGCGAGATGGCGGGCCGGATCATGACGCGCATGACCACCGACGTCGACGCGTTCTCCAACCTGCTCCAGACCGGCCTGATCCAGGCGATCGTCAGCCTCCTGAGCTTCGTCGGCGTGCTCGTCGTGCTCGCGTTCCTGTCGTGGGAGCTCACGCTCGCGATCGTCATCGGCGTCCTGCCGGCATTGGTGTGGGCCACACTGTGGTTCCGCCGTCGGTCGGCGAAGGCCTATACCGAGGCCCGCGAGGCAATCTCCAACGTGAACGCCGAGTTCCAGGAGAACATCTCGGGCGTGCGCGTGGCGCAGGCGTACGTGCGCGAGGACCGGAACATCGACTCGTTCCGCTCGACCACCGGGGAGTACAAGGAGAAGCGACTCACCACCCAGCGCCTCCAGGCCTTCTACTTCCCGCTCATCCAGTTCCTGTCGGTGTGCGCGGACGCGATCGTCTTCGGATACGGCGGATCGCTCGTGCACAGCGGTGTCATCGCCTCGGCGACCGTCATCACCTTCATCCTCTTCCTCGACCAGTTCTTCGCACCGATCCAGCAGCTGTCGCAGGTCTTCGACCAGTGGCAGTCGGCCCTCGCATCGATGGACCGGATCAACGAGCTGATGCACACCGAGGTGAGCACGCCCGACCCCGAAGTGCCGGTCGACCCGGGACGCGTGAGGGGCGAGATCGAGCTCGACCACGTGTTCTTCGGCTACCCGAACACCGGCGTCGAGATCATGCACGGCGTCGACCTCACGGTGCAGCCCGGCGAGACGGTTGCGCTCGTCGGTGAGACGGGGGCGGGGAAGTCCACGATCGTGAAGCTCGTCGCCCGCTTCTACGACGTCACGTCGGGTCAGGTGCTCATCGACGGCACCCCGATCACGGATCTCGATCTCCGCGCCTATCGCCGCCGCCTCGGCTACGTACCCCAGGAGCCGTTCCTCTTCTCGGGCACGATCCGCGACAACATCGCGTACGGTCGCCCGGACGCGTCCGACGTCGAGGTCGAGCAGGCGGCGCGCGCGGTGGGTGCTCACGAGTTCGTCGCCGAGCTGCCGGGTGGCTACCTGCACCCGGTCTCCGAGCGCGGGCGGTCCCTGTCGGCGGGTCAACGCCAGCTCATCTGCCTCGCGCGAGCCCTGCTCGTCGACCCGTCGATCCTGCTGCTCGACGAGGCCACCGCGAACTTGGACCTCAGCACCGAGGCGCGGGTACAACGCGCGATGGGCCTCGTCGCCAGCGGGCGCACCACGCTGCTCATCGCGCACCGCCTCCCCACCGCGCGCGCCGCCGACCGCATCATCGTCGTCGACGACGGCCAGATCATCGAGCAGGGCAGCCACGACGAGCTGCTCGAGCTGGGGGGTCGCTATTCGGAGCTCTGGGCGGCGTTCGCGGTCGAGCCGACCGCGGCCTGACCGCGGGCTGCGCGCGCGGCCTCAGGTAGCACCCGACCTTCACCCTGGAAGGGCACGCCGAGGAGCCGCGCCACGGTCGGCGCGAGGTCGAGCACCGACGCGGGCACGGCGAGCGACCCGGGCGCGAATCCGGGGCCGACCGCGACGAGCCACCCGGGATCACGGTGTTCGCCCGGGCGCCACGGATCCGGCCGCACCCGGACCTCGCCGACGCGCGGTGACGATGCCGCATCGAGCGGCCGGCGACGGTCCCAGAGCACGTGCACATCGGCGAAGTCGTCGGGCGCGTCGCCCGGGAAGGCGTCGCGCGCGATGAGCACGTCGGACACGAGTCGGCGTCCGGTGGCGGGGTCCGTGAGCGCGAGGAACTCGCGCCGCAACTCCTCGCAGACGGCGTCGACGTCGGTGGGCGCGACCTTTCCGTGGGGCTCGCGACCGACCACGTTCAGACGCACCGGAGTCGCCGGGAGATCGGTCGGTACCCGCCAGAACCGGCGGGTGCCGAACTCCCGGTCGCGACTGTGGGCAGCGACCCGATGCACGGCCTCCGGGATCCGGCGACGCAAGGCCTGCGGTAGCTGCTCGCGCGCCGCGTCGAGGACGCGGGCGCGCCACGGACGCGACGAGTGCACGGTGAATCCTTCGTCGAGGCGAGCGAGGACGGCGTCCGCCAGCTCCACGGCAGAGTGGTTCGGTGCCATCCCGAGCGGCGAGAAGACCAGCACGGTGGCGTCGCGCCCGGCGGCGGCCACGATGCGCCCGAGCTGCGCGTCGACGGCGCCGTAGATGTGTTCCACCGCACCCTCTTGATCCCAGAGGAAGTGGCCGCCGCAGTGGGTCTCGCCGAACACCACGATCACGGCGTCCCAGTGCTCCCGTTCGAGCAAGGCGACCGCGAGGTCGGCGCGCACCTCGGCCCGCGCGCACAACCGCGTGCGGAACGCCTCCGGCGTGCCCCCGTCGTGGCAGTCCCACAGGTCGTCGTCGGTGTCGAGGTACCCGGACAGCTCGGCGTGGCGTTCGGCGGGTTGCACCTCGACGCGCTCGAGGTGCCCGCCGTGGGCCATCCAGTCGGTCACGACGAGCGTCCGCGCGTCGGTGCCGACCGGTGCCTTCGGCACGTCGAGCACGGCGACGCGGCGACCGTGCGCGGCGAGGGCATCCCAGAACGGCGGGGCCAGGATGTCGGAGCGGGCCACCGCCTTCATCGCGTACGAGCCACGCGGGTAGTGCCGGTAGTAACGCCGCCCGTGGACTCCGGGACCGACGCCGGTCGCGAGCGAGCACCAGGCGGCGTCGTCGCCGAGCGCCACGATCGAGTCGAGGCGACCCCACGCGCCGCGTGCGCGCAGGCCCGCGAGCACTGGGAGCCGACCGTCGTCGGCCATCGCGGACACGAGCTCGCCGTCGGCACCGTCGAGCCCCACCAGCACCACCCCCGCACCCACTGGGCGGCAGCGTACCGACCGCGGCGGTCAGGTCGAGGCAGCGTCCGCCCGCACTCGAGCGGCGGCGATCTCTTCGAGGGCGGCATCGCGACCCTCGTAGCCGCGGGTGGTGCTCCTCTTCCCAGGCTCGAGCATCTTGTAGACC
>DASPTH010000077.1:0-14593 GCA_035623515.1 Acidimicrobiia bacterium
CGGCATGCCCCACCTCACCGAGGAGCCGCGCTTCGAGTCACTGGCGCGCCGCACCGAGAACCTCGAGGAGCTCTACACGCTCGTCGGCGACCACCTCCGCCGCGACACGACGGCCAGTTGGTTCGCCCGCCTCACCGCCGCCGGCATCCCGGCCGTCCCGTACAACCGGGTCGACGACCTGTTCGACGACCCGCACCTCGAGGCCGTCGGGTTCTGGGAGCGGATGGAGCACCCCACCGAGGGCACGCTGCGGCAGTACGCCACCCCGATCCGCTTCGACGGCGAGCGCCCCCCGCTGGGGCGCCCCGCGCCGGCGCTCGGCGCCGACACCGTGGCTGTCCTCGCCGAGTGACGAGGGGCGCAGGCCTCTACTCCTTGGTCGCTCGCTGCGAGCCCGGGGTACCCGGGCTCGCTGACGCTCGCTCCCGGCGAGTTCCTCGGCTCGCTCCCGCTCGCCTCGTCACCGCATCAGCGGCTGGTGCCGCGTTGCTCGCTCGGGATCAGTTCTTGTCGGCGTCGAGCCACTGGTCGACGGGGGCGAAGTCGTCGCGGATCACCGGCGCGTTGCCGACGAAGCGATCGAGCGCGGTCCCATCGCGGACGACGTCGCCGTGCGCACGCGCGCGCTGGCCGAGCGCGCCGGTGTCGAGCGGCCGGTCGGATGCCACCAGCACGATGTTGCCGCCGAACTGCCCGTCGAGGGTCGTCGGCGGCGCGATGACGGCGACCCACTCGAACTGCTCGCGGAAGGTGGCCAGCTCCGCTCGTGCGAACCGGAACGGCGGGTAGTCGATCACGTTGGCGACGTAGAGGCCGCCGGGCCGCAACACGCGATGGACGTCACCCACGAACTCGCGCGTGGCGAGGTGCCATGGCACCGAGAGGCTCGCGAACGCGTCGCCGACGACCAGATCGGCGGACGCGGTCGGGCGCGTGCGGATGCCGAGCCGCGCGTCGCCGATCCGGACCTGCAACGCGTCGGAGGTGTGCAGTCCGAGCTCTTCGCGCCCGACCTTCAGGATCGACGGGTCGATCTCGAGCACCGTGCTCCGCGTGCCGGGGTACTCGGCCGCGAGATAGCGCGGCATCGTGAAGCCGCCACCTCCGATGTGCAGCGCGTCGAGGGCCCGATGATCGGGCCACGCGACCGCGATCGCGTCACTGAACGACTTCGTGTAGTCGAACCCGAGGAACGTCGGGTCCTTCAGGTCGACGTAGCTGTGCATCAGGTCGTCGAGCCACAGGATGCGACCACTCGGCCGGAGGACGTCGTGCTCGACGCGGATGCAGTAGTACGCGCTCTCGACCTGGCACGGCGAGTCGGTGGTCGCGCCGACGGTGACGACGGCTCCCGCGAGCACCGCCAGGACGATCAGCATCGTGCTGTCGCGCCGTGCGAGCCACAGGCCGAGCCCGACGCCGGCCACGACGAGCGTCCCGCCGATCGCGCCGATGAGTGTGCGCGTCGGGACGGTGGCGACGAGGACGAACCCGGTCACGAACGTGCCGACCAGCGCGCCCAACGTGGAGATGCCACTCAACCGACCCACCACACCTCCGGTGTGGTGGAGGTCCTTCAGTTGCAGCTTCACGACCATCGGCGTCACCGCGCTCAACACGACCGCGGGCAGGAAGAAGCCGGTGAACGCGAGGAAGATCGTCGTGCTGCGGCTGGCCGCGGTCGCCTGGCTCCCGAGTGACCGGATCACGGGCACGGTCAGCAGGGAGAACACGCCGCCGAGCGCGATCGTGGGCCCCAGGAGCCGGCGAGGGTCGATGCGGTCGGCGAGCTTGCCGCCGCCCCACGCGCCCACCGCGATCCCCGCGAGGACGGTGCCAATGATCGACGTGTACGTCTGGAGGCTGATCCCGACATACGGGGCCAACAGCCGTCCCGCGAGGATCTCGAGCATCAGGACGGCCGCAGAGCACACGAAGACGATCGCGGCCGCGAGGAGCGCGGGCATCGCCGCAGTCTGGCACCCGCGACCTCGCGCGCTACCTCGGGGTGCTGCCGATCTGTTCGTAGTACGCGCCGAGCGTCAGGCGGGCGAAGTCGCGCGAGCAGTACGTGCGCTCGCCCTTCACACCACGCGCGCCGAACAGGACGACGACGACGAAGTCGTGACGCACGAGGGTGCCGTCGTGGTGGCGCACGAACGCGACCTGCTCGCGCATGCGGCCGATGTCGCTCCAGAACTCGCTGCGCACCTCGAAGCGCAGGTCGGCGGTCTCGGTCAGCTCGCGCCAGCGCGGAAGGAACGCGGCGTACATGCGGGCGGTCTCGGCGCGGCCGCGGATCGCGAGGTTTCCCGGCTGCCACTCGTACTCGGGGTCGTCGTCGACCGTGCGCATCGTCGCGTCGACGTCGAAGGTGAGCTCGGCAGCCGCGTGCTCGTCGAGTTGCCGACGCTGCGCAGCCGTCGGTGCCGACATGTGACGGGGTCTACCATCCCCGGCCATGACCGTGCGACCGGAGACGGACGACTACGACGACATCGTCGTCGACACGATCGAGCTGCCGACGCGCGACGGTGCCGGCACTCGAGCCACGCTCGCGCGGCCGACGGCCGACGGCGTGTACCCGGCCATCGCGGTGGGCGCCGAGGGCACGGGGTTGAACACGTTCAGCCGCAACCTCGTCGCGACCCTCGCGCACTTGGGCTTCGTCGCCATCGTGCCCGACTACTACCGCGGTGACGGGCCGCCCACGCCCGACGACTACGACGACGTCGACACGTTGATGTCCTACATCGACGCGCTCGACTTCCGCCGTGCGGTGCACGATCTGCTCGACGGGATCGACTACGTGCAGGCGCTGCCCTTCGTCGACGCGACCCGGGTCGCGAGTTGGGGCTACTGCACGGGAGGAACAATCGCGCTCTTCGCCGCGTGCCTCCGCCAGGATCTCGCCGCGGCGATCGTGTTCTTCCCGAGCCAGCCGACGTTCGCCGAGCACGACGACAAGCGGCCGGTCGACGTGGTCGACCTCCTGTGGAACATCGCCTGTCCGCTGCTCTTCCTGATCGGCGAGCAGGACATGGTGCTGCCGGCCGACCGGCTGGCCGAGGTGCGACGCCGGTTCGGGGTGTGGGGGGTCGACGCGACCATCAGCGTCTACCCGGGCGCGAACCACGCCTTCAACGCGCACGGCTCCGCGCTGTACCACCGCGAGGCCGACGAGCGCTCGTGGGACGACGCGGTCGACTTCGTCCAGCGGGTGCTCCGACCGCCTGCCGCGTGAGGCGCGGGACTCGTCGCGTCGATCCGGTGAACAGTGGTCGCGCGCGACGGGGGTGCACCCACCGGCCCAGCTCAGGGGCCAGACTCGCGCGCGTGACGAAACCGCCGGGTCGCAGTGGGATCTGGTTCTGGGAACGCCTCCTCGATCCGGTCCGCTTCGCGCAGCGGATGGGCGACGACGTGCGGCCGGTGTTGCGCCGGTTCCGGGAGGGGGAGTCGAGGATCCCCGTCACGATCGCCATCACCGTCGCGATCGCCCTGCAGTTCTTCCTGCACCACCGGGTCGCCAACCAGCCACGGTGGATCCTGCCCGCGCTCGCGCTGCTGCTCCTCATCGGCATCGTCGCGGCCAACCCAGGGCGCATCGACCACCAGTCACGGGCGATCCGCGCGGCCACGCTGCTGTTGATCGCGGTGATGAGCGCCGCCAACATCGCGTCCGGCGCGCGACTCATCATCGACTTGATCCGCGGTCAGGGCATCCACGACGCGGGTGAGTTGCTCCTGGCCGGTGGCGCCATCTGGGCGACCAACGTCATCGTGTTCGGGCTGTGGTACTGGATGTTCGACCGCGGCGGCCCCGTGGCGCGGCTGCTCATGCCCGAGACCTATCCCGACTTCCTCTTCCCGCAGATGACGCTCGGTGACGACGAGAAGCGGCTGGTCCGCCCGGAGTGGAAACCCGAGTTCGTCGACTACCTGTACCTGTCGTTCACGAACGCGACCGCGTTCAGCCCCACCGACGTGATGCCGATGTCACGTTGGGCGAAGCTCGCCATGATGCTCCAGTCGGCGGTGGCGCTGCTGCTCGCCATCCTTGTGATCGCGCGGGCCGTCAACGTGTTGAAGTAGCCGGCGCGCTCACCGGAACGCCGTGCCCTCCACGCGCACGCGGCGACCGACCCACTCCTCGTCGACCATGTCTCGCGCGATCGACGGATCGACCGACGCGGCCACGCACCGGCGACCCTCGTCGGTCGTCGCCACCACCAGCGCCCGCTCGGGGGTGCCGTCGCGCGCGTGGACGACCGAGCAGCCGTCGATACGCGCGGCCCCGTCGTGGTCGGGCGCGAGGTCGAGGACGGTGGTACGCCGACTCGCGGCATCCGACACGTCGGCGACGCGGAAGCCGGCCGCGGCCGGCCGTGCCGACCAGAGCGCCATGCCGTGCTTCGTGATCATCCCGCTGATGCACGTGACCAGCCCGATGGTGCCGGGCGCCGACCGGAGCACCTCGGCCATCTTCGCGAGCGATTGGAACGTGTAGTTGTCGAGCGGACCACCGGCGAACGCCATGCCCCCGGTCACGGTGCCCACCCGGTCCGGCCCGAGGCCGAGCTCGGCCGCCTGCACCTGCACGGCCGACGGGAAGCAGCTGTAGAGGTCGAGGGCGTCGGCGTCGCGCGGATGGACGCCCGCGAGCTCCGCCAGCCGCTCGGCGCCCGCCGCGACCGCGGGCGCTCGGTGCAACGCCGCCCGTCGCGACAGCGGCACCGTGGAGTTCGACTCCACCGCCGCCACGGGGAAGAGGAGCGCGTCCGGGTCGACGCGATGACGCCTCGCCGCTTCCCACGAGCACACGAGCAACGCCGCCGCTTGGTCGACGTTCCACTGCGAGCAGTGCCAGCGCGTGTAGGGCGAGCAGTACATCGGGTTCTCCGCAGAGGGCCGCGCGAGAAAGTCGGGGGTGACCGGATCGCGGCGCCACGCGTCGGGGTTGGCCGCCGCGATCTCGCTCCACCCCGCCCACCACCGTGCGAGCTCTTGCCGGTGCTCCTCGACGCCGAGCCCGCGCGAGGCGCGCCACGCCGTTTCGACCACCGCGTACTGAGCGGCGGGAATCGTGAGCCCCGCCGCGATCTCGATGCGCGGGACGATCTCCGCCTCCGGGGCGAGCCGCTCGTCGGGAGCGGCTGTCGTCGGTTCGGTCTCGCGCGCTCGTGTGCCGGCGATCCGTGCGCGCAGGTCGCGGTACTTGGCCTCGCCTCCCACCACCAGCGCCACGTCGAGGTCGCCGGCGGCGATGGTGGCGCAGGCACGCGTGACGAGCGTCTGTTGCAGCACGCCGATCTCGCCGACGACGGTGTGTGCATCCGCGCCGAACCGGTCGGCCAGCAGTCGCCCTGGGTCGTGGTAGCGCCACGTGCCGCGCGGTACCGCGATGCTCTGCGCCGCGGCGAGCAGCGACGCGGGCGCGGCGCGCTCGCACGCGGACGCCATCAGCTCGATCGCCTCGACCGCGACGTCAGGATCGTCGACGCGCTGCTGCGCGACCCCGACGCCGGCGAGGACCGGAGTGCGCGGATCCACGAGCTACTTGCGCTGGAAGTTCGGCGCGCGCTTCTCCGCGAACGCGCGCGGGCCCTCTTTCGAGTCCTCGGAGCCCATGACGGTGCCCGTGTAGCCCGACTCGTACGCGAACGCCTCTTCCTCGCTCATGTGCTGCGTGTCGTGGAGCGTCTTCAGGATCGCCTCGACTGCGAGTGGACCGTTCGCGGCGATGGTGCCGGCGATCTCCCGGGCCTTGGCGAGCGCCTCGCCGTCGGGCACCACGTGGCCGACCAGTCCGATCTCCTTCGCCTCGGGCGCCAGGATGTGCTTGCCCGTCAAGAGGATGTCGGCCGCCACCGTGTACGGGATCTGGCGCTGGAGCCGTACGGCCGAACCTCCCATCGGGTAGAGCGACCACCGCGCTTCCGACACACCGAAGCGCGCGCTCTCGCCGGCGATCCGGATGTCGGTGCCCTGCAGGATCTCGGTGCCGCCCGCGATGGCGACGCCTTCCACCGCCGCGATCACGGGTTTGGTGGGGCGGTACGTCTTCAGCAGACCGCGGTACACGAAGCCCGGGTCCTCCTTCAGGCGCGCCTGCTCGTCGATGGCGCCGTCGGGGTCGACGTCACCCGCCATCGCCCGCAGGTCCATACCCGAGGAGAAGTTGGCCTCCGCGCCGGTGAGGATGGCGCATCGCAGGCCGTCGTCCTCGCTCAGCTCCCGCCAGGCGTCGGCCATGAGCGCGAACATCGTGAGGGTCATCGCGTTCTTCCGCTTCGGGCGGTTCATCGTGACGATCATCACGTGGCCGTCGCGCTCGACCTCGATCTGCGCCATGCGCTGCTCCTCCGCGATCGGCGGCCCCGAACGGGTCGCGCGGCGAGCAGTATGGTGCGCCGCAGGCGCGGCCTTCCATGCGAGTCCGCGCCCACGAACCGTGCAGCCATTCGTTCGAGCCACTCGTGACCCAGGAGGTGGAGATGGCGGTCATCGATCCGAGAGTGACGTACCGCAAGGTCGAGGAGCGGCTCGCGACGGAGACCGACCCCGTGTTGCGGCACAACCTCGAGACCGTGCTCGCGCACATGAAGGCGGAGATGGCGGGCGACGTCGACGGACTGCTGGCCACGCTGAGCGACCATCCCGTGTACCACGCATACGGGAGCGACGACCCGGCGACGAACCCGGTCGGCCGCGACGGCGTTCGCGCGTTCTACGAGCGGTTCATCGCGTCGGGCGCCGGGCAGCTGCAGCTCGACGTCGACCGTCTCGTCGTCGACAAGGACTGCATCCTCACCGAAGGCCTGATGCGGATCGCGTACCCGGGCCGCACGCTGCAGGCGATGGGCATCGAGGTCGACGACGCGGACGCCTACTACCTGTACGAGGCGCGGATGGCCACGCTCTGGCCGTTCGACGAGAGCGGCAAGGCCACCGGCGAGGACACCTACACCGGCGGTGACGGCTTCGCCGGCATCGCCGACCGCAAGCTCGCAACCGGCGACATCGTCCAGTACGCGCCTGCTTCCTGACCGAGGAGCACAGCATGTCGAGCAACGGAGCCATCGTGGTCACGGGCGCGGCGCGCGGCATGGGGTATGCGGCCGCCCGCCGTCTGTACACGCTCGACGCCCCGGTCGTTCTCGTCGATCTCAACGCCGAGGGTCTCCAGGCCGTGGCGCGCGAGTTCAGTGACAACGTCCAGGCGGTCGTGTGCGACGTGAGCGATCCCGACGCGGTCGCGCAGCTCGCCGATCGGGTCGGCGAGCTCGGCGGGTTGCGGTCGCTCGCGCACGCGGCGGGCATCTCGCCCACCATGGCCGACTGGCGCCGCATCATCGAGGTCGACCTCGTCGGCACGGCGCTCCTCGTGCGCGCCCTCGAGCCGCACACGTCGCCGGGGAGCGCTGCAGTGTGTTGGGCGTCGATCGCCGGCCACGGGGTCGCTCCCGATCCCGAGCTCGACGCGGCGCTCGACGATCCTCTCGCTCCCGACATCCTCGACCGGATCGCCGGGCTCTCGGGCGAGCGCCTCGACACCGCGGGCCAGGGCTACGGCTACGCCAAGCGCGGTGTGATGCGCCTCGTTGCACGGGAGGCGCCGGCATGGGGCCTCCGCGGTGCCCGGATCTGCTCGATCTCCCCGGGGATCATCGACACCCCGCAGGGGCGCCAGGAGTTCGACGAGCAGCCGGCGATGGCGACGATGATCGAGATGACCCCGATCAAGCGGTGGGGCCAGCCCGAAGAGGTGTGCAACGTGGTGGCGTTCCTCCTCTCCGGCGAAGCCTCCTACATGACCGGATGTGACGTCGTCGTCGACGGCGGGATCAGCTCCCGGATGCGCGAGGTGATGGCGCAGGAGGCGGCGCGGGTCGCCGGCGCGGCGGGCGAGTGAGCTCGGGCGGCGAGGCCGGTCCCGGGACCGCTCAGTGCGCGCCGCGGGCGCGCTCGTAGTCGGCGATGAAGTCGGCGGCCGAGACGCGTGCGATCGCCGCGCCGACGACGTCGAGCGGCACGTCGTCGAGCTTGCGGAAGCGCACGCAGCTCTTCCCCATGTCGAGGCGCTTGCCGGTGAGGTTCCACTGCTCACGGAACCACCACGCGTCGTCCTCGTTGGCGTAGATGCCCATGAGGTAGAGGGAGACGTAGCGCTTCTGGTTCGCGAGGGCCGCGATGGCGAGCGGCTGGCCGTTGTAGGTGTCCGGGTAGCGCTCGAGGGGGATGTAGTAGCCGATCATCCCGTACTGCATCCCCTCGGCGAACCCGTCGGGGAGGTGCTCGAGAATGACGTCGCGCACCGCCGCGACCGTGGCGCGACGATCGGCGGCCAGCTCGGCCAGGTACTCGTCCACGCTCTCCGCGTCACTCGTGACCACTCGGACCTCCAGGTGATGGCGAGGATACGCCCGGCCGTGGCACCGGCGCGACCGGCTCCCGGCCCATCGGTAGGCTCGCGCACTGTGAAAACCGCGATCTTGGTCGCGACGACGTTCGCGGCGTGCGCGGTGGAGATGGTCGAGGCACTCACCATCGTGCTCGCGGTCGGCATCACGCGCGGGTGGCATGCGGTTCGCCTGGGGATCGCGGCGGCGCTGGCCGCACTCGCCGTCATCGTCGCCGTGCTCGGGCCGGCGCTCACGTTGATCCCGCTCGACACGCTCCGTCTCGTGATCGGGTTCCTGCTGCTCGCCTTCGGCCTCCAGTGGCTCCGCAAGGCCGTCCTGCGCGCAGGGGGCGCCGTCGCGCTGCACGACGAGGACCGCATCTTCGAGGAGGAGCGCGCAGTGGCCAGGTCGCACGCGGCGACGGGCGGTGAGTTCGACTGGTACGCGTTCACGCTGTCGTTCAAGGGCGTGTTCCTCGAGGGTCTGGAAGTGGCGTTCATCGTCATCGCGTTCGGTGACACGCATCACAACCTCGCGTTGGGTGCCCTCGCCGCCGGCGCGGCGCTCGTGACGGTCGTGGTCCTCGGTGTGGTCGTGCACGGTCCCCTGTCGCGCGTTCCCGAGAACGCGTTGAAGTTCGCGGTGGGGCTGATGCTCATCTCGTACGGCACGTTCTGGGGCGGCGAGAGTGTCGGTGTCGGCTGGCCCGGCGGCGATCTCGCGATCCTCGTGCTGGTCGCGTGGTACGCGATCGTCGCCTCGGTGCTCGTGCTGCTCGTGCGCCGCCGGCACGGCGCGGCTGCGATCTCGATGGCGGAGGCGGGATGAGCTACGTCCGCGCCTTCTTCCGGTTCTGGTACGACTTCGTCGTCGGCGACGACTGGCGGCTGGCGCTGGCGGCGGCCGCCGCGCTCGGCGCGAGCGCGCTCGCGGTCGCGGCGAGCGTCCCGGCGTGGTGGGTCGCCCCCGTCGTGCTGTCGGGGTTCCTCGCCTTCGTGGTGCTGCGCGAGCCGACCTGACGGGCCGACTCGACTCGCGCGGCCGGCCGTCGGGACCCTTGACACCGCATTCGCGGCGACGCACGCTCGTGGCCGTGACCGAGCCGCCCGTTCGCTCCCACGCGGGTCTCCTCGTCGCGGCGTGCCTCGCGATGCTCGCGATCCAGGTCGACTTCTTCTCGCTCAATCTCGCGCTGCCGAGCATCGCGCGGGATCTCGGGACGACGACGACCGACCTCCAGTGGGCGATCAGCGCGCAACTCATCGCGATCGCCGCCGTGCTGATCCCGTCCGGCCGGATCGGCGACATCTTCGGGCGCCGCCGGCTGTTCCTTGCCGGTGCCGGGTTGTTCGCGCTCGCCTCGCTGGGCTGCGGACTCTCGTCGACTCCAGAGTTCCTCGTGTCGATGCGCGTCGTGCAGGGCATCGGCGCCGGCATCCTGATGCCCCTCACGGTCGCGGTGGTCGCCAGCGCGTACGCGGACGAGCACGCCCGCGGGCGTGCGATCGGCCTGGTCTACGGCGTCGGCGCGGTGGGCGCGGCGGCCGGTCCGTTCATCGGCGGCATCCTCACCGAGCAGTTCGGCTGGGAGTGGGTCTTCTTCTTCAACGTGCCGATCGCGCTCGGTGCGCTCGCGGTCGGACTCTCCGGAGTGCCCGACTCGCGTGACGACACCGCGCCGCGGCGGGTCGATGTCCTCGGCGTGGTGCTCGTGACGAGCGGCCTGATCGCGGTGTCGTACGCCTTCGATCGAGCGGGAGCGTGGGGCTGGGACTCCGGCCGCTTCCTCGGGCTGCTCGTGGGCGGCATCGCGCTGCTCGGGGTGTTCGTGCTCGCCGAGACCCGCGTCCGCGCGCCACTCGTCGACCTCGGCCTGTTCCGGAACCGCTCGTTCGTGGTCGTCATGCTGTCGGGCTGGGTGGCCAACAGCGGTTTCATCATTGCCATCTTCAGCGCGACGGTGTTCCTCCAGCAGGTGCGCGGCCTCTCTCCCGGCGAGGCCGGGGTCGTGTTCCTCGCCCCGTCGGTGGCGCTCGCGTTCGCGGGACCGCTGTCGGGCCGTCTCGCCGAGCGACTCCTGCCGGAGGTGATCGGCGCGCTGGCGGTACTCGTCGGCGGTGCCGGCCTCCTCGTCCAGTCGATCGACATGACGGTGTGGATCACGTTCGTGCTCGGCATCGGCGTGATGGGCCTCGGCTTCGGGCTCGGCTGGTCGTACGCGAGCGTGGGGACCGAGGCGGTGGTGCCCACCCGGGAGGCCGGCGAGGCGTCGGGCGTCACCCTCACCGTGGTCATCGGCGGCGCCGGCGTGCTGCTCGTCCTCGCCGCGACCGCCATCGAACAGCTGTCGAGTGGTTCGCATCCCACCACCGCCGCGCTCGAGGACGTCTGTCGCGTCACCGCGGCCGCGGCGCTGATGGCGGGCGGCCTGCTCCTCGCCCTGCGCCGCCGTTCGGTCGCGGCGGTGACGATGCCCGAGCCGGGGTGAGGGGTGGACCGGTGGAAGTGCGGCGGTGGAAGTGCAGGGGTGGAAGTGCAGGGGTGGAAGTGCAGGGTGGAAGTGGAGGCGTGGAGCTGATCGGACTCGAACCGACGACTTCCTCCATGCCATGGAGGCGCTCTACCAACTGAGCTACAGCCCCAGAGCACGTCACGATACCAGCGCATACTCGCGGTTCCGCCGTTCGACCGCCCGGTACGCTCGCCGTCGATGAGTGATGCTGCACGCGCGACGGATGCGCCGCGGTTCCGGTACAACGCGCGTCTCGCGAATGACATCGAGGCGAAGTGGCAGGACCGGTGGGAGCGCGACCACACGTTCTGGGCGCCGAACCCGACGGGACCGCTCCGCGAGGGCTTCGACGCGGTGGCGGACCGTCCCAAGTTCTACGTCCTCGACATGTTCCCGTATCCGAGCGGTGAGGGCCTGCACGTCGGCCACCCGCTCGGTTACATCGGCACCGACGTCTTCGCTCGCTTCCTGCGCATGACCGGCCACAACGTGCTCCACGCGATGGGGTACGACGCGTTCGGACTCCCGGCCGAGCAGTACGCCGTCGAGCACGGGCGCCATCCGCGCGCGACGGTGGACGCCAACGTCGCGACGATGCGGCGCCAGCTCCGCGCACTGGGTCTGGGGCACGATCCCCGGCGCAGCGTCGCCACCACCGACGTTGCGTACTACCGCTGGACGCAGTGGATCTTCCTGCAGATCTTCAACGCCTGGTTCGACGACGATGCGCGGCGGGCGCGACCGATCACCGAGCTCGTGGCGGAGCTCGAGGCCGGCGCCCGCCTGCCCGAGAGTGACGCGAACCCCGACGACCTCCCGTGGGACGAGCTCGACGCCGGCACGCGGCGCGCGGTGGTCGATTCCTACCGCCTGGCGTACCTCGACGAGGCCATCGTCAACTGGTGCCCGGCGCTCGGCACCGTGCTGGCGAACGAGGAGGTCACCTCCGAAGGGCGCAGCGACCGCGGCAACCATCCCGTCTTCCGGCGCCCGCTCACACAGTGGAAGCTCCGGATCACCGCGTACGCCGACCGGCTGCTCGCCGACCTCGACCGGCTCGACTGGCCCGAGTCGATCAAGACGATGCAACGGAACTGGATCGGGCGCAGCGTCGGCGCCGAGGTCGACTTCCCGGTCAGCGGGCACGAGGACGCCGTGATCACGGTGTTCACCACGCGTCCCGACACGCTCTTCGGCGCGACCTACATGGTGCTGGCCCCCGAACACCCGCTGGTCGACGAGATCACGGCGAGCGAGTGGCCCGACGCCACGCTCGCCGCCGACATCGGCGACATGCCCGACGCGTGGAAGGGCATCTTCGGCGTCGATGTGCTGCCGGGCGAAGCGGTGCGGAGATACCGCGAGTTCGCGGAGGCGAAGAGCGAGCTCGAGCGTCAGGCCGAAGGGCGCGAGAAGACCGGAGTGTTCACGGGCGCGTTCGCGATCAACCCGACGAACGGCAGCCACATCCCGATCTTCGTGGCCGACTACGTGCTGATGGGATACGGCACCGGCGCCATCATGGCGGTGCCCGCGCACGACGAGCGCGACTTCGAGTTCGCCCGCGAGTTCGACCTCCCGATCGAGGGTGTCGTGCGACCGCCCGACGGGTGGTTGCGCGACCGTGGCGTCGACGCCGACACGCCCGCCGGCGAGTGGCCCGAGGCGTACGAGGGCGACGGCGTCGGCACGAACTCCTCCAACGACCGCGTGTCGCTGGACGGCCTCCCCACGCCCGACGCCAAGCACCGCATCGGCGAATGGCTCGACGCCACCGATGCCGGTTCGGCGGCGATCACCTACAAGCTGCGCGACTGGCTCTTCAGCCGCCAGCGCTATTGGGGCGAGCCGTTCCCGGTCGTGTACGACGAGGACGACCGACCCGTCGCGCTGCCGGAGTCGATGTTGCCGGTCGAGCTGCCCGAGATGACCGACTTCGAGCCGCGGATCCTCGCGGAGGACGATCCGTCACCGCCGGAGCCGCCGCTCGCGCGCACCGACGACTGGGTGCACGTCCGGCTCGACCTGGGCGACGGCCTCGAGCCCTATCGGCGCGAGACCAACACGATGCCGCAGTGGGCGGGATCCTGCTGGTACTACCTCCGCTACCTCGACCCCGACAACGACACGCGCCTCGTCGACCCCGAGGTCGAGCGCTACTGGATGGGCGGTTCCGGTGACGCGACCGGTGGCGTCGACCTCTACGTGGGCGGGGCGGAGCACGCGGTGCTGCACCTCCTCTACGCGAGGTTCTGGCACAAGGTCCTCCACGACCTCGGGTACGTCTCCACGCCCGAGCCGTTCCACCGCCTCTACAACCAGGGCACGATGACCGCGTTCGAGTACCTGGACGACCGCGGTGTCTACGTCGAAGCGGCTGACGTCGAGGAGTCCGACGGCAGGTTCTACTTCGCGGGCGAGGAGGTGACGCGCCGTTCCGGACGCATGGGCAAGAGTCGGAAGAACATGGTGACGCCCGACGAGGTCTACCGCGACTACGGCGCCGACACGCTGCGCCTCTACGAGATGTTCATGGGGCCCCTCGATGCCAACCGGGCCTGGAGCACCGCCGACATCGCAGGTGTCTACCGCTTCCTCCAGCGGTTCTGGCGCAACGTCGTCGACGAGGACACGGGTGAGCTCCGCGTCTCCCCCGAGCCTGCCGACCTCGAGACGCGTCGGCTCCTCCACCGCACGATCGACGCCGTGCGCTCCGACATGGGCACGCTCGAGTACAACACCGCGATCGCGCGGCTGTTCGAGCTCAACAACCGGCTCACGCACGTCGTCGGGAAGCAGGGGACCGCTCCCGAGGACGTGGTCACCGCGATGGCGCTCATGCTGGCGCCGCTCGCACCGCACGTCGCCGAGGAGCTCTGGGAGAAGCTCGGGCACTCGTCGTCGCTCGCGTTCGAGGCGTTCCCCACGCCGGATGCCGCGCTCCTCGTCGACGAGGAGCTCGAGATCCCGGTGCAGGTGAGCGGCAAGGTGCGGGGTCACGTGCGCGTCGCACGCGGTGCCGATGACATCGCGCTCGAAGCTGCCGCGCGGGCCGACGAGCGCATCGCCGCGCTGCTCGACGGCCGTGAGGTGCGCAGGATCGTCGTCGTGCGCGACCGGCTCGTCAACTTCGTGCTCGCCTGACCACGGCCCCTTCCCCCGGCGGGTGCGTGCTGGTACCCTCGCCGCGTCGGCGCCTGCCGCCCGACCCCTTTCCTCGTGCACTTCCTCCGCGATGTCCCCGCGCGCGCCCCGGAGGTGCCAGGTGAGCGACAACACGACCAGGAGTTTCGGTGACACGGTCGCCCAGACCGTCAGCGAAGAAGAGTTCTGGAACCGGAAGTTCGACGACGAGCCGCCGCCCGTGCCGCGAGGTGTGTTCCACGCGCGGCCCCCGAGCCGATTCCAGCGGGTACTCGACCGGCTCCACGACTGGCGATCCGACACGCGGTTCGGCGTCGCTGCCCTCGTCGCGGTCGCGGTGATCGCCGGCGTCGTCTGGTACCGCATCGGGGTCGGCGGCGGCGCCTCGGCGCGGAGTGTCGCCGCGCCCGCCAGCAGCCGTGTCTCCCCGAGCACGCCGACCACGCGGGCTGAGGCGACGCCTCCCACCACCACGACCTCGACCAACCGGATCACCGGCCACCCCATCACCGTCCACGTCGCCGGCGCGGTC
>DASPTH010000089.1:0-3359 GCA_035623515.1 Acidimicrobiia bacterium
GACCGCGCAAACCATTGCAACCAGCACATCCAGCGGTGCACTCGCCTTCACTGGCGGGAGCACGGGGTTGACCGTCGGCATCGCGGCCGCGGTGCTGGTGATCGGCATCGCACTGTTCGCGGCGTCGAGGAAGAAGAAGGAGTCGGAGCTCGAGAAGGTCTCCTGACCCTCTTCGCACACGTTCCCAGCCGCGCGGAAGCGCACCGCACCGGCCGCGCTCGATAGCCTCGTCGTCCGGGCGTCGACGCGCCACACGGGATGGAGCGACATGGCCGCGGAAGAGGAAGACATCCATGGTGACGAGCCGCCCTCCGAGCTCTCCGCTCCGCACCCGATCGAGGAGCGGTTGGTGGAGCTCGCCGAACTCCGTGAGCAGGCGCTCCACGCAGGGAGCGCGGCGGCCGTCGAGCGCCAGCACCAGCGCGGGAAGCTGACCGCCCGCGAGCGAATCGACCTGCTCCTCGACCCCGGCTCCTTCGTCGAGCTCGACATGCTCGCCCGGCACCGGGCGCACGGCTTCGGTATCGAGAACACCCGCCCGCTCACCGACGGCGTCGTCACCGGGTGGGGTGCCGTCGACGGCCGCAAGGTCTTCGTCTTCAGCCAGGACTTCACGCTCTTCGGGGGATCGCTCGGCGAGGTGTACGCCGAGAAGATCCACAAGGTGATGGACCTTGCCGAGTCGGTGGGCGCGCCGATCGTCGGGCTCAACGACGGTGGTGGCGCACGCATCCAGGAAGGTGTCGTCTCGCTCGACGCGTACGGCGGGATCTTCTCGCGCAACGTCAAGGCGTCGGGAGTGATCCCGCAGATCAGTGTCATCCTGGGGCCGTGTGCCGGTGGCGCGGTCTACTCGCCGGCACTCACCGACTTCGTGGTGATGGTGAAGGGCGTGTCGAACATGTTCATCACCGGTCCCGACGTCGTGAAGACGGTCACCGGCGAGGACGTCACCCACGAGCAACTCGGCGGCGCGATGACGCACGCGTCGAAGTCGGGTGTGGCCTCGTTCATGTACGACGACGAACCCGCCGCGCTGGCTCAGGTGCGGTACCTCCTGTCGTTCCTTCCCGCGAACAACCTCGAGGACCCGCCGGCGTTCGAGCCGGAGGACCCGGCCGACCGCGGCTGCGACGACATCGTGGGCCTCATTCCCGACGCGCCGAACCAGCCATACGACATGAAGAAAGTGATCGCGGAGATCGTCGACGACGGCGACTTCCTCGAAGTGCACGCGCTCTGGGCGATGAACATCGTGTGCGGGTTCGCGCGCGTCGACGGCCATGTCGTCGGTATCGTCGGGAACCAGCCGCAGGTGTTGGCGGGAACACTCGATATCGACGCGTCCGAGAAAGCGGCGCGCTTCGTACGCACCTGTGACGCGTTCAACATCCCGCTCGTCACGTTCGTCGACGTGCCCGGCTTCCTGCCCGGCACCGACCAGGAGTACGGCGGCATCATCCGCCACGGTGCGAAGCTGCTCTATGCGTACTGCGAGGCCACCGTCCCGCGGGTGCAGATCATCACCCGCAAGGCCTATGGCGGCGCCTACGTGGTCATGAACTCGAAGTCGATCGGTTGCGACCTCGCCTTCGCGTGGCCGTCCGCGGAGGTCGCGGTGATGGGGGCGCCGGGCGCCGTGAACCTCATCTTCCGCAAGGAGCTCGACACGGCCGACGACCCCGAGGCCAAGCGCGCCCAGCTCATCGAGGAGTACACCGAACGGTTCGCGAATCCGTACAACGCGGCTGAGCGCGGCTACGTCGACGACGTCATCGATCCCCGCGAGACGCGCCGCGTGCTCGCCCGGTCGCTCGCCATGCTGCGCACGAAGCGCGAACAGCTGCCCTCGCGCAAGCACGGGAACGTGCCACTCTGAGCGTGGCCACGCACCTTCGCTCGATCAACCCCGACGCCACACCCGAAGAGGTCGCGGCGATCGTCGCCGCGCTCGCAGCATCCGTCGCGTCACGAGCGGGTGCCGATGTCACCGTGCCCGACGACGGATTGCACGAGTGGGTACGGGCGGCGCGCGTCCGGTCCCGCCGCGCCGGATTGCAACGCGGGCCGTGGCGGCTCTCCGGACGCGTCGGTCGCCGCGACCGAGCCTGACCGTCGTGGAAGGCGGCGGGCGTCCTGCGAACGCCGAGTTGATGTCCGTCGGTCCGGGCGAGGTCGTCGTCACCTTCACCACCGAGCACACCGCGTCCGTGAGGACGCGCGTCGGCGACCGCGACGTCGTCACGACGGGCACCCTGCACTCGGCGCGCGTCGACGGCCTCGAAGGGGACACCGAGTACCCGCTCCACGTCGACGGCGCCGAACCGGATCAGTGGTTGCCGCCTGCCGTTCGCACGCTCGCGCAGCCGCCCGGCCTGCTCGTGGCGACCCTCGCCACCGCCAACGACGTCCACTTCGGCGAGACGCACGCCGGACTCACCGGCGAACTCGCGACCGACGCCATCGGGCCGATCCTCTCGTCGGCACCGGGCGAGCCGCCGTACCCGGAGGTCATGGGGCAGGCGGTGGTGTCCGAGATCGCACGACTCGACCCCGACGCCGTCGTCGTGAAGGGTGACCTCACCGACACGGGTCGCCCCGAGCAGTACGAGGCGTTCCTCGCGACGTACGGCGTCCTCGGCGGCCGACTCCATCACATTCGCGGGAATCATGACGCGATGCGGAACCCAGAGTTGGCCACCGAGCACGCGCCGTACTCGGTGGAGTTGCCGGGCGCGACGCTCGCGGTGCTCGACACGACCGCACCCGGTCACGTGGGCGGTGCTCTCCCGCAGGGGCAGGTCGACTGGCTCGACGCGCTCGCGGCATCGGCGACCGTGCCGGTGTTCGTGTTCGGCCACCACCCCGTGTGGAACCTCGACACGGGGCATCCCGTCGACCCGCACTACGCGATCGCGCGCGACGGGAGCATCGAGCTGCTCGAGACGATCCGGCGACGCGAGTCCATCGTGGGCTACTTCGCCGGCCACACGCACACGAACCGCGTGCGTCGATACGAACGGGCGCGCCGCGTCCCGTGTGTCGAGGTCGCGTGCGCCAAGGACTACCCCGGCGTGTGGTCGGAGTACCGCGTGTACGAGGGGGGCTACACCCAGGTCATGCGCCGCGTCACCGAGCCCGCCGCGTTCGCCTGGTCGGAGCGGTGCCGGCACATGATCCAGGGCATCTACCGCGACCTCGTCCTCGGCACCATCGACGACCGCTGCTTCACCTACCTCTTCTAGTTCGTTTTCACGATCTCTGAGTTTCGCCCGGATTCACCGATCGAGTGGTCGTGAGTGGCGTTTCGCGGTGCACGGTGTCGTGATCGTTGTTTGTGGTCGTCGGGCCCGCGGTGT
>DASPTH010000133.1:0-2983 GCA_035623515.1 Acidimicrobiia bacterium
CGCAGCACCACGACGCGCACGGCGTCGTCGCCGCCGAGGTCGCGCACGGTGCGAGCGAGGTCGAACCACCCGGCGACGGTGAGCGCGTTCACCGGCGGTACGTCGACGACCACTTCGGCGATGCCGCGTGCGTCCACCTCCGAGCCGATCCCCACGGCCCGGCAGCGTAGTGTCTTGCTCTCCATGACGATCGAGGCGGTGCTGTTCGACTACGGCGGCGTGTTCACGCCGTCGCCGTTCGGTGCGGTCAACGCGTACGCGCACGCGCTGGGCGCCGAGCCGGCGTTCTTCCGGGAGATCGTGTTCGGCTCCTACGACACCGACAGCGACCACCCGTGGCACCGGTGCGAGCGCGGGGAGATCTCGGTGGCGCAGACATGGCAGGAGATCAGCGCGGCCGTCGAGTCGGCGGGGTACCGCTTCGACCTGGCCGAGATGTTCGGAAGGATGCGGGGCGACGGCGTCGACCGGGCCATCGTGTTCGACGTCGTCCGCGATGTCCGCGCCCGGGGTCTCCGCACCGCGATCATCACCAACAACGTTCGCGAGTACGGCGACGCGTGGCGGGGTCAGCTGCCCGCCGACGACCTGTTCGACACGATCGTCGACTCGTCTCACGTCGGCGTACGCAAGCCCAACCCGGCGATCTACCACATCGCGCTGGAGCGGCTCGCGGTGGCAGATCCGTCGCTCGCCGTCTTCCTCGACGACTACGAGGGCAACGTGGTCGCGGCACGCAACCTCGGCATGCACGGCATCGTCGTCGGCGACGACCCGCGCCCGGCGCTCGCCGAGCTCGCCGCGCTCCTCGACCGCGAGCTCGGCGCGCCCGACTAGATGTAGGCCGAGCCGGGCAACGGCGACGGCAGGCTCCCAAGGACCTCCGCGAGCACGGCGTCGGGTGAACGGCCCGACGTGGCCACGTGCGTCGCGAAGCGAGGGTCGAACAGGTGTGGCGCGTACTCGTCGTACTTGCGGGGGAACCACTCGGTCGCATCGCCCCGCGCGTCGACCCGGGCGAGAACCTCCTCCCGGGTCGCGGTGAGGCAGAAGTGGCGCACCTCGACGCCGTCAGCGCGGAGCCCGCCGACGATCTCGTCGAAGTACGCAGGGTTCAGCAACGTCATGGGCACCACGAGCGGGCGCCCGAAGTCGCGCAGGAGACCGGCCGCAGCCTCGCGGACCAACCGGCGCCACACGGACAGGTGCTGGTAGTCGTCGACCTCGATGTCGGGCGGCCACCACGCACGCAGCACGAACCCGAGGTACTCGGGATCGAAGACGATCGCGCCCGGCCACTCGGCGGCGAGCATGTCGGCGACCGTCGACTTGCCGACGCCGAACGGCCCGTTGATCCAGGTGATCATCGAGCGTCTACCCGGCCTTCGCCGTCCCCTCGGCTTCGGCGTCGCGTCTCGCGGCCTCGGCGTCCTGGGCGGCCACGATCGCCGGGAGGTCGGCCGGCTGCCAGCCGTCGACGAGCTGCTCCCCGCGGAGGTCGTAGACCGGTCGCTCGAGCTCGGCGAGCAACGCGAGGCTGTAGGTGACGCGCCCGGTGATGGCGGCGGGGTCGCCGGCCACGAGCGCGAGCGCGGCTTCGGCCATCGTGTCGAGCGGCTCGAAGTAGATGTCGGGGAACCACGCGTTGCCGACGAGTGACGCGGTGGCCGCGGCGCGCTGCGGCGACAACGCGTTCACCTGGATGCCCTGGCCGTGGGTCTCGACCGCGAGGCTCACCGTCCAGCGGTTGAGCATCGCCTTCGTGGACCCGTAGGCGGACCCGGCACGAGCCGGCGCCGTGTGCGGGAAGGGCGGCCCGAGCGGGAGCTCGGCCGACGCCGAGCTGATGTTGAGGATCGCGCCGGCGACGCGTTCGCGCATGCCGGGCAGCACGCGCTGGGCCAGCATCCACGCCGACCAGTTGTTCACCTCCTGCACCTTCTGGAGCTGTTCCATCGTCCACTCGTCGAACGGCTTGTAGCCGCCGAGCGCAGAGTTGTTCACGAGGATGTCGACCGGCCCGAGGTCGCGTTCGACCTCGGCGACGAGGGTGTCGCGGCCGCCGTCGGGGCGCGACAGGTCGACGACGTAGACACCTCCGGTCGACCCGGCTGCCTCGACCAGCGCGAGTGCCTCCTCCAACCCCGACCGCGTCCGCGCCGCCACCGCGACCCTGGCGCCCTCCGCGCCGAACCGTTCGGCGATCGCAGTGCCGATGCCTCCCTTGCTGGCACCGGTGACGACGGCGACCTTGCCCTCGAGTGCTCGACCCATGCACTCGGTACGGTAGGTGACGATGGGCATCGAGATCGACTTCCACGGCCGGGTGGTCGTCGTCACAGGCGGGACGCGTGGGGTCGGACGCGGGATCGCGCAGCGGTTCGCCGACGCGGGAGCCGGCGTCGTCGTGTGCGCGCGCAACCCGGTGGAGGATCTGCCCGACGACTGGACGTTCCTCACCGCCGACGTGCGCGACGGAGACGCGGCCTGGGCGATGATCGACTCGGTCGTGGAGAGTTTCGGCCGGCTCGACGTGCTGGTGAACAACGCCGGGGGCGCGCCACCGGCCGACACCACGACGGCCACGCCACGTTTCTCCGAGCGGGTCCTCGCGCTCAACCTGCTCGCGGCCGTCTACTGCTCGCAGCGTGCCAACTACTGGATGCAGCAGGGCGACGGCGGTTCGATCATCAACATCAGCAGCGTGAGCGGGCTCCGTCCGTCACCCACGTCGGCCGTCTACAGCGCGGCGAAGGCCGGGCTCGTGAACTTCACGATGACGGCGGCGATGGAGTGGGCGCCCAAGGTACGGGTGAACTGCGTGAGCGTGGGGCTCATCCGCACCGAGCAGTCGCACCTCTTCTACGGCGACGAGGAAGGGATCGCGCGCGTGAGCGCGACGATCCCGATGGGCCGGATGGCCGTCCCCACCGACGTGGGCGACGTGTGCCTGTTCCTCGCCTCGCCACTCGCCGGCTACGTG
>DASPTH010000304.1:0-18251 GCA_035623515.1 Acidimicrobiia bacterium
GAGGGCGTTGCGCCGGTCGGGCCAGTCCAGCACCACCACGGCGGCCGGGCCGGCGCGCTCCACGAGGGCTCCCACCGCGGCAGTATCGCGCAGCGCGATCGAATGCCCCGAGTGCCTCGAAGCGCGGCGGGCGTTGCTCGACGAGGTTGCGGTAGAGGGAGATGCACGGACATGACTGATCGCCCGGAGAACATCGCGCCGTTCACCGTCGGCAAGACGTGGGAGGAGATGGAGGTCGGCTCGCGGTACCGCACCGCCCGTCGGACCATCACCGAGACCGACGTCGTGAACTTCATCACGCTGGCGGGGTTCAACGAGCCGTTGTTCTGGGACGCGGCCCACGCGGCCGAGGGCGGCTACGAGGGTCGTCTCTGCCCGGGCGCGCTCACGTACGCGATCGCCGAGGGACTGGTCATCCAGAGTCACGTGCTCTACGGGACCGGTCTCGCGTTCATGGGCATGAACCTCGAGGCGCGGCGACCGGTGGTCGTGGGTGACACCATCGAGGTCGTGGTCGAGGTCACCGAGGCGCGGCCGTCGAGCACACCGGGCCGCGGTGTCGTCACCGCCACCAATACCGTCTACAACCAGCGGGGCGAGGTGGTGATGGTGTTCACGCCGGTGCGGCTCATCCGCGGCGCCGACTTCGAGGGCGCGTCATGAGTCCAGCGCGGCGGCCGCGCGCGCTGTGCAATCAGGCCCGGAGCAGGGCGCCCGGTCGCGCGCCGGTCAGCGTGCCCTCGCGCTGGGTCGGCACCCCGCCGACCACGGTCGCGCGGTAGCCACCCGGGGGGCGCCGGAGTCGGCGTGCACCACCCGGGAGATCGTCGATCATCGTCGGTTCGGCCCAGTCGAGCTCCTCGAGCGCGAACACGACGAGGTCGCCGGCGCCACCGGGCGTGACCGTTCCACGGTCCCGGAAGCCGAACAGGTCGGCGGCGCGGCCCGTGATCTGGTGCACGGCCGCCTCGATCGTGAGGTCACCCCGGTCGCGTACGTGACGAGTCAGCAGGAGCGTCGAGTCGCCGGTGCCGCACATCATCTGCACGTGCGCGCCGGCATCGCTGTTCGACACGACGCCGGCCGGGTGCGTCAGCAGCCGAGCCACGCCGTCCGGGTCGCTGTTCGCCACGCCGGTCGCGACCACGCCCGGCCGAAGGTCGTTCTCGAGCACCCAGTCGGCGAGGACGTCGGACGGATGGCCACCGCGCGCTTCGCACAGGTCGGCGAACGTGCGGCCCACCCAACGCTCGAGCGTCCGGTCGGTCACGGAGACGAGCACGATGTTGGCGGGCCTCCGGTGCTCGATCATGGTGAACGGCACGGTGTCCCAGTCGTCTCGCGCACGGGCCCGCCACGCCGCGTCGCCGAGGAACCGGCGTTTCTCGTCGGGCGGCGCCTGCAGGACGGCGTGCCAGGTGTGCTCCATCAAGTAGAACGACATCCCGCCGTCCCAGTTGACCTCGATGTCGAGCTGGCGCGGAGAGACCTGCGGGATCGTCGCGACCCCGTCGGCCTGGAGCTCGGATGCGAGATCCATCAACGACGGCGCGTACTCGGGGCGACGGTCGTCGTCGAACACGTTGATCCATGTCTGCGTGAGGTCGAGGCCGCGGCTCAGCTCGGCGACCCGACGGACGTCGCGCGTCAGGTACTTCGGGACGGTGCTCGGGATGAACTGGAGGACCCGGCGCTGCCGAGCGAGGACCTCGAAGAGCGCGCGGAGTTCGTCGTCCTCGGCTTTGCGGCTCGGGACGAGGCGCTTGTTGCGGTCGGTGTCGAATCCCAGTGAGGTCGACAGCCCGAACGCGCCCGCCTCCATGCAGGAGTCCAGCACCTCGGCCATTCGCGCGATCTCGTCCGCGGTGGCGGGACGCTCCCACGCGTTGTCGCCCATCACGTAGATCCGGAGGACGGAGTGCCCGACGAGGCCCGCGACGTTCAGTGCGTAGCTTCGTGACCGCACCGTGTCCGCGTACTCGCCGTAGGTCTCCCACGACCAGGGGATCTCGTTCGCCAGGAGCTCGACCGGGAGATCCTCGATGTAGCCGAAGACGTCGCAGACCTCGTCGACGTCGGTCGCGCGAACCGGCGCGAGCGACAGGCCGCAGTTCCCGAACAACACCGTGGTGACGCCGTGCTGCGGCAACGGGTCACACGTCGGGTCCCAGAACAGAGAAGGATCGAGGTGGGTGTGCGTCTCGAGGAAGCCGGGGGTGACGAACGCGCCCGACGCGTCGAGCTCGACCTCGCCGTGTGGCTCGAGTCGGCGGTCGACGTCGGTCACGAGTCCGTCGCGGATCCGCACGTCCGCTTCGCGACCGGGCGCCCCGGTGCCGTCGACGACCGTCCCACCCCGCACGAGGAGATCACGTTCGCGCACGGTCGTTCCCTCGGTCGGTGCCTTCACCGATTGTGAACGCGCACCTCGCGCGCTCATCGAATGCGTGGCCGGGGCCGCTCGGTCGTGTTCCGGTCGACCTGCGCCTCGCCGACGGGATTGCCGATCTGCACGTACATCATCCCGACCTCGATGGCGGCCCTCCGGGTGAAGTCGAGCGACTGCCAGATCGCCTTCACCGTGCCCTGCGTCGCCACGGTGGGCTTGGCCGCGATGCCGGACGCGATCTCGTGAGCACGGCCCCACAGCGCGCCACGGGGCACGACCTCCGAGACGAGACCGATCTCGCGTGCCCGCTCGGCCGACATCCGCTCGTCGAGTCCCGTGAGCGCCCAGCGCAGCACTTCACCGAGGGGAATACGCCACCGGAGGCCGACTGGTTCCAGCGACGACGTCATGCCGTACGTCACGTGCGGATCGAAGAACGTGGCGTCATCGGCCGCGATGACGATGTCGGATTCGTTGATCCAATAGAACGCGCCCCCGGCGACCATGCCGTGCACCGCGCACACGATCGGCTTCCAACACTCGTTCTGCTTGGGCGCGAGGGTGACCCCGGGATCCTCGGCGACGAAGGGGTTCGCCGGCGCGCCGACGTGCTCGCCCCGCTTCAGGAGATCCGCGCGCTCGGTGGCGTCGATCCCCGTCGAGAAGGCGCGGTCACCCGCGGCCCGCAACACGACCGCGTGCACATCGTCGTCGCGTTGAACGTCCTGCCACAGGCGCTCGAAGTCGGCGCGCATCGCCATGTTGAACGCGTTCAGCTTGTCGGGACGATTGAGCGTGACGGTCGCAACATGATCGCTCCCGAGCTCGTACAGAATCGTCTCGTACGGCATTCGGGTGACTGTACAACAGGAGGTTCGCGCGCCCTTCTCACCGCGAAGTCTGCGACGTACGGACGTCTCGGGACGGAACTCGTACCATGTCTCCTCGAAGGTGCTTCGTCGAGGAGGAAACATGGCGGGAACGCGTGTCACGATCGCGGCCCGGTCCTTGTTGCCACCCTTCCCACCCACGCTGCCCGGGGTCCTCGCGCGCGCGGTCGCACGCGACCCCGACCGCGACTTCCTCGTCTGCGGCCCCGAGAGACTGACGTATCACGACGCAGACGAGGCGTCGGCACGGCTGGCTCGGGGACTTCTCGCGCTGGGCGTGGGCAAGGGCACTCGCGTCGGCCTGATCATGCCCAACTCGCCGGACTGGGTGGTCTGCTTCCTCGCCGCCGCGCGCATCGGTGCCCTCACGGTGCCGATCAGCACCTTCTACCAGGGCCCCGAGCTGAGATGGGTGCTCGAGCACTCCGATGTGCACACGCTGCTCACGGTCGACCGCTTCCTCAACCACGACTACGTGGAGCGTCTTCGCGGGGTGCTCGCTGTCACTCCCGAGCCGGATCACGCGCTGTTCGTCGACGCGATCCCGCATCTTCGCCACATCGTGACGTGGGGCGAGACGACGTTGCCCGGGGCGAAGCGAGGTCCCGACGACCTGTTCCGCCTGGCCGATGCGAACCCCCGTCTCGACCGCGCGTTTCTCGCCGCCGTGGAGGCCACGGTTGCTCCCGCAGACGATCTCATGGTCGTCTATACGTCCGGAAGTACGCTCGAGCCGAAGGCGGTGGTGCACACGCATTCGAGCGCGATCAGCCTGAGCTACGCACTGCAGAACTCTGGCTGGAGCGACATTCGCGCCGGAGATCGCGTGTACAGCACGGCTCCCTTCTTCTGGATCGGCGGCCACAGCTCCTATCTGATGCCGTGCATGTTCACGAACGCGTGCGTGGTCATGGCGCCGTCTCCCGACGTCGACGACGTCATCGACACGCTGTGCCGCGAACAGGTCACGACCGTGTTGGCCACCACGGCGGTCCTCGCCGATGTCGAGGACCGAGCAGCTCGCCGTGGCATCACCCTCCCGGCGCTCCGGCTCCGGACTCATCAGCACGACGACGCCGGCGAGCCGATACCTCCGGACTTGGTCCCGAACACCATCGGGATGACGGAGACCTTCGGGCCTCACGGTGTCGAGCCCCTCGGTACCCGACTGCCGCGGGACAAGGCCGGCGCGTTCGCTCGCTCGATTCCGGGGGTCGAGCGCAAGATCGTCGATCCGGTGACCGGGCAGGAGTGCGCGCCGGGAGAGCCGGGTGAGCTCTATGTGCGCGGCTTCTCGCTCATGCGGGGCTTCTACAAGCGCCTGCGCGAAGAGACCTTCGACGCCGACGGGTTCTACCCAACCGGTGATCGTTGCCGGATCGATGCCGACGGTTACCTGTACTTCGAAGGACGCTACGGCGACATGATCAAGACCAGCGGCGCCAACGTGAGCTGCCGCGAGGTCGAGGCCGTGCTCGAGCGGTGCGCCGAAGTCCGCGAGGCGGCCGTGTTCGGGGTTCCCGATCCCGTCCGCGGAGAAGCGGTCGTGGCCGTCGTCGTCCCCACCACCGGCACCGACATCGACGAGAACGAGCTGCTCCCCCAGCTCCGGAAACAGCTCTCACACTTCAAGGTCCCACACCACGTGTTCGCGATCGAGTTCCACGAAATTCCACGCACGCACACGGGCAAGATCAGCAAGCGCGAGCTGAGGTCGCTCGTGCTCGACCGCTGGGATCACCTGTCGGTGGGTGGCGTTCGCGACTCCCAGCCGAGTCGTTGACCGGTTGCCTCCGCGCCTACGAGCTGATGCCGAAGTAGCGATCGAGTCCGTAGACTCGGATCGCGTTCTCGCGAGTGATCTGGCGGGTCTCGCTCTCGGTCAAGCCCGCCTCCGAGACCAGTTTCGACAGCACATCGCGCGAGTGCGGATACGTCGAGTCACTGTGCGGGAAGTCGGTTTCGACCATGATCTGCTCGGTGCCGATCGCGTGGCGATTCACGAGACCCTCGAGGTCGTCGAAGATGCACCCGAACACCCTCCCGGGTATCGCGCTACTCGGCAGTTGCTTCGCCCGCCGAGCTCTCTTCTCTTTCCGTTCGGGACTCTTCTTCCACGTGTTGTCGATCCGCTGAACGACGAAGGGCATCCAGCCCACCTGGCCCTCCGACAACACGATCTTGAGCCGGCCGAAGTCCTCGAGGAGGCCCGAGTAGAGCCAGTCGCTGAATGCAAGCTGCGAGTTGACGAACAGGAAGCACACCGCCATGTCTCGGGGTGCGTCGGCGGCAGTCGTCACCGATTTCGACGACGAGCCGACATGGAGGTTCAGCACCGTGTCGGTCTCCTCACATGCCGCGAACAGCGGGTCCCAGTAGCTCGAGAAGATGCTCGGGAGTCCGAGGCCCGGCGGTGCCTCGGGGAACGTGACCGCGTGTGCACCCTTCGCCGCGCAGCGACGCACCTCCGCCGCCGCCAGGTGGACGTCCCACAACGGAACGATGGTCAACGGAACGAGGCGGGCCGGTCGCTCGGCGCCGCACCATTCGTCGATCATCCAGTCGTTGTACGCCTTCACGCACAGCAGAGCCAGATCCTTGTCCTTGCGGTCGAGAAAGATCTGTCCGCAGAAGCGGATCATGTTGGGGAAGCAGATCGACACGTCGGTGTGATTGCGCTCCATCGCGCGCAGTCGCTCTTCGCGTTGATAGGCACCGGGAAGCATGTCGTCGTAGGTGATCGGGCGCTGAGGATCCTCGTGCACGTAGCCCGCCTGGACGAAGCCGCGCTGCAGCACCCACACCAGGTCGTCGTAGTACCACACGTCTGCCCATTCGGCGTCCTGGCCGCCGAGACTCCATCGGGCGGTCAAGTCGTCCCAACCGAGCACGCCTCGTTCGCGGCGGACGTGTGGCCCGTGCTCGCGCAGCCGGCTCGGCAGGCGCGACGTCCAGATTTCGGCAGGTTCCATCACGTGATCGTCGACCGAGACGAGACGGGGCAGACCGTCCGCAGTCATCGGCGCGTGGTCACCCGGCGGGCTCGGGTCAATCGAGAACCGACGGGTCACGCCGCAGCTCGGCGCGTGCCATGGCCTCGAAGAACTGGGGCCAGCCTCCTTTGGCATTCATCCGCCGGGCCAGGGCCTCTGCGACGTCGGCGCGCAGCGGGGTGCCACCCCCGAGCGCCTCGACTCGCCACGCGAGCCGGGCACGATGCTCGAGCGACACGCACCGCAAGTGCGCCTCCTCGATGGACTCCGCGAGCACCAACACACCGTGGTTCGACAAGAGCGCCGTCGACGACGTACCCATGCTCTGCACGTTCGCGAGGGCCAACACCGGATCGTTGACGCCTCCCTCGTACTCCTCGTAGAGGACGAGGTCGTCGTCGACGAACGCCGAGAGCTGGTCGTAGATGGGTGGGACCCGGTGAGCGGCGGCCCAGACCGTGCTCCACTGCGGATGATGGTGCACTGCCACCGCGGCGTCGGCGCGCTCGCGGTGGACCACGAGATGCAGGGCGATCGCCGTGGTCACCGGCCACTCACCTTCGACGAGTACCCCATCACGATCGATGCGGATGACGTCCGAGCTGCGCACCTCGTCCCAACGCAATCCGTACGGACTGGCGAACAACGTTCCGTCGTCGAGCCGCATCGTGATGTGGCCCGCGATCCGGTCGTCGTACCCTTCCCGCCAGAGCATCCGATGCAGGAGCGCGAAGCGATCGCGTTGCGACAACTCCGAAAGGCCGAACCGCTCGGCTCGTTCGATCTCGACGCGGGTCGTGGCCACGGAAATCTCCCCCTGCTGGCGGCACGTCGGCCCACGGAGGGTGCTTGCTTTTGGGCGTCTGCCTAACACGGGGCTCCGGCGTTGTCAAGCGAGCCGCTCGGGCTGGTGTTCAGAGGCCCAGTTCGGCGAACAGATCCGGCGCGCGCACGACGCCGCCCGTGTAGCGCATGGCGTGGTCCGAATCCGCGAGGTGGGCGACAACCCGCGCCGGCACCGACATCGGGATGGCACCGGTCGCGTCGTACCCGCCGCGCTCCTCCATCATCGCCACGAATTCCGTGCGTACGAAGCCGGGCTCGACCGTGATCACCGCGATCCCGTGCTCGTACAGCTGTGCGGCGAGGACGTTACCCATGCGGTTGAGCGCAGCCTTCGACGCCGCGTAGGCCAACGGGCCCGTGCGGCCAAAATCGTGCAGTGAGTCCGGGTCGACGCGTTGACTTTCCGCAGCCCGTGACGTGATGTTCACGACGACGCCGCCACCCTGGTCACGCATGCGTGGCGCCAACGCCTTGACGAGGGTGAACGGCGCATGCACGTTGGTGGCGAACTGCAGCTCCCACTCGTCGCGGCTCATCTCCCACACGGATTGTGCGAGGGCGCGCCCGCTGGTGTACGCGGCGTTGTTGACCAGCACGTCCACCCGTCCCCATTGTGAGACGGCCCGGTCCGCGAGCGCGTCGAGTTCTTCCGCCTTCGTGACGTCGGTGGGCACCGCGAGCGCACGACGGCCCAGCGCCTGGATCTCACCCACGGTCTCGCCGATCGTGCCGGGTAACCGCCGGCGCGTGTCGACGGTGCGCGCCGCCACCACTACATCGGCACCCTGGCGCGCGAGCTCGATCGCGATCGCCTTACCGATCCCCCGGCTCGCACCCGTCACCAACGCGACCTTGTCGTGCAACCCCAACAGCAGGCTCCCTCCGCTCGGCAACCCCATCTTCTCAGGTGTCCATGACTTCTCATGGTTCACCGAGGGTGTGCGATCGTGGTAGGAGCGCGAACCGAGGAGGGAACATGAGCACCACCGACACCGGCAGCGACCCGTCGCCGGCGACGCCCAACCCGGAACCCGGAGAGTGGAGGCTCGAGGTCGTGGGGCTGCCGGTCTCCGATGTCGACCGGGCCAAGGACTTCTACGTCGACAGGCTCGGGTGGCGCCTCGATGCCGACTTCAACGTGAACCAGGACTTCTGGGTGGTGCAGGTGACGCCACCCGGCTCCCTGTGCTCGATCCACTTCGGCAAGGGCATCACCGCGGCCGCACCCGGCTCGATCGACCACATGTACCTGATCGTGGCCGACCTCGAAGCGGCCCGTGCCGAGTTGGTCGGCCGGGGCATCGACGTGAGTGAGATCTTCCACCTGCTGCCCGGCGAGGCACCCCAGCCCGGGCCACAGCCCGACGGCCTGACGTACACCCAGTACGTCTCGTTCGATGATCCCGACGGCAACCAGTGGCTGGTCCAGGAGATCTCGACGCGTCTTCCGGGACGATGAGCGCCGCTGACGGGCCAGGCGTCGACGTGGCGACGCTGGCCGATCTCCTGCACGAGACCGCCGACCACCACGGCGCGTTCGAAGCCGTCACGCCCGAGCACGACTGGTGGGACTGGTACGCCCCGTATCTCGACGCCCGGTTGCAGGGCAAGACGTCCGCCGAGGCAACGCAAGCCGCGGACCAGTACATGAAGGACGTGCGCCATGTCGTGCGGCAGCAATGAAGCGCTGCCCGTGAGGAGCTGGACATGGGCACGCGACGAGCATCGTGGCGTTCGACATCGACGGCGGCCGAGTACACCGTAGGCTCGCCGACGTGGCTGTGACGAGCCAGTGGCGCACCGCGTTCCGGGTCGGCGACCGTCGGGTGCTCGGTGTCGCCGACGGCGTCTTCACCATGAGCGACGACTTCATGAGCGTGCCTGGGTACCAGCACCGCTTCGATGACGCCACCGGCCGCGCGAATCTGCCCGTCGGCTCGTTCGTCGTCGAAGGTGAGCAGACGGTGTTGGTCGACGCGGGCATCGGTCCGTTCGCGATCGAGGGGCTCGTCGGCGGCAACCTCCTCGACGAGCTCGCCGCGGTCGGCGTCCGGCCCGCCGACGTCGACGTCGTCGCGGTGTCCCACCTGCATCTGGACCACGACGGCTGGATCGCCACCCGCGACGCGGGCGTCACGTTTCCGAACGCCACCGTGCACATCGGCCGGGGTGACTACGAGCGCTTCGTCATCGGCGACCCCGGCGATGAGTTCCGCGTGGCGCGTCACAAGAAGGAGGCGCTGGTCGCGCTGTTCGACGCCGGCCGCGTGGAACTCGTCGACGACGTCACCGAGATCGTCCCGGGTGTGGTCGCCATGCCGACCCCCGGCCACACGCCCGGCCACCTCGCCTTCGCGATCCGCGACCGTGCCGAGCGCCTGCTCATCCTCGGCGACTCGATGTACTGCCCCGCGCAACTCACCGACATGGATCTCACCGCCATGCACGACGTCGACCCGGTCCTGGCACGCCGGAGCCGCGAGCTCCTGGCGCGTGAGCTGGAGTCGCACGAAACTCGCACCGAGGCCATCGGCTGCCACTTCCCGGGTCTCCGCGCCGCGCGCATCCTGCGCGGGGAGGCCGTCACCCCCTGAGTTCCCGGACTGGGAGTCGAGGTCGCGCGCGATCCATCATGAGACCCGGGTAAAGATGATGAGTGCCAATCCGGCGACCAACAGGACGACGATCGTCGCACGGAAGATGACACGCCCGTGAGGTGTCAGCGGGGCGTCCTCACCACCATCGTTTGTCCGAACACCATGCGTGCGAGCGCCCATAGTCGGAGGCTACTGGCGGGAGGTTTGGTCCGCGGCGCGACTGCGTCGATCGCCGAACCCGCCGTTCGGCATCGCCGTCAGCGCTTCGTCGTTTCAGGTGACGCGAGGCGCGGCTCTTGCTGCCTCCTCGATCTTCGCCCGATGCGCGGCCCAGTCGGCGTCGTCTTGCTCCGTCGATGGAGACAGCGGAGACCCGAGGGCGCCGTCGAGCTCTTCGCGCAGGATGTCAGCGTGGCCGAGGTGCCGATTCGTCTCGGTCAGCACGTGGACCATGACGTTGAAGAGCTTGACCTCGGGCCGGGGCCACCACGGCACATACCCGGGCGCGTCGACCGGCAGCGAGTCGATCGTCGCGTCCGCGTGCTGACACGCTCGCTGGTAGCCGCCAACGATTCGCGCACGTGACTCCTCTTCTGAGACCCACATGTGGTCGCGCATCCGGAAGCCCGGGTCATCGAAACTCGGGATCGGTTCCGGATAGGGGCGCTCGAAGATCACGCCGAAGTATCGGGCCTCGGACATGGTCAAGTGCTTCACCAGCCCAAGGAGATTGGTGCCCGTCCTGGTGAGCGGTCGGCGAACGTCGTACTCGGAAAGCCCATCCAGCTTGCCCAGCAAGGAAGTACGAGCCCACTGCAGATCCTCGTGCAGGTACGTCTTCGCGAACTCATCGATCACCGGCACAGTGTTGCATCGCTCCATCCCCGACTACCCGCGCCTCCCGCCCTTCACCCGTCACAACGCGCGGCTATGTCGCGCGCTTCTGACGGATGAACGCGATCCGACCTGCGGGGTCAGGCCCACGCCGATCGGTCACTCGGGCTTCAACGGTCGTCATTTCCGGGGTGAGCGGGCAACCCGCATAGCCTCCGCGTCGGCGCGCACCGACTGCATGCCGAGCAGGGTGGCGTCGCGCGCGACCTCGTCGAGCAACGGCCCGAGCTGCTCGCGGTCACCGGGCGCGTCCCGCGCCGCGAGGAGCCGTGCGTAGCAGAGCTGTGTCCGCACGAGGAACGGTGCCGCGCCGATCCGGGCGTGGCGTTCCCGCGCGTCCTGGAGATGCTCTTCCGCCGCCTCGTGGTCGCCACGGAGGAGGGCGAGCACGCCGAGGTGGTACGACACCGAGCCCAGGAACACCACCGAGTTGGTGAGGAGCACGAGCTGCTCTCGGTGGGGGAGCAGGAGCTCGTACAGCATGGCGGCGCGGTCGACGTCGCCGAGTCGCACGCAACTCTCGGCCAGGAGGCCGAGGGTGATCGACCGGAAGAAGTCGTCGGGCACTGCGGCAAACCGGTTTGCCGCGAGCTCGTCGAAGGCGCGGCGGGCTCGCGTGCGGTCGCCTGCCTCGACGTTCGCCAGGATGCTCACCGCCTTCCAGACCGGGACGATGTCCGAGTGCTCGTCGGCGGCGAGGCCGATCACCGCGCGGTATCGGTCGACGTGCCCGAGCTCACGCTGCAGCTCCGCGAGCTGCGCCCCGGCGAATTGCACGGCGACGGAGCGCTGCGCCCGCTCGCCGTGCTTGTAGCCCTCGGACGCAAGTTCCTCGACGTCGGCAAAGCGTCCTTGCATGAGGGCTCGCATGCCTGCATACAGGGTGGTGACCCAGAGGTAGTAGGGGACGTGGAGGTCTTCGGCCAATCGGGCGAGTTCGGCGACGTCGGCGTCGGCCGCGTCGACATCGCCGAGCTCCATGAGGTCCACGAAGCGGACGGACAGCGCCTGCATCACCAGCTCGCGCTCGTCGAGCTCGCGCGCGAGCGCCAGCGCCTCGTTGCTCACCGCGAGCCGTTCCCGGACGTTGCCGAACTGCCAGCGGTTGAGCCTCCAGGAGCAGAGCGCACGCGCCAGCGTGACCGGTTCGCCAAGTCGGCGGGCCATGGCGAGCGATTCGTCGGCGAGTCGCGCCTGCCGCTCGTCGTGCGGGAGGTAGAGCTGCTGCGACAGCGACCCGAGCAGCTCGACTCGCAGGACGGAGTCGCGTACCGGGAGCGCGTCGAGCGCCTCCTCGAGCAGGGTCACGAGCACGTCGTCGACCAGCCCGTGCTCGGCCCACCACGGCCAGAAGCCCGAGCCCCCGAAGCCGAGCGCGGCAATCGCGAAGTGCTCGACGTCGCCGAGTTGGCGCGCGAGCTCCGCCGCGGTCAGGAAGGTCGCGCGCGCTTTCTCGGCGTCGCCGGTGCGCCACGACGCCCCGCCCATCGCGCACAGGAGCTCGACGCGGTGCGCGACGTCGGCGAGGTCGAGCGCGTCGAGCGCCATCTGGTAGTAGCGGACGGCGTCCTCGTACGCGAGCAGCTCGGTCGCACGGTCACCGGCACGCGTGGCGTACTCGACGGCGGGTGCCGCGGCACCCAGCCCGACAGCCTGGCCGAAGTGGTACGCGAGCTCGGCGAGTGGTGGATCGGGGCGCGTCGCCGTGAGGGCCTCCATTGCCTCACCGACGCGGCGATGGAGCTGCGCGCGCCGCGCCGCGCTCAAGCCGTCGTAGAGCGAGTGCCGCACGATCGCGTGCGAGAACACATAGCTGCCGACGCGCGCCGGGACCTCCCGGACGAGGCTGGCATGGAGCGCGCTCTCGAGCGCGTCGAGCACGGCGTCCTCGCCCACGTCGACGACCGATTCCACGACCTCGAAGGTGAATTCGCGCCCGACCACGGATGCGGCGGCGAGCACCCGCTCGGCCGGTTCGGGAAGCCTCGCGACGCGTTGGGTCACCAAGCCGCGCACGCTGCTCGGGACGCCGACGGATGAGCCGGCCCCGTCGGCGCCGGAAGGCCCGCTGCTCTCGTCGAGATCGCGCAGCATCTCGCGGATGAAGAACGGATTGCCGTCGGTCTGCTCCCGCACCGTGCGTGCGAGGTCCGTCGAGTCGCCCGCGGTCGAAGGGCCCCGCGATCCTTCGACGATGCGGGTCACTGCGTCGGTGTCGAGCCCGTCGAGCGGGACGCGCGCGACGCTGTGCTCACGGTCGAGCGCGACGAGCGTCTCGCCGAACGCCGATGTCGCGGGGACATGCTCGTCGCGGTACGTCGCCAGCAGCATGAGTCTCCCGAGGTCCGCGTGCCGCGCCAGGTGGCGGAGCATGAGCAGCGTGCCCTTGTCGGCCCAGTGCAGGTCGTCCACCACGAACAGGACGAGCGCGCCCGAGGCCAACTCGGCGAACAGCTCGGCGACCGCTTCGAACAGCCGGAAACGAAGCGATTCGGGGTCGCTCCCCGGCTGATCGGCGGGGCCTCCGATGCGAACGCGCAGCTCGGGGAGCAGCGGTCCGAGCTCGGGGCCAGTCCGGCCGAGCCGATACTCGAGCGCGTCGCTCGGCACCGCCCGCAAATACGTGCCGAACGCCTCGGCAAACGCCTGGTACGGGCGCAACGCCTCTTCGTCGCATCGACCGAAGAGGACGGTCGCGCCGTCCCGGTGGACGGCGTCGGCGAACTGCGCGGCCAGGCGCGACTTGCCGATTCCGGCTTCACCGGCGACCAGCGCGATGCGCACCGCGCCCGACGGCGGCTGGTCCCACACGGCGCGGAGGCCGCGCAGCGCCGAGTCGCGGCCCACGAACAGGTCATCGCCGGGGACGCGCAGTCCCGAGGGCAGCGGTACCTCGGCGCCGGTCGGGAGGTCGTGGGGACGGCTGCCCACGGACAGGAGGGGCGGGAAGTCGACCGGGAGCAGGGCGTCGCAGAGCTGGAACACCCGCTCGGGGCGAACGAGGCCGCGCAGCTCGTGGACCCCGAGATCGCGCAGCGTCACGCCGTCGGTCAAACCGTCGCGGGCGATCTGCGCGGTAGCCTCCGACACGACGACCTGCCCGCCGTGCGCAAGGCTGCGGAGCCGGGCGCAACGGTGCACCGCCGATCCCTTGTAGTTCCCCTGCGCGAGCTCCGCTTCACCGGTGTGGAGCGCCATGCGCACCCGGATCACGGCCTCGTGGGGCCATGCCTCCGCGTGCAACGCCCGCTGGAGCGCGACCGCGCACTGCAACGCGTCGCCCGCTCGAGAGAACACCGCGAACGCGCTGTCACCCTCCCCTTGGTCCTTGGGGCGGCCGGCACCGAAGGCGCTGAGATGCTCGGCGACGAGCGCATCGTGGCGTGCGAACGCCAGCCTCGCCTCGACCGGGTTGCCCTCCCAGATGCGCGTCGACCCCTCGACGTCGGTGAGCAGGAACGTGACCGTCCCCGAGGGCAGATCCGCCACCCCGACCCCTAACCCATAGTCCGCAGCTCCTCGTCGGCAAAGTAAACCAGGCAAATCCGACGGCGGTCACGCACCAGAACTGAACCTATGGGTGGTACTGGATCGTGGACTGGCTTCATCCGTCAGAAGCGCGCGACATGGCCGCGCGTAGTGACGGGTGAACGGGGTGAACGGGCGCAGCGGCGTGGAGTACTCCCGAGCCGGCGGCGGGAACCAGGTATCGGCCGCGCGAGTTTTCTAGTCGGTGCGGGGCATCGCAAGGACACGACGTTCGAGCAGTGCGTCGACGCTGACGCGTCCGGCGCCGAAGATCGCGACCATGAGCGCCAACACGCCGAGGGCGAGGTTCAACTCGTAGCCGCTCTTGCCTCCCGTCGCGTTGATCCCGTTCGCCCAGGTCACCGTGATGATCGCCATCATCATGTCCCCGAAGATCGCGGCTCCTGCGAGGCGGGCAAGAAGGCCGAACGCGAGCGCGATCCCACCGAAGAACTCGATCGTGCCGCCGAGCGCGGCGAACACTACGCCCGGGCTCAGGCCGACGGTGTGCGCGAAGTACTCCGCCGATTGGTGGAGACCGGGTCCGTCGAACCAGCCGAAGAGTCGCCGCGCACCGTGGTAGATGAAGATCCAGGCCAGGACCGTTCGCGCCACGATGAGCGCGCAGTCGGCTGGGAGCGGCGCGGTCCGCGTGCTGAGCAGCATCGCGAGCAGACGACGAGCACTGCGCAACACGGGTCGTCTATTTCATCCGTCGCCGAATTGGAGTCCGAACCGGCGGAGCGTCGGTGAGCTCGTTCATCGGACGAAAAGGCGCAACCAGCTGCGCCGCGAACACGGAGAGATGGTGTGCCCGCGCTGGCGCCTGCTCGACGATCAGTGGACGACCGAGCAGCCCGGTGTCGGTCCTGATCGTCTCCGGCGTGGGGAACACCGCGCGGCCGAAGAGCTGATCCCAGATCGTGAAGGCAAACCCGAGGTTCACGTCCTGCGGCCCGTCGAGCATGTGATGGATTCGGTGATAGTTCGGGCTGACGAAGATCCGCTCGAGGGGCCCGAACCCGAGGTTCGTATTCGAATGGGCGAAGGCGACGATCGCGGCGTAGACGACGAGCAGCGTGACGGAGAGCGCGCCGTTGGCGAGGAGTACCACGCCGGGGATCAACGCGACCAGATACGAAACGTGGATCAGTGGGTGGGTGCGGAAGACGGTCAGCACCGTCATGTCTTCCTGTGAGTGATGGAGTTCGTGGAACCGCCACAGCGCGAGCACGCGGTGATTTGCGAGATGCGCAAACCAGTTGCACGCATCCATCGCGACGAAGATGGCGGCGAGCGCGGCCCACCGGGGAACCACGCCCAGCCGTGGAAGGACGATCCATGGGAGCGCGGCGCGCGCGACCGCCACGAACGCCAGCGTCAACGCGGTCACGAGCGGGACGCACAGAGTGGCGTTCATAACCGCGAACAACACGTCGTGCCGGTGACCGCGCGCGAACAAGGGGCGCCGCTGCGCGGGTCGTACGCGCTCGACGACGAGGAACACGCCGATGATCGCCAGGGTCGCCGGGCCCGCAACGACCGCGCGGAGGAGCGTCACGGAGTTGGCAAAGTCGTGACTCCACCCGATCGCCCAACCGACCGCGACGAGGACCACGGCCGTCGCCGCGATCGCACAGGCGGGCAGGTACACGCGCGAAGACAGCGCGGTTGCCGGCCGCCGTGTGTCCGAGTCTCCCGGCTGGACCGCCTCGAAGCGCGGCGAGCGGACGGGCGTGACTACTGCGGACAAGATCGGGTCGCCACCAGCGACAGTCGCATCAGAACGAGACTCCGCCGGTGCCGGCGCTGCCGCCACTGTTCTTCTTGCCGCCCGGGCTGCTGAGGGTGACCTTCGGGGCCTGCCAGGTGCCGCCGGAACTCGTCATCCCGACACCGTTGGCCTGGTGGGGCTTGTCGCTGGAGAACAGGAACAATGGATAGCCGTCCTCCGTGACCTGGGTTCCATCGGCGGTCACGCCGAGCCCCTTCACGCCCTTCCCCGCCGTCGGCTTCGATCCCGCTTTGATGGTCAGCGGCACGAAACCCGCGTCGAGGCACGCGCCCGTGCACGGCACCGCCTGGTGGTTGTTCACGTGCGTGTAGAGGGTGTGGTTCTTCGAGTTCACGAGGACCGCGCCGAGGCCTTTGACCGTGCCTATGGACACTGTCGGCTTCTGTGCCGCGGAGGCGGTCGGCATCCCGAGAAGCCCGAATGCGAGCACGCCCGCACACACGGCGGCTCCCAACCGCGCCGACCGGACGAGCGTCGAGCGGGGACTACGAACAACAGAAGCCGCTGGGCGCACGACGCGACCTCCAACCAGGCGAGCTACGACAGACAGATCATGCCACTTGCGCATCCGATCACCTCAGGTCCGAATCCTCGGAGGGGTTACGGAGGGCCGCCCGAAAAGGATTGGGGCCAATTCGGCGGCGGCAGGTCTGCACGACAGCATGACAGATGGGGTGTCGAGCGCGCCCCTGAAGGCAACGCGCATTGCCGGACGCGCTGCCGTCGCGGACAAGCGGAACCCACTCGATTTCGCCGCGCCCACGACGCCGCGACTCGCTCTGGGACTCACCCTTCCGTCAGCGAGTCGCGCCCACGCCATCGTCGGGCAACAAGGCGAACGGCGCGGCGCTATGGGTGGGTAACGTGAACACGCAACCGGAGAACGGGGTGGCGGATGGCAGACGCACGTTCCATCGACACCACGGTGCCGCCGAGCGGCACTGGCTGCGTCGAATGCTTGGCCGGCGACGGATGGTGGTTCCATCTCCGGCGCTGCGCGCAGTGCGGGCACATCGGTTGCTGCGATGCGTCGCCTTCCCAGCACGCCAGCAAGCACGCCCAGACCAGTGGCCATCCGCTCGCGCAGAGCTTCGAGCCGGGCGAGGAGTGGTATTGGGACTACGCGACCGACGAGGAGTACTTCGAGGGGCTTCCCTTGGCGCCTCCTCGCCATCACCCCGTCGACCAGCCGGTTCCCGGCCCGCAAGGACGTGTGCCACGCGACTGGGAGCGCCAGCTCCATTGAGGTTGTCGGACTGGAGCGTCGGGCGGCGAGTCGACGGCGTAGGTCATCGACAGCCGTCGACGTCGCTCAAAGACTCGATCGCCGGCCGAGCATCGCACGTCACGCGCGCTTCGACCTCCGTTTCGCACTGGTGTGAACCTGAAAAACTGCATCACCTCGCCACGTGCTTGTCGCGACCCAACCGGCGGCACGGCTCGGCGATCGGTCGTGCGGTCTAGCTTGTTTGGCGTGCTCGAGATCCGTTCGGTGATCGTGTGCCGGGATTGCCGGATCGCGTGGGAAGTCGACGAACCAGCGCTCTGCAGTAACGCCAGCCATGAACAGCGCGAACACGAAGTGCATCGCCATCTCAGCGAGATCGCACTGCCCGACGGCACCAGAGTCACGGCCGTCTCGTTCCATGAACCTTCGCCCTACGAACGCGAGCTGGTGCCGGACTTCGGCCTGTATCTGGATCGCCGGTGGGAACCACCGTGGGCGCACGAGCATGTCGATTGGCCGGACTTCGGTGTGCCGGCCGACAGGTCGGCATTGCGCGCAGCGCTCGAGGGGCTCGTCATGCGTGCGCGAGCTGGCCAGCAGGTCGAGCTCGGCTGCCTCGGTGCGCACGGTCGGACCGGCACGGCGCTCGCGTGCGCGGCCGTGCTCACGGGTATCGCCCCGAGCGAAGCCGTGGGATGGGTTCGAATGACCTATTGCGCGAAGGCCGTCGAAACCAGTGAACAGGCCGAGTTCGTCGCCACGTTCGCTGCCGACTGACGCTGGCGTCTGACCCAGGCATCCTCCGGCGGCGGAGGGCAAGTGCGAGTGTGGTGGGCAGCCGTCGGCGCGATCAGCCAGTCAGGAGAGAACGGTCGGGGACACGACACCGAAGCCACCTGGACCCTGTGACCTGGTGTGATGGACGTCACCGGGTTGCGACAACTGCTACGCGCTCGCGCGTCGGCTCCGCGGTGGTGGTGAGGAGACAAGCGGGTGGATGATTTCGCGATGGCCAACATCTTCACCCATGTTCCTCATCCACATATCGCCCACCGCTCGGCGAAGGGTCCGCCGAAGGTTCACGACCAGTT
>DASPTH010000218.1:0-11276 GCA_035623515.1 Acidimicrobiia bacterium
CTCCGCCTGCGAGAACACGATCGCGTCGAAGGCGCTGGGCTCGGTGGTCTCGATCCCGTCGAGCGCGAGCAAGAGGTGGGCGAGCAGGGATGGCGGGTCGTTGTCGGGCTCCGAGAGGGCCAGCCACGCCACCGGGCGCTCCTCGGTCACGGCGTACTGCGTGAGGAGCGTGGTCTTCCCGTAGCCGGCCGGCGCCACGACGAGCGCCACGGTCTCCTGAGCCTCCGAGAGCCTCCGGACCAGATCGACGCGGTCGACATACCCAACCCTCCGCCGCGGCGGCTCGACCGGCACGTGGACCGGCGCGAGCAGTCGCGCGCGCTCGCGCACGAGAACCGCCTCACCTGCCTGCCCCGCGGTGGACACGCCCCGACGTTAGCCAAGGGCGCCGAACGCGCTTCCGGACCCTCAGTCCTTTGCGAACCAGGCCATCACTTGTCGCTCGTGGTCGACGAAGGGCGTGCCGCTCACGTCGACGACCACCTTGTCGATCGTGCCGCCCGTGAACGGGAACGTCCCGTCGGAGGCGTATTCCGGAGAGACGGGCGACGCGCTGTCCCGGCCGACGCAGATGCCGTCGCCGACGATGTTGAAGTAGCCCGGCTGCGTGACGATCTCACCCTGCCCGACCTTCTGGTCGTCGATGTAGAGCGTGAGCGTCCCCGTGAAGCCCGGCATCGACGCATCGGTGCTGGGACCCTTCAACGCGAAGTCGGCGGTGACGACGTGCGTCCCGGGAGTGATCTCGGCGTCGGCGACGACGTCCTGCAGGTGTGTCCCGACCCAGTTGAACGTGTACCGCAGCTTCCTGTCCTTCACGTACAGGCTCTGACCACCGCACACGCCTCCTTGGGCGAAGATCACGCCCTTCGCGTCGGGCGCGGTGATGTCGACGCCGGCGGCGATGGTGAACGATCGTCCGTTGATCGTGGCGCCGGCATCCTCGGGGACGTCGGCGCAGTGCGGGTAGAAGACGTGGCGATCGCGATCAGGAGCGGGCCTCGGGCGCTCGGCGAGCACCTGCTCCAACGCCGTGCGGTCGTCGAGGGGAAGGCCGTTGTTGATGCCCGCGTGGTAGAACCAGAGACTCTGCAGCGTCGCGAGCCGATCCGGCTCGTGCGCGGCGATGTTGTGGCACTGCGCCCGGTCCTCGTCGAGGTGGTACAGCTCCCACTCGTCGTGCTCGAACTTGCCCCAGCCGGAGAGGGGCGGGTGCGCGGAGCACGCCAGCCATCCGTCGTGGTAGATCGCGCGCTGGCCGAGCATGGCGTAGAACTGCGTCGACTTCCCGGGAGCGTTCGGATCGGTGAGAGTGGCGGCGAAGCTCTCGCCCTCGATCGGGCTCTGTGCGTAACCCTTCAATGTCTCGGGCGGCTCGACACCGAGCAGCTCGTACACCGTCGGCACGATGTCGACCGCGTGCACGTACTGGTGACGGATCTCCTTCGACGCCGGGATCTTGGCGGGCCAGCTCACCACGCACATGTCGGCGACACCGCCCTCGTAGCCCGCCCAGCGCTTCCAGTAGGGGAAGGGCGTGTCGAGCGCCCACGCCCAGCCGGTGTTGTAGTGGTTGTACGAGCTCGGAGATCCGAGCTCGTCGATGTGCGGGAGTGTCGTCTCGGTGGTGTCGGGAATGCCGTTGAAGAAGCGCCACTCGTTGAACGAGCCGTTCGGGCCGCCCTCGCCGCTCGCGCCGTTGTCCGAGATCGCGACGACGATCGTGTTGTCGAGTTGCCCCGACTCCTCGAGGTAGTCGACGATCCGCCCGAGTTGGTCGTCGTAGTACGAGATGTAGCCCGCGAACACCTCGGCCATGCGCGCGAACAGCCGTTGCTCGTCGGCGCTCAACGAGTCCCACGGCCGCACGGTGTCGAGGAGGGGCCAGGGCTGGCCGTCGGGCCCGGTCCGCGCCGGCTCACCGTGCGGATTGATCGGGGACAGCTCCGTCTGCGCCGGCAGCAGCCCGAGCCGCTGCTGGCGCTCGAGGATGCCCGCGCGGATCGCCTCGTACCCCATGTCGAACTTGCCGCGGTAGCGGTCGGCCCACTCCTGGGCGACGAGGTGCGGCGCGTGGCCGGCTTGCGGCGCGAAGTACAGGAAGAACGGTTTGTCGGGGTCGATCACCTTGGCGTCGCGAACGAACTCGATCGCGCGGTCGGACAGGTCGTCGGCGAGGTGGTACCCGTCCTCGGGCCGCCCGGGCGGGTCGATCTGGTGGTTGTCGTGGACGAGGTCGGGATACCAGGAATTGGTCTCGCCGCCGAGCCATCCGTAGAAGCGCTCGAACCCGCGTCCGAGCGGCCAGCGGCCCTTGAACGCAGCCAGGTTGCACTCCTCGCCCGGCGTGAGGTGCCACTTCCCGATGCAGTAGGTGTTGTACCCACGCTCGGCGAGGACCTCGGAGACGAAGCCGTTCTCGAACGGGACGCGGCACGAGATGCCCGGGAACCCCGCGCTGAACTCGGCGATGGTCGCCATCCCGTTGCTCGTCGCGTTGCGACCGGTGAGCAACGACGCGCGCGTCGGCGAGCACAGGGCGGTGGTGTGGAAGTTCGAGTAGACGACACCACGCTCCGCGATGCGGCGCATCGTGGGCGCCTCGACCGGACCCCCCATGAAGTCCATCGTGGAGTACCCGAGGTCGTCCCACACGATGAAGAGCACGTTGGGCGCGCCGGCCGGCGCCCTCGGGGCGAGGAACGGCTCCCAGTCCGGCACGGAGTCCCGGATGTCGAGCGCGATCTTCCCCCGGTACGGCCTCGCCATGCGGGAGCTCCTTGTTCGCGAGTTGGACGATCGGAGGGTCGCCTACAGGCGGCGCGTGTCGCGCCGCTCCTCACGGCGTTCGACGCGACCGCTCACGCGGGTGGCGGTGCCGGCGACGACGGCGGTGGTGACGGCGACGCGGGCGACGGGGCGGCGGACGAGAGGCATGCGAGGTTCCTTTCGCTCTGCTGTCGGCGTTCAGCTCGACGCGAGGTCGGTCATGAGGGGCTCGATGAGGTCGTGCGGGATCCGGGCGGCTTCCACGAGCACTGCGCCCGAGTTCCGCATCGCCTCCGCGAACGGGATCGCCCACACGTCCTCCCAGACGAGGACGGCCGCCGACGAGTTCTCCGGCAGGTCGTGGGTGGCGTGCTCGATGTCCTCGTGGCTGATCACGCCGCCGATCTCGCCGTCGATCTCGGCGAACGCGCGCAGTCCCTCGTGCTCGTCGAACTCGACGATGACGACGTTCCCGTCGGCGTCCTTGGCGACGAAGACGAGGTCGAGCACGCGGATCGTGCCGCTCTCGACGAGGTCGACGAGCGCGGGTGCGATGTCGCCGTTGAACTGGTTCCCGGGGAACGCCACGATCAGGTACTCGACTGGTCCGATGGGCACGATGCTCGCCTCCTTGGTCGGTTCGGTTGTCGTGACCGTCTCACGCGGAGGCGACGCGTGCCATCACCCCGAACGGGTGATTCAGCCAGTGGGCGCCGGCGTGGCCAGGCTCGTGTTGACGGTGTCGTAGTCGCGCTCGTTCTGCTCGGCGTAGGCGACCGCGAAGTCGTCGAGCGCGCGGTCGAACGTGTCGCCCGTTCCGAGGTACGCGGCGATGGCGATCCGGTCACCGGAGCGGGCGTGACCGCGCGCGAGCGTCCAGCCGCACATCTCCGCGTATGCCCTCATGACCTCGGCGCTCATGCCCTCGAGGTCGGCCGAGATCTTGCCGTCCCAGAGTTGCCGCACGTAGTAGTCGCGCTCGACACCGTCGGGCGACGTCGCGCGGAACCACCCGAGCAGGATGTCACTGGCAGACTGGAGCAGTCGCTGTCCCTCCACGACGCGCTGGCCGTGGCTCGCATAGTCGCTCTTCCCCGCGTGCGGCTCGAGCACGGAGGCCTCCGCCTCCTTGACCTGCAGGAACAGCGGGTCGCCGTCGTCCTTTCCCTGGAGCAGCACGATCCAGCAGCGCGTGCCCACGCTTCCCACGCCCACCACCTTGCGGGCGACGTCGACGAGCTCGTAGCCCTCGAGCAGGTGCCGCCGGTCCGGCTGCAGGCTGCGCCGGTACTCGCGGAAGCGCTCGTGGATCCACTGCTTCACCTCGGCGGGATCGACCCCGAGCGCGAGATCGTCGACGCGGACGACGAGGGGAGGGTCGTTCACGATCTGCACCTGGCCGTCGACTTGCATGGTGAGACGGTCGAAGGCCCGGAGGCTGTCCTTGCCGGCGCCCTTGGCGATATTGCGCTCGACGCGCGCGCGGTCCTTGGCGGACAGCTGACCGCTCCACCGTTGCATTGCTTCCGCGACATCGAGTCGCGTGTACCAGACGTCGAGGTTCGACATGGCCGCGAACTGCAACATGGACTGGCGGTACGAACGCACCACGTTGAGGGCCATCGAGCTCGAACGCTTGGTGGTGAAGCCACGCGACCGCGCTGCGATCTCGAAGCTCGCGGCGAGGCGCTTCACGTCCCACTCGAACGGCCCGCGGCTCGTCTCGTCGAAGTCGTTGATGTCGAACACGACCTGGCGGTCGGGCGCGCTGAACCCACCGAAGTTGGCGAGGTGCGCGTCGCCGCAGCACTGGACGAGCAGACCCGAGCGCGAGGTCGGCGCGAGGTCGGCGGCCATGATCACCGCCGCGCCCCGGTAGAACGCGAAGGGCGACGACAGCATCCGCTCGTGACGGATGGGCACCAGTTCCGGGACGCGCGTGGTCTCCTGCGCTGCGAGCAGCGACGTGGGATCGGCGCGCGTCGCCGGCGGGTCCCACGCACCCTGGCTCGCGCGCGGAACGGCCTTGCGTGCCGCGCGACCTCGCGACGCGCGCTCCGCGGCACTCAGGTGGACGACTACGGGAGGACTCTTGGACTGGGCCATGGCTTCAGTGGAGTGCTCCGAACAGGGATACGACGTCGCGATGTTGCAGCGCGGACACCGCTTCACGCAACGCGGGTGCGCGTCGAGGACGTTGGGAGTGGGACATTCAGGCCTGGTCCTGTCGGGCTTCGGTGAAGAGGTCGCCCTGGGCAGCTTTGGACCCGGACCACCCGCCCCCGCGCCCGCGCAGGACGAACGCGGTGCCCACCGCCACGCACGCGCCGACCAGCGGTCCGGCGACGTACACCCAGTACGACGTGAAGTCGGCACCGACGAGATCGGGGCCGAACGTGCGAGCGGGGTTCATCGAGGCGCCGGAGATCGGGCTGCCCCACAAGCCGGCGAGCGCGATGTATGCGCCCACGCCCAGTGCGCCGATGACACCGACGTTCTGGGCACCCGACGCGGTGCCGAGGATCACGCTCACCAGACCGAAGGTGAGCACAACCTCCATCCAGAACGCGTCGCCCGACGAGTAGTGCGCGGCGGGATAGTTGGAGCCGTACACGGCGGACACGTGCACGACGCCCTGGAGGAACCAGGCCGCGAGCGCGGCGCCGCCCAACTGGACGACGACGTAACCGGGAACCCGCCACCACGGGAAGTCACGACGCAGCGCGAACGCGAAGCTCACCGCAGGATTCAGGTGCGCGCCCGACACCTTCCCCATGAAGAGGATGATCGCCAGCACCATCAACCCCGGGGCCACGACCGCGGCGGCGCGGCTGATGGTGTTCGGGAAGGCCTGGCCCATCATCCCGCCGCCCGCGGCGACGAGCACCAAGAAGAAGGTGCCGAGGAGCTCCGAGACCAGCCGTCGCCATTCCTGGCGGGGGTTGTGGAAGTCCTCGACCGTGGCCTCGAACGTCTGGAACTTGTCGAGGACGAAGCCGAGCGCGGACTCGTCTCGGCTCGCTTCGTCGGACGGTGCAGTCATGGATCGCCACCTCGCTCCACGCGGGTGCAGTATGGACCCTCGGCCGGCAGCCCGTCATCATCCGAAGTGGACGAGACGCGTCCGCGTGTGGCCTTCATCCGCTCGGGGCCTCCGCAGCGGCCGCGTTGGTGCGCGCATTGCCGGCGCCGAGCACACCTTCGAGCGCGAGGGTCGCCAGGTAGGCGACGACGACTCCGACGATGACGAGCGGGATCAGGTCGGGTCCGGCCTCGATCGTCAGCGCGGTCGGGAGGATCACCGCGGTCAGCGGGAGCTTCAGGAACGCCACCACCATCGCACCCATCCCCACCGCGATGGCGGGGGAGGCGGGGAATCCGGGAAGGTGCGACGCCGCGATACCGCCCGCCGCACCGAGGAACAGGGCGGGGAAGGTGGGCCCGCCGCGGAAGCCGCCGAGCGACAGCGCCCACGCCAGACCCTTGCACAGCAGCAGGAACGCGAGAGCTCCGAGCGACCAGGTCCCCGCCTGGCGCACGAGCCCGGACAGTTGGTCCTGGCCCGAGAACAGGACCTCGTCGAACGTCTTGCTCGTGGCGTGGTCGAACGCAATCGCCAGCGCCGCGACGAGCAGGCCGAGTGCCGGGAGGACGAGGAAGCGTCGCGACGGGGCGAGGTCGGCGACCCGCCGGGCGATGCGGACGACGACGAACGTCACGAGTGCAGCGGCGACCCCGACGACGATGCTCCAACCGATCTCCGACCACGTCACGTCCGTGAACTTGGCGAGCGGGAGCGGGCTGAGCGAGAAGTCACTGGTGCTCAGCCCGGTGAACGACTGCATGCCGATGAACACGAGCGAGCCGATGCCGGCCGCGATCAACCCCGGGAGCAGGATGAGCGGCAGGGTCGCGCCGCCGAGGCCCGACGCCTCGATCACGAGCACCGCGGCCACGATCGGCGACCCGAGCACGACCGAGATCGCGGCGAAGCTCCCCGCGGCTGCCAGCACGATGACGAGCTGTGGCGGCGCGTCGCGCTTGGCGGCCTTCACTGCAAACGCGGCGAGACCGGCGCCGATCGCGATGAGCGGTGCTTCCGGGCCCAGCACGACACCGAGCGCGAGCGTCCCGAACGCCGCGAGCGCGACGCCGGGGACCATCCGTGGTTCGGTGCTCCCGACCTGCAGGCCGAGCGCGGGCACGTGACCGCCCTCACCCGGCAGGTACTCGATCGCGGCCGCGACTGCAACGCCCGCAATCGCGAGCACGAGCAGCAACCACCACCACGGCGCGGTGTCGTAACCCATCCGGTGCGGAAGGTCGGTGAAGACACCCACCTGGGCTTGGAAGACGAGCTCGAGGAATCCCCACGCCACGGCCGACACGAAGACGCCGATGAGCGCGGCGAAGACGAGCAGCACCACGAAGTTCCGGCTGCGGAGCATCGCCGTGGGGTCGGGCGGCGCCGCGGCAGCAGAGTCGGTCACGGGTCAGTTCCTTATCACACGCCATGGGACGTTGCTCTCCGGTCGTCGCGTACCGTGTGGCGCCGACGGGGCTCGCGCCGGCACGCGATGAGCCCACACGCGCCGACGACAGGCGAGGGATGCCGGAGCAGGTCCACGTCCACCCACCGCAGGAGCTCGAGGAAGGCGGCGAGACGACGTCGCGCTCGGAGCGGGTCCTCGAGTTCGGCGCCGCGCTCCTGCTCGCGGCCGCGACGATCCTCGTCGCGTGGAGTGGTTACCAGGCGGCGAAGTGGAGCGGCGTCCAGTCGCGCCGCTACACCCAGGCGAACACGGCGCGCAGCCTCGCGAACCGCGCCGAGACCATGGCCTCACAGGAGCGCTTGCAGGACCTGCTCAACTTCAACCGCTGGCTCGAGGTGACGACCGACGGCAACCAGCAGCTCGCCGACCTCTACGTGCGACGCTTCCGGCCGGAGTTCCGCCCCGCGTTCGAGGCGTGGATCGCGCAGGATCCGCTGCACAACAAGCAGGCCGTACCGAGCCCACTGCTGATGAAGCAGTACCGGCTCGCCGACCAGGTGAAGAGCGACCATCTGGAAGTTGTTGCCGACCTGCGCTTCGGCCAGGGCAAGGACGCCACCGAGAACACCGACGACTACGTCTTCACCACCGTGTTCTTCGCCGCGGTCATGTTCTTCGCGGGGATGTCGCTGCGCTTCCGTTGGTCGGCCCTGCGGATCGGCATCCTGGTGCTCGCCGCGCTGCTGTTCGTCTACGGGATCTTGCGCCTGGCAACGCTCCCCACGCTGTGAGCCCGCGAATCACCCCGACGGGGTGATGTCACCGCGTCGGTCACGGTCCACGCTCACGCCACACCCATCGAACCGGGAGAGTCAGGATGCTCGCATCGGAGTTCGGCACCGGACAGGTGTTCCTGTCGATGCTGTATTTCTTCTTGTTCTTCATCTGGATCTGGCTGCTCATCATCGTGTTCGCCGACATCTTCCGCAGCCACGACATGGGCGGCTTCGCCAAGGCGCTGTGGGTGATCTTCGTGATCATCGCTCCGTATCTCGGCGTGCTCGTCTACCTCATCGCGCGTGGCCACAAGATGTCGGAGCACGCGCAGCAGGCCGCGCAGGCACAGCAGTCGGCGTTCCAGCAGGCCGTGCGGCAGGCGGCGGGCACCGGGAGCGCGGCCGACCAGCTGCAGCAGCTCGCCGACCTCAAGGCGAACGGGACGATCGACGACGCGGAGTTCGAGCGTCTCAAGGCACAGATCGTGTCGTCATGAGCGCTCGACGCGGTCTCACCGGCCTCGCGGCTCTCGTGAGCCTCGGCGCGTGGCTGTTGGCGCCGCCCGCTCACGCGGCGTCGTCGAGCTCGTCGGCCAAGCAGTGGGCCAACGGCGTGTGCTCGGCCATCCAGACGTTCGGCACGTCGGTCGACTCGACGTTGAGTGGCTTGAAGAGCGCCGGTTCGCTCGACGACGCGAGCTCGCAGGTGAAGAGCGGGCTCGACGACGCCACGTCGCAGCTCGAGAGCTCGCTCCAGAAGCTCGGGAAGCCGTCGACCAGCGACGGGAAGCAGGCGCAGAGCGCGGTGCAGGCACTGGAGAAGGAGCTGAAGACCGACGTGTCCGACGTCGAGGCGTTGCTGTCACCGCCGCCGAGCTCGCCGCAGGAGATCGCCTCGACCTTCAGCGAGATCGGGAGCGACGTCCAGAAGGCGGTGGGCCAGGTGAAGTCGACCGCGACCACGCTGAAGGGCCTGAAGCCGAACGGCACCTTGCAGCAGGCGTTCCAGAACGCACCGGCGTGCAAGCAGCTGAAGAGCTCTCTGTAGCGCGACGCGCGCTCAGGGCCCGCCGATGACGCCGGCGGCGCGGAGCGCCGCGCGACGCGCGTCGTCGTAGCCGAGCTCCGCCAGCACCGCGTCGGTGTGCGCGCCGCACAGGGGTGCGGGACCGGCGACACCGCCCGAACGCGAGAACGAGACCATGGGCGAGCAGCGCGGATAGTCGCCGATCGTCGGGTGCGTCGTCTGCACCACGACGCCCGCCGACTCACCGACGTCGGTGAACAGGATGCTGTCGAGCGGTGCCTGCGACACCGCGATGCACGCGACGCCGAGCGGCGTGAGCGCGGCCTCCCATTCGTCGGCGCGCCGCGTCGCGAAGCGGCCCTCGAGCGCGGCGGTGAGCGCGGCGTCGTCGCCGGGTTCCCGGGGGAGCTCGAGCGCATCGGCCAGCGCGACCCAGTCGCGCTCGGCCGGCGCGGCGAGGAACACCCATCCCTCCGCCGCACGGTACAGGCGGTACCGCGCACCGAGGCCGTAGAGCTCGGCGTCGGGACGCGGCGGTTCGGGACGGCCGTCGTACTCGATCATCTCCTCGGAGAGCGCGTGCGTCATCGTCGACAGCATCGACATCAGCATCGACTGGCCGGGCGCACCCCGTCGCTTGGCGAGCAGGCCGAGCGCCAACGCGGTGCCGACGCTCACTGCCGACAGCGGGTCCGCGTTCATCGCCCCCATCGCAGCCGAGTTCATGTGCAGCGAGAAGCGCTTCACCTGCTCGAGGTCGAGATCGGGCCGCTGCGGGACGTTGTCGACGCCGCCCACGTTCCGGTAGGCGAGGCCCGACGCCGCCCCGATCGTCGGCGCGTACGAGGGCCGGTGCCCGCACGGCGGGCCGGGGCCGTATCCGGGCGCGTTGAGATAGACGAGATCGGGGTTCACCGCGAGCAGGTCGTCGGCCGTGTAGCCCAGGCGGGCCGCGACGCCGGCCCGGAACGACTGCATCACCGCGTCGGCGCGGCGCACGAGCTCGTGCACGATCTCTCGCCCGTCATGGGTGGCGATGTCGACGGCGACGCTCTCCTTGCCCTGGAGCACCTTGATCGCGCCGACCTCCGGGAACGGGAGGATGTGGCGGATGGGATCGCCGTCGAGCTGCTCGACCTTGATCACCCGGGCACCGAGGTCGGCGAGCAGCGTGGTCCCGTACGGCGCCGCGTAGTACGTGCCGAGCTCGACGACGGTGACGCCGGCGAGCGGCGGTTCGGCGGCGGGCGGCGGACTCGCGCGTCCCCCGTCGTTCGGCTCGGCGGCGAGCGCCCGCGCGTACGCCCCGTGCTCGTCGAGCCGCGGTGCGGGGCGACCGAGCCGTGCCGGTGTCGCGTCCATGCGGACGAGCGGACCGGGTTGGCGCACCGGACCGACGGCGGCGTCCTCGATCGTTGCCACGCGACCGTCGCGCTCGAGCTGCGGGTGGTGCAGCAGCTCGGTGTCGTGACGGAAGATGTCGGCCCACACGTCGGGCTCGTCGTCGAAGATCTTCAGCCACTCGTCGTACGTCCGGCTGCGGATGTTCGCGAGGCCGCGCTCCCAGAACGCGACGCGGACCGCAGGGTCGTCGGCCTCCGGAGCATCCTTGTACTCCGGCTCCGCGAGCATCTCGTCGAGCTGGGTGACGCGCAGGAAGGCTTGCCACAGCCGCTCGCTCGTCTGCGAGAACTGCATCCATCGCCCGTCGGCCGACAGGCCCACCATCAACCGGAAGAACAGCGACGTGTTGGGCACCAATCGCTCGGCGTCGAAGGGCGCCGCGGCGGTGAGCGCGCCCGGGTACTGCGACGTGAGCTGGCGCACGACCCAGTTCCACGTGTCGTGGACCAGCGCGCCCTGCAGCATCGTGGTCTCGACCCGCTGCCCGACCCCGCTCGACTCGCGCTCGTACAGCGCGGCGAAGATCCCTTGCAGCGCGAGCTGCGCTGCGGTGTACGCGCAGTACGGCGTGGCCACGTACGACGGCCCCTCACGCCGGCTCAGGTTCGAGAACGACGACAGCCCGCCGATCTTCGCCATCACGACCGGCTCGTAGCACGCGAGCTGCGACCACGGGTGCCGGCGCCCGAAGCCGGTGACCGACGCGTGCACGAGGCGGGGGTTGGCCGCAACCAGGTCGTCGTACCCGAGGCCGAGTCGCTCCGCGACCCCCGGCCGCCACGTCTCGAACACCACGTCGGCGCGCTC
>DASPTH010000221.1:0-7556 GCA_035623515.1 Acidimicrobiia bacterium
GCCGCGTTGCCGACGCCTAGCGAGAGCGGGCGAGCGAGCCATAGAGGCGGCCGCGAGCGAGCGTGAGCGAGGCGGGTATCCCGGCTCGCAGCGAGCGAGCCATAGAGCCGGTGACGAGACGAGCGCCGCGAGTCGAGGAACTCGCCGCGAGCGAGCGTGAGCGAGCCGGGTATCCCGGCTCGTAGCGAGCGAGCAGTGGAGGAGGTGGAGCAGGCTTTCTTGCGGGCACGGGCGGACCTGCGCCACGCTGAGCCCATGGACACACGTGTGCTCGGTGGCGACGGACCGTCGGTGTCCGTCGTCGGTCTCGGTTGCAACAACTTCGGGATGAGGATCGACGAGTCCGCGGCGCGCGACGTGGTGCACGCCGCGCTCGACGAGGGCGTCACCCACTTCGACACCGCGGAGATGTACGGCGGCGGGCACTCCGAGGAATTCCTCGGCCGGGCGCTCGGCTCCCGCCGCGACGAGGTCGTGATCGCCACCAAATTCACTCCCCGACCGGCCGACGAGGAGTACGTCCCGGGTGCCCTGCGCAAGCGGATCCAGGCCGCGTGCGAGTCGAGCCTGAAGCGGCTCGGCACCGACCGGATCGACCTCTACTACCAACACTTTCCCGACCCGCAAGCGCCGGTGCGCGAGGCGCTCGAGGCGCTGACCGATCTCGTCCGCGACGGGAAGGTGCTCCACCTCGGGTCCTCGAACGTGTCCGGAGCCCAGATCGAGGAGGCCGCGTCGGTGGCGGCGGAGCGCGACCTCCAGCGCTTCTGCGCGACGCAGATCGAGTGGAACCTGTTGAACCGCGGGGTCGAGGAGGACGCGCTGCCGGCGGCACGGGCGCGCGGCGTCGGCGTCGTGCCCTACTTCCCGCTCGCGTCGGGAATGCTCACCGGGAAGTACAAGCGGGGCGAGGAGTTTCCGGAGGGATCGCGCTTCGCCTCCATGTCGTTCTTCGCGTCAGTCGCCAACGACGAGAACTTCGACCGTGTCGAGGCATTCGCGAAGTTTGCCGACGCGCACGGTCACACGCTGCTCGAGCTCGCGATCGCGTGGCTCGCCGCGCAGGAGGGCGTCGGGTCGGTGATCTGCGGTGCGACGAACGCCGACCAGGTGCGCGCCAACGCCCGGGCCGGGGCGTGGAAGCTGTCGGTCGAGGAGCTCGCGTCGGTGCCCTGATCCTCGATCAGGCGAGGAGCCACTGCACGTCGAGGAGATGGTGGTGCCCCTCGTGCGCGACGTTGGTGACCATGAACCGGACGCTCACCGGCGTCCCGGCGCGGATGGCGACGCGGTCGAGGTCGGTGCCGCTGAACTCGCGGGCGCGACCGGCGAAGCGGAGCGACTGCTGCGCGATCCCGTCGAGCACCTCCGAGGGATCCGCGTCGTTGTACGCCTCGTTCGCCGTGATCGCGTCGGGATCGGGGGCGGGGACCTCCGGGCGGTCCTGCGTGAGCGTGCGGTTCGCGAGCCAGCCGTGATAGCGGATCAGGTCGCGGACGTGGACGAGGTACTCGAGCGGCGACCACACCTCGGGCGCGGGGCGCGCTCGCAAGCGCGGTGAGCCGACGCCTACACCCGCCACGACGTCCCGGTACTCGGGGCCGAACCGTTCGATCATGTCGGCGGCCTCGCCGATCGAGAGCTCGCCGCGATCGACGCCACACCTTGCGCACCGCTCACCCACGGGCCGAGTGTCGCGCAACACCGACGATGGTATGAACGAGGGGTGACCTCGCCCCCGGACGTCCTCGCCGCCGCGAGGGACCGCGTCTACGCGGTGCCGCCCGACGGGTTCACCGCCGAACGGGCGAGGCTCGTGCAGGAGCTCCGAGATCAGGGCCGGCGTGGTGCGGCGGCCGACGTTCAGAAGCTGCGGCGGCCGAGTCTGGCGGCGTGGAGCGTGAACCAGGCCGCGCGCGCGGAACCCGAGCGGGTGGCTCAGCTCTTCGCGGCCGGCGAGGTGCTCGGCCAGGCGCACCGCGAGGCGGTGTCGGGTCGCGCGGGTGCGACCGTGCGCGACGCGGGACAACGCCGACGCGCCCTCGTCGACGACCTCACGCGGCGCGCCCTCGAGTTCGCGGCTCTACTCAGCCCGAATCCCGAGCCGCACCGGGACGCCATCGAGGCCACGTGGGAGGCGGCGTCGGTCGACCCGAGCGTGCAGCCCGCCGTGGCGTCGGGGTGGTTGGCGAAGGAGTTGCCACGCCCCACCGGCTTCGCACTGGGCGCGACACCGCCCGCGAGTGCTCCCGTCGCTCGTCCGAAGCCGCGGCGCGACGAGCTCGCGGTTCGCCGCGCGCGTGCAGCACTCGACGTGGCCCGAGAGGAGCTCGAGATCGCGGACGGCGCGGTCGCGAGCGCGGAACGCTCGCTGCGCAGCGCGGAGACGGCTGGCGCCGACGCGGCGCGGCGCGTCGCCGACCTCGAAGCCGCGCTCGCCACCGCGCGCGACACGGCGCGCGCAGCCGGTCGCGAGACGCGATCCGCGGGGCAGGCGGTGACGCGAGCACGCGCGTCGCGTGACCGGGCCCGCCGTGGGCTCGACAAGGCCGATCGCTCGTTGCGCGAGGTGGAGGGTCAGGACGAGGACGCCGGGCGGAAGCGGTAGAGCGCGCGTCCCTCGCCGGTGTCGTGGAACACGACCTCGACCGCCATGCCCACGTCGACGCGCTCGGGCTCGCAGTCGACCACATTCGTGAGGATTCTCGGTCCCTCGTCGAGCTCGACGTAGGCGACGACGTACGGGGCGGCGCGATCGTAGGGAGGCGCCGAGCGGCGGACGATCGTGAAGCTGTAGACGGTGCCGCGACCGCTCGCCGGGAGCCACGTGACCTCGAGGCTGCCGCACGCCGGACAGAACGAGCGCGGGTACCAGATCACGGTGTCGCACCGCGTGCAGTGGGGGAGCAACAACGTCCCCTCCGCGGTCGCCGCCCAGAAGGCTTCGGTTTCGGGCGTGACGTCGGGGACCGGAGTCGGCAGCGGTTCGGTCACGCGTCCTCCCGCCCCAGCACGAGCGTCGAGCTGCCGATGCGCGTCGCGATGCCACCACCGGTGCCGTGGGCGACCGCGACCGTGCAGTCGGGAACCTGCACTGCCGGGTGCGTCTCCTCACGGAGCTGGCGCACCGCCTCGATGATCTTCGTCATGCCGCCCCGGTTCCCCGGGTGGTTGTTGCACAGACCCCCGCCGTCGGTGTTGAACGGCAGGCGCCCGTGCGGCGCCACGAGGGTGCCGTCGAGGACGAACGTTCCTCCTTTGCCCTTCTCGCAGAAGCCGAGGTCCTCGAGCGTCTCGAGCACCGTGATGGTGAAGGAGTCGTAGATCGACACGTAGTCGACATCGGCAGGCGTGATGCCGGCCTCCGCGAACGCCCGCGGTCCCGACCAGACCGCACCGGTATAGGTGAGGTCGACCCGGCCGTTGTCGGTGTGCTTGATCGCTTCGCCGTGGCCGAGCACCTTGGCGCTCCGGCGCCCGAGGTCGCGCGCGATCTCCGGGCTCGTCACCACGACGGCTCCGCCGCCGTCGGTCACGACACAGCAGTCGAAGCGTCGCAGCGGGTCGGCGATCATCGGCGACGCGAGCACCTCGTCGACCGTGATGGGGTCGCGGAGGAGCGCGTTCGGGTTGTGCTGCGCGTGCAGCGACGCCGCGACCTTGATCTCCGCGAGCTGTGCGCTCGTGGTGCCGAACTCGTGCATGTGCCGACGCGCCGCGAGCGCGTAGTTCGACACCGGGCCGCTGAGCCCCCAGAAGTTCTCGAACGCCGCCTCGGGTCCTCCCGGGCCGCGGCGGAACCCCACCATCCGCGTCGCGATCCCCGCGAGACTGACGACCGCCACCGTGCACTTTCCCGCGGCGATGGCGGCTGCCGCGTGCCCGACGTGCGCGATGTACGAGGAGCCGCCGGTCTCGCTGGAGTCGGCGTAGGAGACGCGCAGGCCCAGGTACTCGATCATCGACAGGGCACCGAAGCCGACGGTACCGTCGCAGAAGAAGGCGTCGACGTCGCTCAGTGCCAGGCCGGCGTCGGCGAGCGCACCGCTGATCACCTCGGCGTGGATGCGGGGAACGGTCGAATCGGGAAGGCGGCGCGCGGGGTGCTCGTACGCGCCGACGATGTGTGCCTTGCCCTTGATCGTCATCGGCGCCGCGCTTCGGCGGGTTCGGTCGGCAGCACGCCGGGCACGCTACTGCGCTCGACGTCGCAGGTGGCTCGACGGCGGCATAGCGTCGCGTCCGTGAGGGGGCGGCGCGGGGCGGCTGGTGTCGTTGCCGTGCTCGTCGCGATGCTCGTGGCCGCACCGATTGGCGCACGAGCCGCGTCGCGACCCCTGGTGCCGCGGCCGGGCACCGGGCACGGCGTGCTCGGGGGACCGGCGCCGGCAGAAGAGGCCGGCTCGTTGTCCTACTCCCCCGGCCTCGGGTTCAAGTTCTGCCACCAGGATCCCGGCAAGGTCTCGGCGTCCGGGTCGGCCTACGGGACACCGGGGATCGGGCGCCCGACGGTCGGGCTCCCGGTGGATCTCTGCATCGGACCCTTCCCGACGGCCGCGATCAAGGTATCGGTGGCGCCGCCGCACGGACCGGTGATCGCCGTGCCCGCGTGGGCCGTCGGTCGCGAAGGCACGAGCGCGACCGTGCAGTTGCTCTTCCTGCCGGGCCCGCCGCGTGCGCGGTACGTGATCACCGGCGCCGGCCCCACGACGGGCCGCCCGACTGCCGACTCGGGCAGCCTCGCCGGCAGTGGAGTCGGCCGGTACACGGTGCGCGTGTCGGGCGGCGGCTCGACGGCAACGACGACGTTCACCCTCGAACCCGCACCGACCCCTCGCCTCTCGAACCTCGGCGACCGGGTGGTGCGCGTGGGTGTGGCGACGACGAGCGCGGTCGTCGAGCCCGGACGGCGACTGCAGTTCGGCGCGGCCGGGCTCCCGCCACTCCACACCTTCGAGGTGGGCGTCTACGGCCCTGACCAGAGAACGGCTGCGGGTCCGAACACGCATCCGCTCGCCACGACGATCACCGCGCGAGCCGACCGCCAGGGCGAGGCGATCGTCACCCTCGACACGTTGACCGCTGCGCGCGTGGGGAGCTACCTGGCGGTCCTCGACCCGAAGACCTCGCTCGCCGGTCTCCAGGTGCTCGACCCGCGAGTGGCGGCGTTCGAGGTCGCGCAACCGACGACGACACCTCCCGCGACGAGCGCATCACTGGCCCACTAGCGCGTTTCGCGCTATCTTCTGGTCGACTTTGCACCGCAGTGCGCGACGGGGGAGCGGACGCGCTGCGGACCCCGGCCGGCAACGGTCGGGGAACGGGTACCCCTCGATCCTGCCCCGAGGGGTGCCCACACGGGGAGCCCCGGTCGATCCGTCGGCTGGGGCTCCGCCGCCTTGGATCAGGCCACTGGTCCCGGATTCGCGGGAGAATGCGCTCGTGGGGGTACCGCACATCGAGGCGGGGGGCGTCCCCAGCTGGGCGGAGGCGCTCGCACACATCGGGGTTGCCGTGATCGAGACCGACGTACGCGGCCGCGTCGCGTCCTGGAACGACGCCGCGGAGGCGCTCTTCGGCTGGTCCGCGCGCGAAGCGATCGGGCGACCGGTGCTCGAACTGCTCACTCGGCCGGAGCAGGCCGACGGAGCCGTCGGCCTCCACCAGATGGCGATGGCGGGCCGCACGTGGTCGGGACAGGTCCTCGCGCAACGGCGGGACCAGTCGCTCGTGCACATCCGCAGCGTGATCTCGGCGCGCCGCGGGCCCGACAACGAGATCATCGGGTCGGTCGGCATGTCGGTCGAGCATTCGGAGGTCGACACCACGGAGCTCGCGCGCGCATCCGAAGTGCTCCGCGACCTCGTGGTCCAGCTGTCGTCGGCCCCCCAGCTCCAGCCGTCGACGACACCCTCGGTCGAGGGTCTCGACCTGCTGTCGCCGCGCGAGCGCGACGTCCTCGCGCTCCTGCGGCAGGGGCTCCGCGTCCCCACGGTGGCCGAGCGCCTGTCGGTCAGCCCGCACACCGTGCGGAACCACCTGCGGTCGATCTTCCGCAAGCTCGGCGTCAGCTCGCAGCGTGAGTTGCTCGACCGCTTCGTTCCCGAACCCGACACGCCACCGGCCTGACGCCACCCGGGGAACGCCTCACAAGTAGTCGTGACGGATCAGGTGCTTGGTGGCGAACCAGCCCGGGAACGCAGGCACGTAGTAGTAGACGAGCTGGTTGGCGAGCGCGGTCGCGACCGCGACTTGTGTGGGGACGCCGAACGCGACGAGGGCGGCAGACAGCCCAACCGTGCCGACGGCGGTTCCGCCGCCCGGAATGGGCACGATCGACGCCACCGTCACCACGCCGATGTTGACCGCGAGCAACGACCAGTACGACACACTGCCGCCGAACGCGACGAGGCAGGCTTGGAGGCACCAGGTCGAGAGGAGCGTGGCGAGCGTGTAACCACCGATGAGCAGCGTGAGCCGACGAGGCGAGACGAGAACGGTGCGCATCGTGGTCATCGCACGGCGAACCGGCGGAAGCGTCGCTCCGCGGAAGCGAGGCACCGCGAAGAGGACCGCGCTCGCAATCGCGACGACGAGCACGACACCGATGGTCAACTCGACGAGACCCGTGGTCGGCAGCAGCGAGAAGTCGGCTCGGGAGGGTTCGACCGCGATCGCGAGCACGAAGAGCCCCAGGGCGGCGACGAGGCTGCCGACGGCGCTCAGCAGCCCGCCGGCCGCGACCGCCGACGGGAGATCGGCACCCATCTTCTGCAGGAAGCGGATCTGCATGCCTTGACCACCGACCGCCGGCACCGCGAGGTTCGAGAACGACATCGCGATCTGCACCTCGGTGGTCGGCCAGAGGGGGAGCCGAATCGGCACGGTGCCCATCAGGCCGACCGCGTAGCCGACGTTGGACGCGAAAGAGGCGATCAACGCGAGCGCGATCCACGACCACTCCGCCGATCGGATCGTTGCCCAGACCTCGCCCGGGTCGCCGACGTCGTTCAGGAGGACCGCGATGGCGATCAGTCCGCCGAGCGCCATCGCGGCGTTCACCGCATCGATGCGACGGAGTTGCGTGAGCTGCGGCGTGTCGACCTGTGCTCCGGCAGCGCCGAGCTCGCGAAGTCGCCCGAGTATCTGGCTCTCCGGCCCGTAGCCGCCGCTGATGGCGCGGGTCGCCCGACTGAGCGCTGCGGGCTGGAGGAACGGCAAGGCGATCGCGACGCTCGAGCGCCCGAGGACCTTGACCGCGGCGCGAACCGCGCGCGTCTCACCCACGACGGCCGCGGTCGCGGCGAGCAGGTTGGCGACATCGAGCGCGCGGTGGTGGCCGGCGGCGCTGGCCCGTGCGTTGTCGAACCCGACGATCCACGGCCCGTCGGCCGCGACGACCACGTGCTCGGCATCGAGACGACCGTGCACGACCCGGACCCGGTGCATCGACTCGACGTTGGCCCACGTCTCCTCGAGCACCTGGTCGGTGACCTCGGCCGCGTCGAGCTCGGCGAGCGGCACCGCGCCCACCGTGGTCACCACGAGCACCGCGG
>DASPTH010000241.1:0-2808 GCA_035623515.1 Acidimicrobiia bacterium
ACCACGGAGCTGGTCGAGCCCACCGAGGACATCCTCACGCGCGTGCCGTCCCTGCCCGCGTGGCGCGCCGCGCTGGCGCTCGTGTTCGCGTTCGGCGGTCGCGAGGACGAGGCTCGCGAGTTGCTCTTCGAGGTGAGCGGCAATCTCGGCGTCCTTGCCTTCAGCTCCACGTGGCTCGGTGCGCTGATGGCGCTCGCCGAGACGGCCCGTGTGCTCGACGAGCGTGACGAAGCCGTGCTCGCGCCGATCTACGAGGCGCTCAGCGGCTATTCCGACCGGCTCTGTGTCATCAGCTTGAGCCTCACGGAGATGGGGCCGATCAGTCGGCCGCTCGGTGTGCTGGCCGCGCTCCGGGGAGACCACACGCGGGCGGAGGCGCACCTCCTCGACGCGCTCGATTCATCCGAGGAGATCGGATCCCCGTCGCACACTGCGCGCACCCGCGTCGAGCTCGCCCGCGTGCTCGTCGATCGCGGCCACCCGACGGATCTCGAACGCGCCGGCGAGCTGCTCGACGTCGCGCTGCCGGTGGCGCGCGACTTCGGCATGGCCGGGCTCCTCCTCGACGGTTTCCAGCTGAAGAGCGCGCTCAGCTGACGGCCCGCGCGAGCACGTCGCCGAGCACGGTACCGAGCTCGCTCACGTGTGGCCGGCGCAGGATGCCCGTGTGCGTGCCGGTGATCTCGATCGCCTCGATGCTTCCCGGTAGGAGGGCGGCCCAGGCCTCGACGTCGGTCGGCGCGACGTCGGGGTCGGGCGTCGCCGCACGTGCGAGGAACGCGTCACCCCGGTAGGACCCGTGCGGGCGGTAGGCGCGGGCCATCCGCCGCGACAGCAGGAAGAAGACCCGGTACTGGCGGAGCCGGCGCACGACGAGCCCCGCGGAGGCGAGTTCGACCTCGTGGCGCACCCGGCCCACCGCCGTGCCGGCAAGTCCCTTGGCCATGCGGTCGGTCGGCCGGTCGCTCCTGCCGCGCCCCGACGGCACCGGTGAATCGAGGAGGGCCAGCAGCGCGACGGGTTCGCCCGCGGTTTCGAGCCGGCGCGCCATTTCGAAGGCCACGATGCCGCCGAACGAGTGCCCCCCGAGGAGGTACGGGCCGTTCGGCTGGACGGCGCAAACGTCGGCGAGGTAGCGGCGGGCGCACGCTTCCACGCTGCGGTCGGGTCGGGCGCGCTCCTCCAGCCCGCGTGCTTGGATTCCGAAACACGCCTGCCCCTCGGGCAGCGCCTGCGCCAGCAACCGCAACGAGGTCGCGGGCGAGCCGCCACCGGCGACGCAGAAGAACGGGACGCCGCTGCCCTCGCGCAGTTGAACGACGGTCGAGGACCGACGCGCGCGTCGCCGTGTCAGCAACGGCGCGAGCTGCGCAACGGTGGGAGCGTCGAGGATCGCCGACGGCGGGAGGTCGACGCCGAACTGCTCGTCGATCGCAGCCATGAGCTCGACGGCGGCGAGGGAGTCGCCGCCGAGGTCGAAGAAGTCGTCATCGAGCCCGACTTCGTCGACCGCCAGCACGGTGCCGACGAGATCAGCGAGCACCTCCTCGCGCCCGATCGGCGCGCGATACGGGCGGCGTTGAACGTCTGGCGGCGTGGGGAGAGAAGCGCGATCCACTTTGCCGTTCGTCGTGTACGGCAGTGCATCGACGAAAACGAACGCGCTCGGCACCATCGCCGACGTGACCGTCTCGGCAAGGTCGCGGCGCAAGCGCCACACGCTCGGTTGATCGGCGTCGGGCACCACGTACGCGACCAGACGTGTGCCGCCGCCGCGGGCGGAGGTGGGAACAACCGCAGCGTGAGCGACACCGTCGAGTCGCGCGAGTGCGCGCTCGACCTGGCTCGGACTCACGGATGCCGCCCGGATCTTCACGTGGTCGTCGGCGCGGCCGAGGTGCTCGAGGTTGCCGTCGCGCGTCGTGCGGCCGCGATCACCGGAGTGGAAGCCGCGTCGGCCGTCGGGCGCCGTCCAGAACCTCTCCGCGGTGAGTTCGGGGTCGCGCCAGTAGCCGAGCGCGGCGTGCTCGTGCACCACGTCGATGAGACCGGCCTCTCCGGCCGCGAGGGGCGCGCCGTCGTCGCCGACGATGGTGATCTGGGCCCACGGCGTCGCGGTACCGAGCGGCACCGGCCGGCTCTCCTCCTGCTCGTCCTCGTCGGTCACGATCCAGGCGCTCGACGACGGGGCTTCGCTGGACCCGTAGCCATTGCGAAAGACCGCGTCGGGCCCGAACAAGGGGCGCGCACGCCGCACGTCGCGCCCGTACAAGGTCTCGCCGCCGAGCCTGACGATGCGCGCGCTCGCGATGCGCGGGAGAAGAAGGCCGGTGGCGGTGTCGATCAACGCGCGGAGCACGGACGGAATGAGCGATACCACCGTCAGGCGGTTGGCGACGGCCCACTCCGGGAACGCGCGGAGACCGCTCTTCTCGAGGTCGTAGATGTGCAGGGTTCCGCCGCCGAAGAGTGTCCCGACCGCTCGCGTGTGCGCGGCCGTGAACGCGAACGAACCGGTGCACACGACGTGGTCGTCGGGCTCGACCGCGTTCGTGTACTGCGCGGCCGTCCCGTGGAGGAGCACGAGCCGGTGATCGCGGGCCACGCCCTTCGCGGTACCGGTCGAGCCCGACGTGAACAGCACGAGCGCCACGTCGTCGGGCTCGGGATCAGGGGCGGGACCGTCGACGCGTCCGGCGAGTGCGTCCTCGAGCACCACGATGGGCCCGTCCGTCATGGCCCGCGCGAGTGAGAGGTGGGCGTCGTCCGCGACCGTCAGTACCGACCCCGCGTGGTGGTGCACGCGCG
>DASPTH010000249.1:0-2572 GCA_035623515.1 Acidimicrobiia bacterium
TCGATCGGAATGTCGAGCCGGGCGACGTTGTCGCGCTGGCCACCGCCGCTGTGAGGCCCGGCACCGGTGACGACGGTGCCGGTCGCGAGCACGAGCGCCGCGACGCCCAGGAGCGCCCGGCTCATCGCCACCACTCGACGGCTCGTCGCTGCGCGGCTCGTCGTGTCGCCGTCGGGCTGGCCGGCGCGCCACGTCAACCAGATGGCGTCGGTGAGCAGCACGATCGACAGGAGGAAGTGGGCCATCACGAACTGCGGCTTGAGGTCGAACTCGACCGTGAGCTGGCCCAGCACCGCCTGGGCGAAGACGCCGACGACGAGGCCGAGGGACAGCCACGTGAGGTCGCGCCGCCGCGGCACACGCACGAGGCTGCCCAGCGCGGCGAGGATCACCGCGATCGACACCGCGCCGGTGAACAGCCGGTTGGCGTGCTCGATGAAGCGGTGCTCGCTCGAGACCGCAACGCGGTGGAGCTCTCGCGCGGGGCAGCTGATCCCCACGGGGCACCCGAGGCCGGAATCGGTGAGCCTGACCGCGCCGCCGGTGACGATGATCATCGCGAGGAGGATCGTGGCGACGAGCGTCACCCGCTGGTAGGCCTTCGGGCTCAGGTGCGGGACCCGCATGGTCCGTCGATGCTAGTTACGCGAGGATCTCGCGCACGCGCCGGGCGGTGGCGTCGAATTCGTCCCACTCGCCGACGAAGGCCTGGTACGCCTGGCCCGACAACCCGATCCGCACCTCGTAGCACCGCACGCGCGCGTCGAGCGCGGGCACGTCGAGCCCGATGACGTCGTAGTGCTGCCGGGCCGCGGCCCGGAGGTCGACGGCGGCGAGCCCCGGGTACCACGGCGCCCAGAAGGTGAGCCACGCGAGGTCGTAGAGGAAGTCGCCGACGAGCGCGCACCCCCAGTCGAACACCGCGGTGATGCGCCCGTGGGCGGCGAGCACGTTGCCGTAGAGCAGGTCCGAGTGCACGAGGTGGCGGACCTCCGGACAAGGCTCGACGAGGCCGCGGAGCTCGGCGTGCGCCGCGTCGAACTCGGGGAGCGCGGCGGGCCGGGACGCCGCGGTGTTCGAGCGCCAGATGTCCCCGGTGTCGGAGAACGGGTCGGGTGGCGGGCTCGTGAGGTAGTCGTGCCAGGTGCGGTGGCTGGCGCGCCCGTCCGTTGACCAGACCCCGGCCCCGGTGGAGTCGGACACGTCGGCGACGCGGATGCCGTCGAGCGCTCGGAAGAGGGCCGGCAGCGTGCGCTCGGTCGCCCCGGGGTCGAGCTCCTCGAGGATCGTGCCGAACGCGCGCTCGGAGATCGCGTAGTGCTGGCCGAGCCCTTCTCCGATCTCGAGCACGGGCGGGATGGGCAGGTCGGTCGTCGCGTGCCGCGCGAGCGCGCGGTCCTTGTCGAAATTGACCCGCCACGGCGCGAAGCGGATCACCAGGTGGGCGTCGCCGCGCCGGAAGAAGAAGGCGCGAGACCATGCGCCCTGACGGGGCGCCGCGAAGACGTCGCTCACTCCCTCGCCGAACCGGTCCGCCAGGAACCCGGCCGCTGCCGTGGCCCCGACCGAGGGCGGCTCGAGGTCGGCGCAGCGCCCCATCCTCAGGCGGGGTGCGAGCCCGTGGGCGTCCGGCGCCCGAAGAGCCGCGCCGCGAGCGCGGCGACGGTCGCGCAGACCAGCGCCCCGAGGTAGGCGGGGAGGACCACGATGATCAGCGTGCCGACGAGTTGGTCCTCGAAGCGCAGGTCAGAGCTGTTGTAGGCGAGGATCAGGAACACGAGCAGCGTGGCGGCCCCGGCCAGCGCGGCCAGTGCGGCGGGCCCCACCCGCCGGGTGATCCACGCGGTGACGACCGCTCCGAGGGCGATCCCGGCGCCGCCGCCGACGCCCCAGAGCACCGGGACGGCCACCGTTCGTCGTCCCGGGCCGTTGATCGTGGACTCGAGGGACGCGGCGAGGAAGGTGAGCAGGAGGGTGGCGACCACCGCGATCGCGGCTCCCAACCACACCGCACGCCGATCCTCGCTCCGCACGTGCGGCAGAATAGGGGGTATGACCACGACACCTGCCGCCACCACGTTCACGCGCATGGACGAATCCACCGCCGAGCAGTGGGCGGTGATCGCCGCCGAGAGCGTGGCCAACCGTGACCGGGTCGCGGCGGCGGTGCTCGGCATGCTGGGCAGCCTCGACCAGATCACCGACGGCTTCGCGGTCGACCAGCTCACCCACTGCCTGCAGACCGCGACCCTCGCGGAGCGTGCCGGAGCCGACGACGAGCTCGTGCTGGCGTCGCTGTGCCACGACGTCGGCAAGGCCGTCAGCGTCCCGAACCATCCGCGGATCGCGGCCGAGATCCTGCGGCCGTACGTGCGTGAGGAAGTGCGGTGGGCGATCGAGGTGCATCAGGACTTCCAGGGCCGGCACTACTACCACCACCTGGGCGGTGACCGGACAGCACGCGAGCGGTACCGCGACCACCCGTCGTACGCGCTCGCCGAGCGCTTCGCCGACGAGTGGGACCAGATCGCGTTCGACCCGAACTACGACACGTTGCCGCTCGAGCACTTCG
>DASPTH010000261.1:0-6311 GCA_035623515.1 Acidimicrobiia bacterium
CGTCGGTGTTCCGAGCCCAAGACTCGCCGCTCCCGCCTCTCGGTGCGACGAACTCGCAGGTCGACGACGACGGCCGCCTCGTCCTGACGTCGGATCGCGCCGGCGACGCCACGGTGTCCGCGCTACCGAACGGCCGTCCGAGGTTCTCGTTCCGCGCGCGTACACGGGTGACGACGAGCGATCCGTCGGCGTCGTACGTGGTCGACGCGGGCCTCAGCGCCGACGGTCGCCGGGTCGTCGACGCCGCGCCCGCGGGCGTCGGCGTCGTCTGGGACGTCGACTCGGCGAGGCAGGTGACCCGGCTCCAGGGCCACGGCGACATCTTCCGCGCACCGGCGCTCGACGCGCGAGGTGACCGGGCCGCGACGGTCGGCCCGGACGCGGTGCGGATCTGGGACACGGGATCCGGTGAGCTCCTCGAGACCCTGTCCGTCACTGCGCCCGGGACCGTGGCGCTCGACCGCGGCGGCGACACGGTGGTCGTCGTGAATGCCGCCGGAGCTTCGACCTGGGACGCCGGCACGGGCGATCGGTTGGCGACGCTGGCCGGCACGGGCGACGTCTTCCGGAGCGTCCGGTTCGACCCGGCCGGCGACCGCGTCGCCGCGGTCGGCGCCGACGGGAACGCGCGGGTCTGGGACGCGCACACCGGTGCGATCATCCGGACCGGATTCGGCACGGCCTCGAGCCAGGCCATCGGGAAGCGGTACGACGCCGTGTTCGCGGACTTCAGCGCCGACGGTCGGCAGCTCGTGACGATCGCGTCCGGCGGCGTCCTCCGGGTGTGGGACGCCGAGAGCGGGCGGCTCCTGGCCGAACCGCCGGCGGTCACGGTCTCGAACCAGCTCGGTGTCACTCTGGCCGCGCTCACGCGCGACCGCGGGCACGTCGTGGTCGCCCTGGGGACGTCGATCAGCCGCTACCCCTGCACCGTGTGCGCCACCACACCCGAGCTCGTGCGGCGAGCCCGAACCGCGGTGTCGAGGTACGTGGCCCGTCACGCCCAGACCCTGCTGGAGCAGTGAGGGTGACCCGCCCGATCAGGTCACTCGCCCCCGATGCGCCGACCACGGAGCCCGAGGGCGATGTTCCCGGCCCTACCCCTCGGCCCTGATGCGCTCCACGTAGTCCATCGTGAGCAGCTCGATGAGCTGGCCGTCGGGGTCGCGCACGAAGATCGCCGCCCCGACGTCGGTGTCCTTCAGCACCTCGCCGCCGTACTCCTCGACCTGCGTGGACGTGGCGGGGATGTCGTCGACGCTGATCGAGATGTGGGTGAGGCCCGGCTCGTTCATGACCCGCTCGCGGGCGGGGAGCGGGGCCGCGCCGGATCCCGCGAAGTACAGGAGCTCGAGCACGAGGCCGTCCCGGCGGAGGTAGCAGGCGGTCATGTCGATCGGCGGGGCCAGCCGCAGCAGCGAGGAACAGCCCTCGTCGGGGAAGCCGAGCTCCCGCCAGGGCTCGAAGCCGAGCACCTCGACGTAGAAGCGCTTCGACCGTTCGAGGTCGGTCACGCACTGGCCGAGGTGGTTGAAGACCGTCACGGGGCGCATCCTCCCACACCCGGAACGTCGTACGCTCTCGAGTCATGGTCGAGATGATGAGCAAGATCACCGACCCGATCACCGCCGAGGTGATCCGGAGCGGGATGGAGACGGTGTGCTTCGAGATGGCCACCTACGTCTCCCGGACGGCCACCACGCCGATCCTGAACCAGTCGAACGAGCGGAACGCGACGATCCTGGACCACACCGGTCGCCTCGCGGCGCTGTCGGTGGGGGTGCCGCAGTTCATGCTCACGTCGACGCTCCCGGTGCGGTTCGCGCTCGACTTCCTCGGTGACGAGCTGTACCCGGGCGACGTGCTCGTGGCCAACGATCCCTACCACGGTGGCGGCCACCTGCCCGACTTCAACGTGTTCGCACCCGTGTTCGACGGCGACGAGCTCGTCCTCATCGCGTCGATCCAGTGTCACCACGGCGACACCGGCGGTGCCATGGCGGGTGGCTACAACGTCAACGCGAAGGACATCTGGTCGGAGGGCGTGCGCTACCCGGTGCTGAAGATCATCGACGGGGGCAAGGAACGCCGTGACGTCGTGCACTTCATGCGCACGAACAACCGCCTCCCGGGATTCGTGGGCGACCTCCGTTCGCAGGTGGGGGCGGCGCAACTCGGCGTCCGTCGCCTGGAGGAGATCATCGAGCGCTACGGCACCGACACGGTGCGGGCGAGCGTCGACGCCAACATCGCCGACACGTCGCGCCGATTCCGCGAAGAGGTGGCGTCGTGGCCGGACGGCACGTACGAGGCCGACGCCTACGTCGACAACGACCCCGTGGGCAACGAGGACCTGCACGTGCACGTGGCGGTCACGGTCGACGGCGACCACCTGACCGTGGACTTCACCGGTTCGGATGCCCGCCAGGAGATCCAGGGCTGGTCGACGTTCGGCAACACTCGCGGGTACGTCATCGCCCAATTGGCGAGCTTGGTCGACTCGTCGATCCCGAAGAACGAGGGCTTCTTCGACTGCATCACGTTGATCGTCCCGGAGGGAACCTGTGTGAACCCGACGGTCGGCAAGCCGGTGTCGTCGGGGACGCACCACCCCGGTGTCGAGGTCGGTGACGCGATCGCGCTCGCGTTGAGTCAGATCATTCCCGACCGGTGCACACCCCAGACGTACAAGATCGGCGCGCCCCGGCAGATGTGGGGTGATCGCAACCCGCGCGCGCACGATCGGCCGTTCTTCGACGGCGGTGGTGAGCTCTACGCGGGTTGGTGCGGCGCGGTGCGCGACGTCGACGGTTGGGGGGCGCAGAACGCGTCGTTCGGGAACCTGATCAAGGCGACGGCCGAGATCAACGAGACGCTGTACCCGAACCTGGTCCGGGGCCGGGAGTACATGACCGACAGCGGCGGGGCGGGCCAGTGGCGGGGCCTGCCGGGCAGCCACTTCATCAAGCAGGTGCTCGTCCCCACCTACGTCAGCCAGTACATGGTGAACCGCCGGCACATCCACCCGGGGATCAACGGCGGCCACACCGGTACCGGCGACCACTGCTACCTGCACGTGTCGCCCGAGCACGCCCTGTCGCCCGACTGGCACGCGCAGAAGGCCGGCGAGTTCGAGGTGATCGTGAACGCGAGCGGCGTGCTCCTCGAAGCGGGCGAGTGCCTGGTGTACGACTTCGGCGGCGGCGGCGGCTGGGGTGACCCGCTCGATCGCGACCCGCGCGTGGTGCTCGAGGACGTGTGGGACGAGGTCGTGTCGATCGAGGGCGCGGCGCGCGACTACGGCGTGGTCGTGACCGGTTCGCTCGAGGCGATGGACCTCGCGGTCGACGAGGAGGCCACCACCCGCATGCGCGCCGAGCGCCGCTCGTGAGCGCCGGCGACGAAGGCCGTTACCGGATCGGCGTCGACGTCGGGGGCACGTTCACCGACCTCGTGCTCGCGCGCCCCGACGGCTCGATCCGGTTGGAGAAGTCTCCGACCACACCGGACGACCAGTCCGACGGCGTGCTCGCCGGCCTCGAGCTGTTGGCCGACGGCGAAGGGCTGAGCCTGGAGGAGTTGCTCGCGGGAACCGCCACGATCGTGCACGGCACGACCACCGGCGACAACACGATGATCCAGATGAACGGCGCGCGGGCCGGGTTGATCTGCAGCCAGGGGTTCCGCGACGAGATGGACATCCGCCGCGGCTACAAGGAGGACATCTGGGACGCGGCGCTGCCCGCGCCCGAGCCCATCGCGAAGCGCCGCGTACGGATCAGCGTGCCAGAGCGCCTCGACCCCGACGGCAATGTGGTGGTGGCCCTCGACGAGGAGGCGGTGCGGAAGGCGACGGCACGGCTGCGGGGGTTCGGCGTCGAGTCGATCGCGATCTCCTTCCTGCACTCCTACGTGAACCCGGTCCACGAGTTGCGGGCGCGCGACATCGTCCGCGACGAGTACCCCGACGTCACGATGGTCACGCTCTCCCACGAGGTGTTGCCCCGCGCGCCGGAGTTCGAGCGCACGTCCACGGCCGTCGTGAACGCATACGTGGGGCCCGTGATCGCGCGGTACGTGCACCGGCTCGAGCGGCGTCTGCGCGACGCCGGCCTCGCCGGTGAGCTCCTGATCGCCCGATCCAACGGTGGCGTGTGCCTGCCGTCGGTGATCGAACGCCGCGCGGTGGCAACGATCGGGTCCGGCCCCACGGGCGGTGCGGTGGCCGCGGCCACCGCGGCGGCGGCGGCCGGCCTGGGTGACGTGATCAGCGTCGACATGGGCGGCACCTCCTACGACGTGTGCCTCGTGCGCGACGGCCGGCCCGAGGTCAAGACCGAATGGAACTGGCGTCACCGCTACCTCATCCAGCTACCCATGGTCGACGTGCAGTCGGTGGGCGCCGGCGGCGGCTCGATCGCGCGCGTCGCCGGGGAGCGCCTCCTCGTGGGTCCCCAGTCGGCCGGCGCGGTGCCGGGCCCGGTCGCGTACGGGCTGGGCGGCACCGAGCCGACCGTCACCGACGCCGACCTCGTGCTCGGCCGGATCGACCCTGCGCGCTTCGCCGCGGGGCGCCGCGCGCTCGACCTCGACGCGGCCGCCGCCGCGCTCGATCGCCTCGGTGCGCCGCTCGGGCTCTCGGTGGTCGACACCGCGGTGGCGATCGTCGACGTGATCGACGCGTACATGACCGACGCGGTTCGGCGCGTGTGCGCGCTCGCCGGCGCCGACGCGCGCGCCATGTCGCTCGTCGCGTTCGGCGGTATGGGTCCGGTGCACGCCACGACCCAGGCCGCCGCGCTCGGGATGCGGCGCTGCCTCGTGCCCCTCACCGCCTCGGGTTTCTCCGCGTTCGGGCTCCTGATGGCCGACCAGATCGTCGACGAATCCCGCGCCTATCTCGCCCCGAGCGCCGAGGTCGACCTCGCCGAGCTGACGGCCGCGGCCGAGCGGCTCGACGCCGCCGCCACGACGGAACTCCGCGAAGCCGGTGTCCCCGATCAGCAGATCGGACGCGACTGGTTCCTCAACATGGTCTTCCCGGGCCAGACCTTCGACGTCTCCGTCCCGCTCGCCCGCACGCCGGGCGCGCCCGTCACCGCCGCGGCGGTCGCCGACGCCGTGGAGGAGTTCCACCGCCGCAACGCCGAGGCCCGCCTCATCGAGTCACGAGCCGAGGAACCGCTCGTACGCGGCATCCGCCTCGTCGCCACCGGCCACACCCGCCACCCCGACCTCGCGCCGCCCGAAGCGCCCGACGTCGCACCCGCCGGGGGTCGCCGCCCGGTCCACCTGGGGGGCGACTGGGTCGACGCCGACGTCGTCGACGTGGCCCAGCTCACGCCGGGCGCGGCACCGGTGGTCGGGCCCGCGGTCGTCGAGCTCGCGTTCAGCTCGCTCCTGCTCCGCCCGGGCGACTCCGCGCGCGCGGTCGAATCGGGCGACATCCTCGTCGACCTGGTCCGGTAGGCGCTACAGCGCGTTCCAGTCCTCGCGTGACAGCCAGCCGCGCACCGCACGAGCGGCGGGTGCGCGCCGCACCGCGAACTCCTCGGTCGAGACGTACGACTCGCGGTCGAGCCCGGCGGCTTGCGCGTCGCCGACACGCACCGACTTCCAGTCGCCGGATCGCAGGCCTCCTCCCGAGTAGCACGGGCGGACCACCAGTCGATCGTCGGCGCAGGCCGCGAGCACCACACAGGGACGCGTCTTGCCGGCCCCCCGCTCGTCGTCGGGATCACCGAAGGGGATGAACGCGTCGACCACCGCGCCCACGAGCGGGTCGTCGTAGCGCACGTCGTCGTAGGTTCCGACCACCAAGACCGCGCGCATCTCGGTTCTCGACGGCCGCGTCGCGGCAAACGCCGCGGTGTCGGCGCCGCCCTCGGGCTCGGGCGCGGACGATGAGTCGCGGGTCGCCCGGCGGTACGTCGGATGGGCGACGCGCGCGGGTCGCGCCTGCCCCTTCTGCGCGCGGCGTCGCTCACGGCGCGCCTCGCGTTTCGCCTCGGCGTCGGCTTCGTTCGGGGTGGGTGTGTGCCGCGCGACCGGTTTCGGCGCGTGGTCCTCCTGCACCGGTCCGAGTGCGTCGAGGGCGAAGCGGGGATCCTCGTCGAACAGCCGGGCACACACCTCGCGCGCGGGAAAGTCGTCGTCGGCCGTCGCCGCGAGCATCAGCGCGACGATGCGAACACCCCACCGCTCGCACCGCTCGTCGAGCGCCGAGCCCAGGTCTTCGTACGACGGTTCGAGGAAGTGGTCACCGAGTGCGACGATCGTCTCGGTGACGCAGGCCTCCGCCAAGCCGCGCG
>DASPTH010000270.1:0-4799 GCA_035623515.1 Acidimicrobiia bacterium
CACGTGCACGCGTGACACGCGTTCGACCACACGCCCCCCGGAGCCTTGTAGCGGTACATGACCTCGAGCACCGGGTCGACGTCGTCCGGGAGTGTGCCCGGGCTCAAGTGCGCGGTCTGCGCGACCCGCGCGAGCGTCACCGACTTCGCCGGCGTGCCCTTCACCGACACGACGCTCGCCGCCATCTCGAGGTCCGCGGGCGCAGCCTCGAGCAGGTGACCGGCGACGGCGAAGATCTTGTCCTGGAGCAGCACCGCGGCGTCGTGGACGGCCGCGCCGATCATGGGGCCGCTCCGGCTGCCGCCCGTACCCGGGCCGTACGGCGTCGCCTCGGTGTCGCCCTGGTGCACGGTGACGTCGTCGACGTGCACGCCGAGGAATTCGGCGGTGAGCTGCGCGGTGGTCGTCTCGAGTCCCTGACCGTGCGCGCCGGAGGCGATGTACACGTCGACGTGCCCGTCGGGCGCGATGCGGAGATGCGCAGGCTCGTTGCCGTAGGGACCGAAGTTCGTCTGCGGCTCCACGTACAGCGCGAAGCCGACACCGAGCAGGCGACCGTCGGCCTTCGCGCGTGCCTGCTCGGCGCGGAACGCGTCGTAGCCGATCGCGACGGTGCACTGCTCGAGCGTCTCCTCGGGGGAGACGTTGTCGATGAACTGGCCGCCCGCCGACGTGTACGGGAGCTCGGAACGATGGATCACGTTGCGCCGGCGCAACTCGACCGGATCCATCCCGATCGCGCGGGCGACCACGTCGACCATCTGCTCGCGAGCCACCGTCTCCATCATCCACGGCCCGCGGTACGCGGCCTTGCCGCAGGTGTTCGTCCAGACCGTCGTGGTCCGGAAACCGATCTGCGGTACGCGGTAGGGCCCCGTGATGAGCGCGCACACGAGCGGCCCGGCGCTGCCGCCGCCGATCGGGTACGCCCCCGAGTCGTCGACGTGGTCGGCGTACGCTCCGAGGAAGTGACCCTCGGCGTCGACCGCCATGGTCACCGTCGCCTTCTCGACACGCGCGTGCGCGGACGCGATCAGGTGCTCGTGGCGATCCTCCATCCACTTCACCGTCGACTTCAGGACGTACGCCGCGAGCGCGACGGTCTGCTCCTCGCGACCGACGAAGGACTTGAGTCCGAACCCACCACCGACGTCGCCGATCTGGACGCGGATGCTGTTCTCGGGAAGACCGGTGACGCGACTGAACACGAGGCGCGCTTCGTGCGGGTTCTGGCTCGACACCCACACGTCGAGCCGTTGGTCGAACGGGTCGAACCGGGCGACGATCCCACGGCACTCCATGGGCACCATGCTGTAGCGGTGCTGTCGGAACGTCTCCGTCACGGTGTGCGCAGCCGCGTCGAACACCTCCTGCAACTCGGCCGCGATCGGACCGCCCATCATCATCGCCACGTTCGCGGGACGGTCGGGATGCACCAGTTCCGGTGAAGCCGCGGCGGACTCGTAGTCGACGACGGCAGGGAGCGTTTCGTAGTCGGCCTCCACCAACTCGGCGGCGTCCTCGGCGAGGTAACGGCTCTCCGCGACCACCAGCGCGACCGGGTCGCCGACGAACCGCACGTCGTCGCGTGCGAGCGGCCTGATGGGCGCGCTGAAGTCCTCCGCGCCCTGGAACAGGCTCGGCAGCATCGACACCGCGACCCTGTCGTTGAGGTCGGCGGCCGTGAGCACGGCCACCACGCCCGGCGCCGTCCGCGCCGCGTCCACGTCGAGACGGGTGATCCGCGCGCGGGCAACGTCGCTGCGCACGAAGGTCGCGTGGAGCATGCCCGTGAGCGACACGTCGTCGACGTAGTGCCCGCGCCCGGTGAGGAGCCGCGGGTCCTCCTTCCGGAGCACCTTCTGCCCGACGAAGCGGCCGGCGGTGAGTTGGGGGGTGTCGACCATCGGGGAAACGTAACATCCCGGTTCTTGGACGATTCCGGCGTCATCGCCGCCGACGTGACCGGTGTCGACGGTCTCGGCGACTTCGGCGGCATCGCGTACGAGCGCGAGTGGGGCGTCGTGCGCGGGGTCGTGAGCAACCACGAGGACGTCGTCGGCCTCGACGCGCTGGCGGCACCGTACGAGTACGCGTCGGAGTTCGAGGTGCTGCGCCCGGTCGACCCGGAGCACCGGACCGCCGTCGTCGTCGACGCCGAGAACCGCGGGGGACCGTCGACGCTCGGTCTCGTCACCGGTGTGGGCCTGCGGGGCACGCCTCCGTCGGCTGCGGCGTACCCGGCGGGCATGGGTCCGGGCTGCCTGTTCGACACGGCGGTGTCGTACGCGCGCGTGCAGTGGCAGACCTCGCACTGCGCGAGCGTGCCTGCCGACGCGCAAGGCGTCGGGCTCGCGATCGTGCGCGACTTCGGGCGCTACCTCGCGGGTGATTTCGGGCGCCGGGTCGTGGCGGGCGCCAGCCAGTCGGCGTGGTTCGTGAACACCCTCGTCGCCGAGGGGTTCAACGTCGATCCGGCCGACGGCGCCGCGGTGTTCGACGGTGCGCTCGCCTACCTCTCCGCCGGCAACTGGCTCGCGATCAACCGGCTCCCGGGTGACGGCCAGGCGCTCTACCCGTACGTACGGCCGGCGCGCTCACCGCTCACGGCGGCGGAGATCCTCACGCGACCCGACAGCGACCCGTTCTACGTCGACGTCACGAGCTACACGGAGTACTACCGGTTGCGCGGCAGCGTGTTCGCGTCGGCACCGCTGCCCGAGCGTGCGCGTCACTACGACTTCCCGGCACCGCACGCACCCGGCAGCGACGAGTGGGCGGCGCTCGTGTTCGAGTCGCTCGGGTGCAACGGAGGTGTGCAGATCCCGCTCAACCCCGTCCAGTCGGGCGCGTACGCCCGCGCGTTGCTCGTGGGTCTGCTCGATGACCCCGACTCGTTGCCGCGGTCGCGGTGGTTCGAGCTGGGACCCGCGCCCGAGTCGTCGCCGTCGTTCCACGGGCTGCCCGGTGTGGAGTTGCGCGTGCCGCGGGTCGACGCCGACGCGCAGCCGATCGGCGGTGTGCGCTTCCCCGACGTGGAGCTCCCCACCGGGCGGGCGGAGCCGGTGGCGCTCTCACCGTGCGGGGCATCGTCGATCGACGACGGATGCGGCAACTTCGGGGGCTGGCAGCCCTTCACGGCCGACGAGCTGGGCCGGCGGTACGGCTCGCTCGACGACTACGTCTCGCGGTACGCAGAGCTGCTCGACGCGTTGATCGACGAAGGCTTCGTGCTCCTGCGCGACCGCGACACGATGCTCGCGGGCGCTCGCCGCCAGTTCGTGCGCGCGGGTTGAGTCAGACGTCGAGGTCCGTGGCCTCGGTGATCTGCAACACCTCGAGCGTGCGACCGAGCCCGAGATAGACCGCGCAGCACAACGTGATGTCGAGGATCTCGTCGTCGGCGAAGGCGGCGCGGAGCCGAGCGAACAGCTCGTCGTCGATCGCCTGGTGGTCGGTGGCGAAGCGCTCGGCGTACTCGATCGCGAGGCGCTGCCGCGCCGTGTAGCCCGGCCACGTCCGCCACTCGTCGAGGTGCTCGTAGGTGTCCTCGGTGACGCCCGCCTCCCGCACCGACGGTGCGCGGAACGTCGCGCATGCACCGCACGCGTTGAGCTGCGCGATCCGCATGCGCGCCGCCTCGCGCTCGCTCGCCGGGAGCTTGCTCGCCTGGTACGCGGTGGTGATCATCTTGCCGACCATGCCCGCCATCTCCGGGCGCAACGTCCAGACCATCGCGGCATCGCCGCCCGGTCCCTCGGGAACGTCGATCCGTGCCACCGGCGCTCAGCTCCCCGTGAGCGCGGGGGCCAGCGCGCGCCACTGGTCGAGCGGGAGGTTCTGGATGCCTCGGGGCGTCACCACCTGAACGCACACGTGGTCCGCGCCGGCCTCGAAGTGTTGCCGGACCCGTGCCGCGATCGTGGCTTCGTCACCCCACGCGACCACCCCGTCGATCAACCGGTCGCTCCCGCCTTCTGCGACGTCGTCGTCGGTGAAGCCGATCCGCTTCAGGTTGTTCACGTAGTTCGGAAGGGTGAGGTAGATCGTGAAATGGGCGCGCGCCAGGTCGCGCGCAGTGGCCGAATCGGTCTCGAGAACGACCGGTTGCTCCGGCATGAGCAGCGGGCCGTCGCCGAGCACCTCGCGCGCCAGCCTGGTGTGGTCGGGATTCGCCAGGTACGGGTGCGCGCCGCGCGTGCGGTCACGAGCCAGCTCGAGCATCTTCGGCCCGAGCGCGGCCAGCGCGCGCTCGGCGACCGGCACGGGCGGGTCGGCGCCGTCGAGGGCGTCGAGGTACCGGCGCGTCACCGCGATCGGCTTCTGGTAGCGCCCCGCCTCGTCGCGGTCGACGAGCGCCGAGTGGCTCACGCCGATGCCGAGCAGGAAGCGGCCGGGGTACGCGGCTGTGAGCGAGGCGTGTCCGGCGGCGGTCTCGGCGGGCTCGTGCATCCAGAGGTTGAGGATGCCCGTCGCGACCACCGCGCGCTCGGTGACCTCGAGCAGCGCGCCGCAGTCGCCGAAGACGTCGCCGCCGACGCCACCGGGCACCCACAACGCCGAGTAGCCGAGGTGCTCGAGCTCGGCGGCGGCGTCGCGCGCGGCCCCGCGGTCGCCGAAACGGAGCGCTCCGCTCCAGATTCCGGTGCCGTGCAGATCCATCGTGTGCGCTCCTTCGCCTCGCGTACGCTCCCGAGCATTGCACAGCGGCGCGGAGGAGACGGCCGATGGACGACCTGCAGGGCCGTGTGGCCGTGGTCACCGGCGGAGGGAGCGGCATCGGGCGCGCCAGCGCGCTG
>DASPTH010000273.1:0-5712 GCA_035623515.1 Acidimicrobiia bacterium
GGAGATCTCCGGGCTGCTCGGGCGGATGCTCTTCTCGGGCGAGGAGCGGATGAAGCCGACCGCGACCCTCTCCGGCGGCGAGACGGTCCGGCTGCTGCTGGCGAAGCTCATGATGGACAGGCCCAACGTCCTCGTCCTCGACGAGCCCACGAACCACCTCGACCTGCCGGCAATCGAGCAGCTCGAGACCGCGCTCGACTCCTACGAAGGCACGCTGCTCCTCGTCTCACACGACCGCGCGTTGCTCGACGCGGTGCGGATCACGCGGGCGGTCGACGCGCGTGGTGCGCCCGCCGACGACTGGAGACGGTGACTACTGCGGCTCGCCCGCGACGACGAGCTCGACTCGCTCGTTGTAGAAACACACCAATCCGGCGATCGTCTCCATCCCGGGAATCGGGTCTTCGTAGCTCCACGCGATGTCGTCGTGGCGGCGGTCGTCGACCAACAGGCTCCAGTACGACGCCTCGCCCTTGAACGGACAGCGCGTGCTGGTGTCGGTCGCCTCCAGCAGTTCCATCTTCACGTCGTCACGGGGGAGGTAGTAGCGCGGCGTGATCGACCCCTCGCGCAACACGCGTGCGCGCTCGGATTCGGCGACGACCGTGCCGTCGACCTCGACGCGAACGGTTCCTGCGACGTCCTCGACCGTGATGTGATGCGCGCCCGTCATGCCCGGCACCGACCCTGGCTCGACGCGCGGCTCACGGACAACCGCCGCCCCATGGGCCCATGCCCTGCCATTGGTAGAGGTCCCATGCCATCTCGTCCTGGTCGTACGGCGACGCGAGGTTCGCCGGCACCCCGACGAGGTCCTGGCGGCCGGCGTGGTTCGCGGTCGCGTTCCACGTGGCCTCGAGGAACTGGTAGGCGCCGAGGTACGGGCCGGCCGGGTTGACCACCGAGTAGTTGCCGCCGCTCTCCCGGTTGCGCACGCACGTGAGGAACGGGTCGTCGTGGTGCGGGTTCACGCCCGACGTGCCCTCGTAGGGAGGCGCTGACGGCGCCGGTGGCGCGGCGGGCGGGGAGGTCGTGGTGGGAGCGGTGGTCGGCGCGGCCGCGGCCGCGTCGGCGCTGCCGATGGTGGGGGGCGGCGTCGGTGACGTCGTCGTGGTCGTCGTGCCGGCCACGAGCTGGGCGACCTGCTCGGCTGCTGCCTGTTCCTGTTGCTGCGCCAGCGCGAGCTTGGCCTCCATGTCGCGACTCTGGCTCTGCAGGTCGGCGAGCGCGCCGGCCTGGCGCTGGCGATCGGCCTCCAAGGCGCGCCGAGTCGTTTGCAGGTCTCTCGTCGCGATCCGCAATCTCGTGAAGACGGCGTTGTCGCGCGCGTTCACCTGGTCGATGAGCTCCGCCCGTCGCGCCGCGGTCAGGGCGTCGTTGCTGTCGATGAGCGTCGCCAACTGCACGCCGGCTTCCTTGTACGCCAACACCGCGCGCTCACGCGCGTCGTGTCGCGCTCGGCGAGCTCGCACCTCGAGCGTCGCGACGAGGCGGCGGTTGTCGGCGATCTGGCGACCGAGCGTCTCGTACTCCGAAAGTGCCGCGAAGTAGTGGCCGGCGATCGCGTCCGCCTGCGCGCGCAGTGCTGCTGCGCTCTCGCCGGTGTCGGCGTCGGCCGCGCGCGGAGCCAGTGTCGTGAACGGCACCACCGAGAGCGCTGCCACGATCAGCAACACTGCGCGCGTCCGGACCAGCATCTTCGGAGGGATGTGCCCACGCTAGCGTCATGGAGCAGCCACTGTGAGGCCCGACGCCGGAAGACCACGCGGAGTGAGAACGGTGCCGCTGGAACCCCCACCGACCCGCTGGGCGCTGCCCTCCCCTCGGGACCCCGTCGATGGCGACGTCGTGGGCATCGGGGCTGATCTGGAGCCCGGCACGGTGCTCGCCGCCTACCGCAGCGGCCTCTTCCCGATGCGGCTCCGGGCCGGCGGTCCTCTCGCCTGGTGGTCGCCGGAGCCACGCGGTGTGATCCCGCTCGACGGGTTGCACGTGAGCCGCTCGCTCCGCCGTTCCTGCTCCCGCTACGAGGTTCGGATCGACCAGGCGTTCGAAACGGTGATGCGCGGCTGCGCCGATCCGCGTCGCCCACACGGGTGGATCGACGAAGAGTTCGTTCGGGCCTATTGCGCGCTGCACGAGCTCGGTTGGGCGCACAGTGTGGAGGCCTGGCGCGAGGGCGAGCTCGCGGGTGGGCTCTACGGCATCGCGATCGGCGGGTTCTTCGCGGCCGAGTCGAAGTTTCACCGACAACGTGACGCGTCGAAGGTCGCGCTCGTCGGGCTCGTCGAGCGCCTGCGCGCTGGCGGGGCGACGTTGCTGGACGTGCAGTGGACGACTCCGCATCTCGAGTCGCTCGGCGCGATCGACGTCACGCGCGACGAGTACCTCACGCGGCTCGAGTCCGCGCTCGCAGTAGGGTGCACGTCGTGGAAACCATGATCGTCTACTTCAACCCGGTGTGCAGCAAGGCGCGCGGCGCAGTCGAGATCCTGCGCGACAAGGGCGTTGAACTCGAGGTGATCGAGTACCTGAAGGACCTGCCGACCCGTGCCGATCTCGAGCGCATCCTCGACGCGATCCCCGATCCGCCGTCGGCGCTCGTGCGCAAGGACAAGCGCTTCCAGGAGCTCGGTTTCGTCGAGTCCGACTACCAGACGAGGGCGCAGGTCGTCGACGTCCTGCTCGAACATCCCGAGCTCATGGAGCGACCGGTGGTGTTCGCCGGCGACCGCGCGCTCATCTGTCGCCCGAGCGAGCGCGTCCTCGAGCTGCTCGACTGACGCTGCACGACGCGAGGTTGCGTCAGTACACCTGGTTATACGGGCTGTACTGACGCAGGTTCGGGTTGGGGGGCCGGCCTCGGCGTCGTCACTGGCGTCCGGCGAGCGGCGCTGTCGATGTCGAGGCGGGGCAACCAGCCGAGCCACCTCGGGAACCACCAGTTCGCGTCGCCGAGGATCTCCATGATCGACGGCACGAGCATCATGCGGACGATCGTCGCGTCGACGAGCACCGCGAACGCCAGGCCGAGCCCGAACATCTTGACTTCGGGCGTGAGGTTGGCGATGAAGGCTCCGAACACGAAGATCATGATCAACGCGGCGGAGGTGATCACGCGGGCCGTACGCGACAGTCCCAGCACGACCGCTCGACGCGTGTCTCCCGCGATGTCGTACTCCTCACGGATCCGCGTGAGGAGGAACACCTGGTAGTCCATCGAGAGCCCGAACAGCACGGCGAACATCATCATCGGGATGAACGGCACGATGGGCACGGTGCTGTCGAGGCCGACGACGTCCTTGAACCAACCCCACTGGAACACCGCCACGGTGACGCCGTACGCGGCGCCGACCGACAGCAGGTTCATCACCGCGGCGGTGAGCGGTATGAGAATGGAGTGGAACACGAGCATCAGGAGGAGGAACGACAACAGCACGACCGCGGCGATGAAGTAGGGCAGGCGATCGCCGATCCGGTTGCCGATGTCGATGAAGGCGGCGGTGAGTCCTCCCACGTACGCCTGGGCACCCGACGTCCCGAGCGTGGTCGGCAGGACGTCGTCGCGCAGGGTCTCCACGAGCGACGCCGTCTGCGCGCTCTCCGGTGAGGTCGTGGGGAACACGGTGAGGATCGCGACCGACGGGTCCTCGGGACTGAACTGCGGCGGGAGCACCTGCGCGACCCCCGGCGTCTTGCTGATCGCCTCCGACGCGGTGGCCAGCAGCGCGGTGTCGTTCGGCGTGGGCAGTTGGAAGACGACGAGCAGCGGGCCGTTCGACCCGGGGCCGAAGCCCGACGAGATCAGGTCGTAGGCCTGCCGCTGGGTGGTCGACGTGGGCAAGTTGCCGTCGTCGGACTCGCCGAGGCGCATGCTCAGCACGGGCCACGCGAGCACCAGAAGGATCGTGACGCCGAGCACCGCGAAGAACCAGGCGTGCTTCGCGACGATGGTGGCCCAACGGGCCCAGATCGACTCGCTCTCGGCCTGCGCCTGGTCGTGGTGACGACCGAAGCTCGGGACCTTCCACCGGTCGACGGCGTGCCCGACTGCACCGAGGACCGCCGGGAGCAGCGTGATCGCGGCGAGCATCATCACCGCGACGACCATCCCCGCCATGTAGCCGAGCTTCGCCACGTAGGGGATGCCCGCGATCGCGAGGCCGCAGATGGCGATGACCACGGTGGAGCCGGCGAAGAGCACCGCCTGGCCCGCGGTGGCGACGGAGTGCCCGACCCCCTCCTCGACGCCCATGCCCGCAGCGAGGTTCTCGCGGTAGCGGGTGACGATGAACAGCGAGTAGTCGATGCCGACGCCGAGGCCGATCATCGTCGCGAGCACGGGCGCGAGCGTTCCAATGGTCGTGACCGCGGCGACGATGTTGATGAGCGCGATGCCGACACCGAGGCCGAACAGCGCGGTGAGGATCGGCATACCCATCGCCACGACGGATCCGAACGCGAACAGCAGGATGACGACCGCGGCGAGCAGGCCGATGAGGTCCGCGTTGCCCTGCGGTGGCCGGTTCGCATAGTCGACGACCGCGCCGCCGTACGCCAGCCGCACGCCCGCCCTGGCGGCCGGCAGGGTCGCGTCCTGGAGCTGGCGGTACGCGTCGAGGCTCAGGTCCTGCGCTTGTGTGTCGTACTGCACGGTGACGAGCGCAATCTTCCCTGCGTGGTTGCCGTTCTTCGACACGATCAGGCTTCCGAGCGGGCCGTACGGGTCCGCGACGCTCGACACGTGGGGGATCCGACCGAGCGCCGCGAGGCTCTGCTCGATCGCCGGCTCCACCGACGGGCTGTTGATGCCGTCGGGCGCGTCGAAGACGACGGTTGCGGTCGCGCCGGAGTAGCTCGGGAACCGCGCCTCGAGCACGTCGACGGCCTGTTGCGACTGCGTGTGCGGGATCTGGAAGTTGTCGTTGGTGTGCCCGTCGAGGGCGGCCGCGAGCAGCACGGCACCCACCGCTGCGATCAACCACGCGCCGATGAACCACCAGTGGCGTCGAGCGGCGGTTCGCCCAAGGCGGTCCAGGAAGCGCGACACGCCGATTCCTCCTCCCCGATGGCGCCGACGAGGCTACGCCGCGCGACCATGGCCCCACGGGACCTCTGTGGTCATCGGTGCTCCGGTGGCGCACCTTGACGGTCGATGCAGGGAGCGGTGTGGGCGTCGAGTTCGTGGACATGTCCGAGGACGGGCGCCGCTTCCGGATGTCGCGCCCCGTCTACCTCGGCGACGTGGACGGTCACGACGAGATGCACCTCGAGGCGCTCGGCCGGTTCCTCCAGGACATCGCGACCGACGACGCCTACGACTCCGGTCTGCGCGAGATGGGCGGCGTGTGGGTCGTGCGCCGCTACGACATCCGGATCACGGCGTGGCCCGCGTTCCGCGACGTCCTCGAACTCGTCACCTTCTGCGGCGGGACCGGCCCGTGCTGGGCCGAGCGTCGAACGACGGTCACGCGCGGGTCGACGCCCGTGGCGGAGGCGGTGGCGCTCTGGGTCTTCGCCGACGCCGCCGGCGGCCGGCCCCTCCCGCTCGGCGACCAGTTCTACGAGATCTACGGGGAGGCGGCGGGCGGCCGCCGGGTGAGCAGCCGGCTCCGCCACCCGGGCCCGAGCGCCGACACGGCTCGACGCCCCTGGGCGCTGCGGGCCCGCGACCTCGACTTCCTGGACCACGTGAACAACGCACGCGCGCTC
>DASPTH010000289.1:0-4288 GCA_035623515.1 Acidimicrobiia bacterium
CCCACGCCGAGAGGCCGAGGATGATCAGCGGGAACACGAGCACGTAGAGCATCGCGAGCTTCATCTCGCGGCCTTCGATCTTCTTGCCCAGGTACTCCGGCGTGCGCCCGACCATCAGACCGGCGATGAACACCGAGAGAATCGCCAGGATCAAGAGCCCGACCAGGCCCGTGCCCACGCCGCCGGGTGCGATCTCACCGAGCTTCATGTCCGCCATGGTCACCAGGCCACCGAGCGGCGTGTAGCTGTCGTGCATCCCGTTGACCGAGCCGTTGGAGGTCAGCGTGGTCGACGCGCTCCAGATCGCGGACGACACCGGTCCGTTCCGGACCTCCTTGCCCTCCATGTTCCCGCCCGGTGACGTCGCGGTGACCGCTTGCGTCACGCCACCCGTGTCGAGCTTCGGGTTGCCACCCGACTCGATGATCGGGAGGGCCACTGATGCCGCGAGCCAGAGCACCGCCATGATGGCGAAGACTGCGTAGCCCTGTCGCTTGTCCTTCACCATCCGGCCGAATGTGAACGCGAGTGCGAACGGGACGATCGTGATGGCGTAGAGCTCGAAGAAGTCACCCAGCTTCGTGCCGCCCTCGAACGGGTGCGCGGAGTTCACGTTGAAGAACCCACCGCCGTTGGTGCCGAGCTGCTTGATCGAGATCTGGCTTGCCACCGGTCCACCCGGGATCTTCTGGGTCGATCCCGCGATCGTGTGCACGGTCGTGAAGCCGTGCGTGTTCTGGATCACTCCGCACGCAAGCAGGATGATCGCTCCGACGAACGCGAGCGGGACCAGGATGCGGAAGGTCGTGCGGATCAGGTCGACCCAGAAGTTGCCAATCGTGCGTCGCCCGGCCCGCGCGAGCCCACGGATGAATGCCGCCATGGCGGCCATGCCCACCGCGGCCGACACGAAGTTCTGAACCGTCAGCCCCATCATCTGGGTGAGATGACTGAGCGTGTTCTCGCCGCCGTAACTCTGCCAGTTGGTGTTGGTCACGAAGCTGACCGCGGTGTTGAACGAAAGCGCCGGCGCCACGTTGACCATGTCGGTCGGGTTGAACGGCAGGTTGCTCTGGATCCGTTGGATCAGGTAGAGCAACAGCACGCCGACGGCGCTGAAGGCGAGCAGGGAGATCGTGTAGGCGTTCCAGCGCTGCTCCCGCTCGGGATCGATCCGGCACACCCGGTACACGAACCGTTCCAGCGGGCCGAAAACCCGGTCCAACCGTGAGCTTCCACCCTCGTACACGTGCGCCATGTACCGCCCCAACCACGGCGCGGTCACTGCGAGCAGGACGGCGAGCGCGATCAGCTCGCCCCACCCGGCAGCGCTCATCAGAACCGCTCCGGCATCACGAGCGCGGCCACCAGGTACAACAGGAGCAGCACGGCCAGGACCAGGCCGGCGATGTTCTCACCCGTCATCGGACGCCCACCTCGGCGGCCACGTCGGTCTCGTCGTCCGCGGTTGCGGTCGCGAGCTCCGATTGGTCGTCGGGACCGATGATGAGGTCGCAGCCACGGACGAGCGCGACGCAGAGGGCGAAGAACCCCACCACGGTGAGGACCACCCAGAGATCAGCCATGCCCCTTCTCCAGTGATCACGAGGTCGCGCTGCACGCGCAACCTCTCGAAAATGCGCGGTTCCCATCTTCAACACGGTGAGGCGACGCGCACAGGGGCCTAATGACCAATTAGCTCGCCGCGTGCCCGGACTAACAGGTCGTTAGCGGCATCGCTCGCCCTGGCGTCCTGCGTAGCGCTCTACGGGATCATGCTCTGCGCAAGCGTGTGCGACACCGCAGCGCGAGGTCGACCGCGAACTGCGCCGACGAACGTGCATGATCGGCCGGTGGCGTGCGACCTCACTCGGAGGCGACTCGGGCCACAACACCGCGGCGAAATTCTTACGCCGACACCGCACGTGGCCATCGGTCGCGCGGCTGCGCCACGAGCGCCGCTTCGCGACGCGAGAGTCGTACCTCGCGCTCGCCGCGAACGAGGACGCCAGTGTCGACGAGCACGGTGCCGAGCGCGTTGTCGACATGCACACCCGACGGTGACGACCGCGGAGCAGAACGGTCGAGAACACGGGCAGGCTCTGAGCAGGCGCGGAGCCCGAATTAGCGGATCCTTGACCCGATGGCGACGCGCAAGTTCCTACACTTGGTGAACGGAGAGCCGGGAAGCCTGGTCGGCACCGTGGACGACAGGTGTCGACGATGAACTGGGCGTTCGTGCTCGCAACGGCAATCGGGGTGATCGCGCTGCCGATCGCGCTCGCCCCGCTCTGCCTCGTCCGGCCGGGACAGGTTCGCTGGACCGTCGTAACCCAGGTCATGGGACGCGGCAAGGTGGCACCGGGCGGCTACCCGCCACTGGATCTCCGCGAGGTGAGGCTGGCGTCGGTGGGGACGGGAGACCGCGGCCTCGAGGTCCAGGTTCTCGAGGCCGGGCGGCGAGCGCAGGACGCGCTGACGTTCAGGAGCGCCACGGTCCCCAGCCTCGGAACTCCTTGCGATGCTGGACGAGTGGTGCACGCTCGGCACCCCGATGCTCCTCTACGTCGACGCCGCGGGAGTCGCCAGCCTGACCGGGCCGGTCGCAACCCTCACCGGTCTCGAGGCGCCTCGCCGCGCCCGGCGCCGAAGTCATGTCACGAACCACGGAAGGAGCAAGGTGAAGCGAGGCAGGTCACAAACCAAGAAGCCGGCCGTCGAGAAGCCGAGGGCGACGAAGGTCAAGCCGCCGCGGCAGGCCAAGATGGCCCACCGACCCAAGAGTCAGTAGTGCACGAGGCCGGGGTTTCACCCCGGCCTCGCCGGCTCCCGGGCCGTCGCGCCTCGCGCCGGGTCACTCGACGTGGGTGGGGATCGAAGTCACCACGGTTCCCTTCCGCAGGAGCAGCCGCGCCTTGAGCAGGAGCGCACTCTGGTTGTGCAGCAACGCATCCCACCAGTGCTTCACGACGAACTCCGGGACGATGACCGTCACCACGTCGTGGCGCCACTGCTCGTCGAGGGCGTCGACGTACTCGAGGACGGGACGGGTGAGGGCACGGTACGGTGACGCCACCACGTCGAGCACGATGTCGAACCCGTACTCGTTCCACCTCTCGATCATCCGGTCGCCGGCGTCGGCGTCGTAGGCCACGTGCACCGCGTGCAGGTAGTGCGGCCGGAGCGACTTGGCGTACGCGAGCGACTCGAGCACACCGGCGTGGATGCGGTCGGGCACCAGCACGACGACGGTGTGCACGATCTCGGGGAGCGGCGTGCCGGGTGCGCACGCGAGCGCGGTGTCGACCTGCCGGTAATGACGGTTGATCGACCAGAACAGGAGCACGAGCAGCGGGATCACGAGCGTCGGGATCCACGCCCCTTCGGTGAACTTCGACACGACCACCACAACGGTCACGACCGCAGTCGCGAAGGCCCCGACCGCGTTGACCGCGAGCCGCCGGGTCCAGCCCGGCACCCGCCCGCGCCAGTGGTGCACGACCATCCCCGCCTGCGACAGCGTGAACGACACGAACAGGCCCACGGCGAAGAGCGGAACGAGGGCGCTCACGTCGCCGCCGAAGGCGACGAGGAGGATCCCGGACGCCAGTACGAGTACGAGGATGCCGTTCGACAACACGAGGCGGTCGCCACGGTTCGCCAGTTGGCGCGGGAGGAAGCCGTCGGTGGCGACGATCCCCGACAGTCGCGGGAAGTCGGCGAAGGCGGTGTTCGCGGACAGGGTCAGGATCGCCGCGGTCGACGCCTGCAGGAGGATGTACAGCGGACCGCTGCCGAAGACGTCGCGCCCCATGATCGAGAGCAGCGTCTGGTCGGGGCTCAGCGTCGGGCGCAAGTGCGAGGCCAGCACCGCGATACCGAGGAACAGGGTCCCCAGGATCACCGCGACCCAGGTGAGCGTGATGGCCGCGTTGCGGGACTCCGGCTTGCGGAACGCCTGGATGCCGTTGGAGATCGCTTCGACACCGCTCAACGCGACGGCTCCGGAAGAGAACGCGCGCAGCAGGAGGAACGCCGACGCTCCGGTGAGCACCGCGTGCAGCCCGGTGAAGTGCTGCAGCGCGCGGTGGTCGACGGGCAGGCGGCCGAGGTCGCCGGTGGCGACGCCGATCAGCCCCGCCACCACGAGGAGCGTGATCATCACGATGTACGTGTACGTCGGCGGCGCGAACAACCGTCCCGACTCACGGACGCCCCGCAGGTTGGCGAGCGCGATGATCGCGAGCAGGGCGAGACACAGCGGCACTTCGTAGCCGCGGAGGGGCGC
>DASPTH010000312.1:0-2716 GCA_035623515.1 Acidimicrobiia bacterium
AGTCGGGGTCGATGTCTTCCATCGCGTGCTTCGCGAGCTCCTCGGGCTCGGTCGAGGTGAGATAGCGGGCGGGGATGATGACGTCGGTGTCGACGTTGTCGCCGTAGACGTGCGCCGATCCCTCGAAGCTCACGACGCCTCACCCGCCCCCACGGGCGCCTTGACGCCCACCCCGCTGATGTCGAGCGGATCGCCGAGCTCGGGCGGCTCGACGCCGATCTCGTCGGGGTGCGTGAGCCGGCCGGCCACCGCGGTCGCGGCCGCGACGGCCGGATTCGCCAGGTAGACCTTCGCGTCGCGATGGCCCATCCGCCCAACGTAGTTCCGGTTGGACGTCGACACGCAGACCTCGCCCGGCCCGAGCACGCCCATGTGCCCGCCGAGGCAAGCGCCACACGTCGGCGTCGACACGGTCGCCCCCGCTTCCGCGAACACCTGGAGCAGTCCTTCCTCGTTGGCCTGCAGCCAGATCTCCTGCGTCGCCGGGATGACCATCAGCCGGACGCGTGGGTCGGCCTTGCGGCCGCGCAGGATGTGGGCGGCGATCCGCAGATCCTCGATCTTCGCGTTCGTGCACGACCCGATGAACACCTGGTCCACCGGCGTGCGTTCGGCGGTCGACACCGGTTGCGCCTTGCTCGGCAGCGACGGGAACGACACCTGCGGCTCGAGCGCGCTCACGTCGACGGTATGGACCGCGGCGTACGTCGCGTCGGGGTCGCTCCGGTCGACGTGGAAGTCGCGGACGCGGCCCGTCGCCTCCTGCCGCGCGCGCACGTACGTGAGCGTGATGTCGTCGGGCGGCACGATGCCCGACTTGGCGCCGGCCTCGATGGCCATGTTCGTGAGCGTGAACCGCGAGTCCTGCGACAGGTACCGCAGCGCGGGCCCCGTGTGCTCCATGGCCTGGTAGTCGCACCCGTCGTCGCCGACGAGCCCGATCACGGAAAGGATCAGGTCCTTCCCGACCACCCAGGGGCCCGGCTTGCCCTCGTAGACGAACTTGACGGACTCGGGAACGAGGAGCCAGATCTGCCCGGTGGCGAGCACCGCCGCGAGGTCCGTCGAGCCGACGCCCGTGGAGAACGCGCCGAGCCCGCCGTACGTGCACGAGTGCGAGTCGGCGCCGATGATCACCACGCCCGGCAGCGCCCACGCCTGCTCGGGAAGGAGCGCGTGCTCGATGCCGCCGCGCCCGAGCTCGAAGAACCCCTCGATGCCCTGCGAGCGGGCGAACTCGCGCATCGTCATGCCGAGCTTCGCCGACGCGATGTCCTTGGCGGGCACGAAGTGCGACGGCACGAGCGCCACCTTGGAGGGATCCCAGACGCTCTCGATGCCCAGATCGCGGAAACGGGCGATCGAGACCGGCGCCGTGACGTCGTTCGCCATCGCGAGGTCGACGTCCGCCATGATGAACTCGCCCGGCGTCACGGAGTCTCGGCCCGCGGCGCGCGCCAGGATCTTCTCGGTGATCGTCTGCCCGCTCATGCGTCCTCTCCGTCCGCGGAAGCGCCGGTGCCCGCGTCCGCCCGGTCGCCGCCCGGGCGGGGCCCGGGGGCGCGGAGCGAGCGGTTGACGGCGGCGAGGTAGGCGCGGGCGCTCGCCTCGACCACATCGGCGGCGACGCCGCGGCCGGTCACGAGGCGGCCGTCGACGTCGAGCTGGACGACGACGTCGCCGAGCGCATCGCTCCCGCCGGTGACCGCCGAGACGTTGAACGACACGAGCTTCGCGTCGACGCCCGTCGCCCGCCCGATGGCGCCGTACGCCGCGTCGATCATCCCGTCGCCCATCGCGGAGTCCTCGACGACGTCGCCGCTGCGGCGGAGCCTCGCCGTCGCGGTGGGGGAGAGGTGCGTTCCCCCGGCCACGGCGAGGCTCTCGAGGGAGAAGGCGTCCTCCTCAAGGGCGCCGAGCTCCTCGGCGACGATGGCCTCGAGGTCGGCGTCGGTCAGCGTGATCTTGCGGTCGGCAAGCTCCTTGAACCTGGCGAACGCCCGGTTGAGCGCCTCCGGCTCGAGCTGCAAGCCCAGCTTCGACATGGCGTCCGCGAAGGCGTGCCGGCCGGAATGCTTGCCCAGCACGATCTTCGAGCCCTCGAACCCGATCTCGGTCGGGTCCATGATCTCGTACGTCTCACGGTTCGACAGCACGCCGTGCTGGTGGATCCCCGACTCGTGCGCGAACGCGTTCGCGCCCACCACCGCCTTGTTCGGCTGCACCGGGTAGCCCGTCAGCATCGAGACGAGCCGCGACGTCCGGGCGATCTCCTTCAGGTTCACGTTGTGCTGCAGATCGAGAGACTGCCCGCGCGTGGACAGGATCATCGCCATCTCTTCCAGCGAGCAGTTGCCCGCGCGCTCACCGATCCCGTTGACGGCGACCTCGACCTGGCGCGCGCCGTTCTGAACGCCCGCCATCGAGTTCGCGACCGCGAGCCCGAGGTCGTTGTGGCAGTGGGTCGAGACGACGACCTCGTCGGGAACCGCTTCGCGCACGACGCGAACCAGCTCGCCGAACTCGTGGGGCATCGCGTACCCGACGGTGTCGGGGACGTTGATCGTCGTCGCGCCCTCCTCGACGGCGACGCGGAAGACGTCCAACAGGAACTCCATCCCCGTCCGCGTCGCGTCCTGCGCCGAGAACTCGACGTTGTCCGTGTAGCCCTTGGCGCGGCGGACGCTCTGACGGGTCGCCTCGATCACGTCCTCCT
>DASPTH010000315.1:0-16164 GCA_035623515.1 Acidimicrobiia bacterium
TCCTGTGCTTTCGCCTACCGAAAGTGAGGGAGCAATGAATCCCACGTCGTACACTCGTTCGGCTCTGCGCCCGTAGCTCAGCTGGACAGAGCAGCGGACTTCTAATCCGCCGGTCGGGGGTTCGAATCCTCCCGGGCGCGCGACTTCCACAACGAACTTGGTGTCCACCACCTTCCGTGTCGAGACCCGCGAGCCGCTTCAGAAGGTACGTTGCAACCGAAAGGGAGAGCGCGCACGAAGAGCTGCGGGCGTGGCGGCCGTGGAGCACCGGGCCGTAGGCTCTCTACCCGGAGGGCACGGGAGGAAGTCAGAGTGGGCGGGCGGCGCGGGGCGGCGTGCTGGGTGGTTCTCGTGTTGGCGGCGTCGGGCACCATGGTCGTGGGCGCGTCGGCCCAGACCACCGCGAACCAACCCGATGCGTTGCGAACGCTCATGGCCTCCATACCGAGCGACTACCGCGCGCAGTGCACGATCCTCGACCCCGCGAACGCGGGTCCGGTGCTCGCCCCGATGGCCGCAACGATCACTGCCGCGGTCGATTGCGGCGGGATCGACGAGCTCAGCACGCTTCGTTACGTGCAGTTCACCGACGACGGCGCCATGAACCAGGCCTACCAGAGGTTCTCACCGGGTTCGTCGGCCGGGCCGTTTCGTGATGCAGCCGCGCAGTGCCCGGGCGAGCACACGTGGGGTTTCGGCAGCGCCGCCGACGACGGTTACCTCGCGTGCTACTACTCCTCGCAGTCGGCGGACGGGACGACTCACGACGAGTCGGTGGTCGACGCCTGGACCTACGGCGCCGGCGACCTGCTGGGTATCGCCGAGACCCACTACGGCGACTCGAACGCGTCGGCGCTCCACGACTGGTGGAACAGCCACGCCGCTCCTCTCGAGCACCCTTCGCCACCGCGTGGCTTCGGCGACTGGCGCGGCAGCGACCGCGCCGCGTTGCGCGCGCTGCTCACGCACGTCCCGCCGAAGATCAGGACGAGCTGCCACGACCAGCCCCGGACAGACCCGACGAGTGCCTTCTACGACCGCCGGCTGTGGGCGCGCGCCGTCGTGCTCTGCACCTCCGGTGTGTTCAGCGTGGTGTACTTGGCGGCCGATCGCGGCGTCGTCGACGACATCGTCGCCGGGGACCGCGGCACCGACTCCTCGGACGCGCAGTGCCCGGGGAGCGGGACGTGGAGCGTGGGCACCGGGAAGAAGCGCCACCAGGTCGGCGACTACGTCTGCTACACGTCGGGCAGCAACCGGCCCGAAGTGATCTGGTCCCAGCACGACGTCGGTGTCTTGGCGGCAGCGGGATACGCGGGTGCTCCCGGCGACTTCGACACGCTGATGCACTGGTGGAACGGAGACGTCGGTCCGATCTGAGAGCCGCGAGGCGGGAGGAGCGGTCAGGTTCCGTCGAGCGCGCGTGCGATGTGTCCGCCGAGGTCGCGCACGTACGGCTCGCGCATCACGCCCACGTGGTCACCGGGCACCTCGACCGCGTCACGCGGTCCGGCGATCCACCGCGACCAACCGAGATCGCGCTCGGGCGGCCGCGGCAAGTCGGACGAGTCCACCGCCGCGCGTACCACCAGCGCGGGCCCCTGGAAGGTCGACCGGGGTCGGTAGCGCCGCACGAGTCGCTGCGACAGCAGGAAGAACACGCGGTACTGGCGCAGGCGGCGCGCCACCAGCCCGGCCGTCGCGAGCTCGAACCGGCGTTGCGCGAGTCCACGCACCGACTGGCGCGGGGGAGGCTCGGGCGCGGCGGGCGTTGCGCCAGGCGCGGTCATGTCGATCAGCACGAGTTGCGCGACCTGCTCACCAACCGCCTCGAGCCGGCACGCCATCTCGAAGGCGACGAGCGCGCCGAACGAGTGTCCCGCCAGGAGATACGGCCCGTTCGGTTGGATGTCACGGACGTCGCGCAGGTAGCGCCGAGCGAACGCCTCGACACTCCGGTCGGGCCGCGCCCGCTCTTCGAGCCCGCGCGCCTGGAGGCCGTACACCGGCCGCGGGGCCAGCGCGCCGGCGAGCGCGCGCAGGGTGGTCGCCGGTGAACCGCCGCCGGTGGCACAGAACAGCGGCGTGCCGCTGCCGTCCTGCCGCAACGCGACCGCGCACGGCGCGTCGCGGGCGCGTCGACGTACGAGCCGGCGTGCGAGCTGCGCGACCGTCGGTGCCTCGAGCAGCACCGGCGCGGGCACCGACACACCGAACTGCTCGTCGATCGTCGCCAGCAACTCGATCGCCGCGAGCGAGTCGCCACCGAGCTCGAAGAAGTCGTCGTCGAGACCGATCCGTTCGACGCCGAGCACCTGCTCGTAGAGCTGCGCGAGATCGCGCTCGCGCCCGACGGGCTCGCGGTACGGCCGGCCGTGCACATCGGGTGGCGGCGGCAGCGCCGACCGGTCGACCTTGCCCCGCGGGCCGAGCGGGAGCCCGTCGAGGACCACGATCACGCCCGGCACCATGTGCGATGGCACCCGGCCGGCGAGCTCGTGGCGCAGCTGCCAGCCGCTCGGTGCCGCGTCGCCCTGCGGCACCACGTACCCGACGAGGCGCGTGCCCGTGCCGCGCGGGTCGGGAGTCGTGTCCACCACCGCGTCGGCCACGTCGTCGAGCTCCGCCAGCGCGCGTTCCACGTCACTCGGGCTCACCGACGCGCCGCGCACCTTCACCTGGTCGTCACGACGGCCCAGGTACTCGAACACACCGTCGGAACGCCGGCGCACCCCGTCGCCGGTCCGGAAACCACGGCGGCCGTCGGGCAGGTCGAAGAACGCGGACGCGGTGCGCTCGGGATCTCGCCAGTAGCCGAGGGAGATGTGGTCGCCGATCGCGACCAGCGTGCCCGGCTCACCGACCGGCACGTCGTTGCCGTCGCCGTCGACGACGTGCAACTCCGCCCACGGCTCGGGACGGCCGAGGGGCAACGGGCCGTCGTCGGGATCGTCGGCGTCGGCGGGAACGAGCCAGCTCGCGACGTGCATGGTCTCGGTCGACGCGAACGAATTGCGAAACGCGGTGTCGCTCGAGAAGAGCCGGCGCGCTCGTTGCACGTCCGATCCGTAGGCCGTTTCGCCCGAGAACAGGACCGTCCGCACCGACGGCATCGACGCGTTCGGCACCGCGTCCACGAGCGCACGGACGACCGACGGTACGAACCAGGTCGCGGTCACGCCGTCGCGGTTCAGCCAGTCGGGCACACCGCGCACACCACGTTCGCGCAGGTCGTAGTAGTGCACCGCGAGCCCGTTGAGGAGCCCCGACCACACGTTCCAGTGCACACCCGAGAACGCGAGCGAGCCGGCGACGCCGATCCGATCGCTCGGCCCGAGCCCGGCCGTGTAGGCGTACCGCAACGCCGCGTGTACTGCCGTGTGGTGGTTCCGCAGGATGCCCTTCGGGACGCCGGTCGAGCCGGACGTGAAATAGAGGTGACAGAGGCTCTCCGGGTCGAGGCGGAAGTCCTCGATCGCGGCCGCCGCCGGAACGTCGTCGGGCGTGATGACGGGCGTTCCCGGGCTGATCGCGCGCGCGATCCCGGCGCTCGCACGGTCGCACACGATCAGCGACGCGCCCGCCGCGCGGTGGACGGCCTCGAGCCGCGGTAGCGGGTCCCGGCTGTCGACGGGAGCGGCGATGCGCCCGGAGACGGTGACACCGATGATCGCGACGAGGGCGTCGGTGCCCTGCTCGACGACGACGAGGACGGGCGCGGTCGGGTCGGAGCCCTGTGCGCGCACCGCGAGGGCGACCCTTTCGGTCTCGGCGACGAGCTCGGTGAAGGTGACGGCTCGCGCCCCGTCGTCGATTGCGAGGTGGTCGGGAAGCGCGCCCGCGACCTCGTGGAGCGCGTCGCGGATCGATCGCGGCCGAGGCTCGGTGAGCACCAGCCCTCGCTCCCACGGAGCCGGCGTGACCCCCGCCTCTTGCCGCACAGCGACCGTGACACTAACCGCCGGTAAGGTCGCGCGGTGCTGACCGAGCACTTCCACACTCGGGGTTGGGTCGTGGCCGACGTCCTCCCGGTCGCAATCGCCGACGCGCTCGCCACCTGGGTCGACGAGGTCGCCGCGCTCCGCGCGGGTGCCGACGGGGCGCTGCAGCACTACGAGGACACCGACGACGGGCCGATCCTGTGCCGGTCCGAACACTTCGTCGACGCGCACGCCGGCCTGCGCGGGCTGCTGTGCTCGGGTCCGCTCGTCGAGACGGCCGGCACGCTGCTCGGCGAACCGGCCGTGCTCTACAAGGAGAAGGTGAACTACAAGCTCCCGGGCGGGGCGGGCTACTCACCGCACCAGGACGCGCCTGCTTACCCCATGATCGACGTCCACGTCTCGGCGATGATCGCAGTCGACGACGCCGACGACGCCAACGGCGGGCTCGAAGTGGTGTCCGGGTGCTTCGACCGCGTGCTGCCCCTCGACGAGCGCGGATGCATTCGGCCGTCCGTCGCCGCCGAGCTCGAGTGGGAAGCGGTCCCGCTCCGGGCGGGGCAGACGCTGTGGTTCCACAGTCGCACGCCCCACCGCAGCGGACCGAACCGTTCGCATCGGCCGCGGCGCGCGCTCTACCCCACCTACAACGCCGCCCGTGAGGGCGACCTGCGCGCCGACTACTACGACGCGAAGCGCGCCGCGTTCGCCGCCTCCCGCCCTGCCGGCGATCGCGCGCGCGTGTCGCTCATCGGCGACTTCGAGGGAAGGCCGGTGCGCGTGTGAAGGTCGTCTTCACGGTGCTCGACGCGCTCCCCGCGCGTCATGTCGGCGCCGATCACACGCCGGTGCTCCACGAGCTGGCGACGTCCGGCGGGTGGGCGACCGACGGCGCGCGCGCGGTCATGACGTCGGCCACGTATCCGAACCACGCCACGTTCAGCACCGGCACCGACCCGAGCCGGCACGGGGTCGTCACGAACTGGGTACCCGAAGTCGGGCGCGTGGTGCCGGCGTGGAAGCGTGACGTCGCGGTTCCGACGCTGTTCGACGCGTGCCGGGCAGGCGGGCGTACGAGCGCGGCGGTCGTCGGCGACCAACACCTCGTCGGCGTGATGGGCGCGCGGCGCGCCGACCACCACTGGCCGTGCGACGGTGTGGTGCCCGACGGCATGGCGCTCGACGAGATGGGCTACCTCCACGACCGCGACACGATCGTCGAGCTCGTCGCCGCCCTCGACGCGGCCCCCGACCTCGTGATGTCCCAGCTCAACGGCCCCGACACCGCGGCGCACCTGTACGGGCCCGACAGCGACGCCGCGCTCGCCGGCTACCGCGCGACCGACGCGGTGCTCGCGGAAGCGCGCGACCACCTCCACTGGGACGACACGGTGTGGATCCTCGTGTCGGACCACGACCAGGAGCCCGTGACCGTGCGCGAGCCGGTCGACCTCGGCGTCGAGATCGCAGGCCGGGGCGTCGAGCTGTTTGCGCTCCCCGAGGGCAACGCGGCATTGGTGTGCGGCACCGGCGCGCACCACGCGCGCGAATGGCTCGAAGGCGTCGACGGGGTCGAGGGATCGGTGCCGTTCTCGCTCACCGACGGCGACCTCGAATGCGTGCTCGTGTGGGCCGAACCCGGTCGCGCCTTCGGCTTCGCCGGCACGCCCGCGCGCCTCGGCGTGCACGGCGGCCCGCGCACGCGGGCGCAGGTGGCGGTCGTCGCCGGCGGTCATCCGGCGGTCGAAGCGCTCGCGCGCGCCGTGAGCACGGAGCCGGTGCACGCCGCCGACTGGGCACCCACCGTCGCGGCGCTGCTCGGGCTCGACCTGCCGATCGCCACCGGTCGATCACTCGTGGGTTAGCGCGCCGTCGCCGCTCCGTCGACGACGGTCTGCACCACGGCGCGCCACGCGTCGAGCCCGCGCACGACCTTGCCCCGCACCTTCGCGGCGTCGTCGGCGCGCCGCAGCGTGACCAGATCCGGGTGGTCGGGGCGCGCGATGAACGCGTCGACCTCGGCCGGATCCATGACGCCACCCTGGAATTCGAGCGTGGTCCGGCTGCGCGCCGAGAGCAGGTCGCGGTAGGCGGCGTCGGTCGCGAGCAGGAACCGTTTGGCCTGCACGTGGCCGCCGACGAGACCGGCGACGCGCGGACCGAGGAGCGGCTGCACCCGCCGCCGCCCGTCGACGTCGTGCGCGGCGTCGGGTCGCAGCGCCCAGCCGTCGCCGCGGCGCTCGAGCCAGCCGAGGTCGTGCACGAGACCCGCGACCTGCAGTTCCATGTCGTCGGGCCGGTCGGTCCTCAGCAGGTCGGCGCACTGCAGGCAGTGGCTGAGGATGGAGAGGCCGCCCTCGTCGTCGGCGTCGACCGACGCCTCGAGCGCGACGAACAGTTCGTCGACACTCGCGAACCCGTCGGCCACCACGCCATTGTGGCAGGAAGGCCTTCGTGGGATCGGCGGACCGACCGGTAGCATGGAGGTCTCCTGGCGCCGGGTCCCGGCGCCGCGACTCGTGGTGACCGTAGCTCAGTTGGCGAGAGCGCCGGGTTGTGGTCCCGGAGGTCGGGGGTTCGAAACCCCTCGGTCACCCCACGCAGGCAGCGCGGCAAGCCCGCGCTGGCCTGCACGTTCACGCGTCACGGCCGAACGACACGATTGCCCGTGCCGCCCTTTGTCGCGACCTACGACCGGGGTGACCGACGGATCCGGCGCGTGAACGCGCTGCGCGCAACCCACGGGCGGTCGTGCGCAGGCTCGAGCGACGGGTCGCGCTCCGATGCCGGATGCTCGGCCGGCGGCAGGGCACGACAGTTCCGGCAGAGACCCCGCCGGACCCGATCCCGTCCGCCGCAGTTGTGGCAGCGCTTCATCGAACCTCTCCTCCGAAGCGGTGGTCCGCGACGCCACGATCGTGACGGTCCGTGAGACGCGCCGACAGGGCCAGAGGTCACACGCTGCTCTCCTCGCCCGATGCGAGAAGCCCGCCCCTTTTCGACGCGTCAGCGACGTGTGGTCCTGCGCCACCGGCGCAGCTTGTTGCCCTCCCGGCGCGGCTGCGGGGTGGCCGAGACATCGGAGGAGATCGCTTCACGGAGCGCCTCTCGCATCGCTCTGAATCGCTCCGTGTCCCTGAGGGGATCGGTCGAGAACGGCACGACCGGAACCTACCCCGCCCGGGCGTTATCCACAACCGACGGGCTCCCTGTGGACGAACGGATCGTGTCACGGCACTGTGCGCACCCCGACGGCGCCGCCAGCGCCCGCTACCGGACGACGACGGCAATCGCGAGCGCAATCGCACCGATGCCCACGACGACGAGAGCAGTCTGCCGCACCACGCGACCGAGGAACCGCGGGAACCGCACCACCCGACGCGACCGCGCGGAGCACGCGGATGCGAACGCGCCGTCCGTTGCACTTCACCGCGCTCACTTCGACCGTTCGCGACGACTGTGCTCCGCGATACCCACTGCGCAGGACACCGCACTAGAGCGTCCGACGTTCGGTGCCTCGTCAGCCGCGGGCGCGCCACAGAGCGCGAAGGCCGGTGACGTGAGAGGACAACTCATCGGTGGTGGTCACACGTTGCGCGCCGTGCCTCCGGCCACGTCTGCTTCGCACACCCGCGCGCGAGGGCCCGACACGAGCACCGGGCACGGCGCCCGGCGCACCGTGCGCATCGCCACGCTCCCCAGCACGACCCGCCCGACGCCGGAGCGCCCGTGGCTCGCGACCGAGATGAATGCGGCGCCGTGCGACTCCGCTTCGCGGACGAGCGCATCGGCGGCGTCGAACGCGTCGACGAGCGCGTAGTCCGCCGGTATGCCGTCAGAGCTCAGTTCGGCGACGGCGCGCTCCAGCAGGTCGACGTCGGCCTCGGGGAAGTCGCCGGCGTCGGTGACGTCGCTCGGCCGCAACACCTCGACGGCGCGGACGCGCCCGCCGAGGGACGTCGCGAGGACGCCGGCGGCGCGCGCCGCACAGCGCGACCACGCGGATCCGTCGAGGCCGGCGTAGACGAGGGGCTGCGCCCCGAGCCCCCAGCCCGACCGGATCCCGGGACCGACGAGGGCGATCGGGGTCCGGCTCGATCGCACGACGTCCTCGGCGACGCTGCCCAGCACGGCCTCCCGCGCCGCGCCCCGTCCTCGGGTGGCCATGCAGACGAGCGCGTCGTCGGCGGAGGCGGCCAACAGGATGGCGTCGGCCGGGTCGCGGTCGAGGATCAACCACGGCCGCGCGCCCTTCGCGAGGCGCGCGACTTGCGCGTCGAGATAGTTCCTCGCCGCGTCCACGTCGAGCCACCGGGCCGTGACCAGCACGAGGTCGGCGGCCGCGCGCGATGCGATGGCCGCGGCGGGCCGGAGCGCCGACTCCGCTCGCTCGGAACCGTCGAGCGGCACGTACACCGTCTTCGTCACGTCACTCCCTCCCTGCTCACGGGGGGGCGACGGCTGGAAGCGGGATGTGCACTGGAGGCTCCGCCCCACTCGAAGCGCGTCGAAGGATCTCTCCGGTGCGCAGATACCCGTCCCGGAACTGCGAGGGCTCCCGCTCGAGCCAGCCCGGTGCGCGCGATGCCGTGGTCTGAGGGTGCAGCACCTCGGCGGCCGCAGCCTCCACGCCGAGATAGAACTGGCGGGCCGCCGACTCGGTCGACAGCGCGGCGCGCCGAGCCCGCGCCTCGGCAACGAGGGCACGGACGGCCGGGAGGAGCAAGGCCCGGGCGGCGCCTCCTGCGCCTGGTTCGAGCTCTGACGTACTCACATTGGGCTCCTTCGAGTCGTACGGCCGAACGTCACGTGGCGCGTCAGCTCCGCGACCGTCAGGCCGAGCTCCCGACCGACGCATCGGGGCACACGACGAGGACCGGAACGGGCGAGTACCGCACCAGCCGCGTCGTGACACTGCCCAGCGCGACTCGAGCGACGCCGTGCCGACCGTGAGTTGCGACTGCCACGAGTGAGGCCTCGTCGCGGATCGCGATCTCGATCAACACGTCGGCGGGGTCGAGGCCGTCGACGACCTCGTAGTCGGCGTCGACACCCGTGACGCGGAGCTCTCCGACTGCATCTTCGAGCACGTCGACCCCGTCCACGTTGAACCGCGACACCGCGACGACGTCGGGGCGGTGGAACATCTCGACGACGCGGACGCGACCACCGAGCGCCGTCGCGAAGTCGCCGGCTGCGCGCACGCCGGCCCGCGAGCGGTCGGAACCGTCGAACCCCGCAACGAGTACGGGGGCCGGCCCGAGCTGCCAGTCGCCCCGGCAGCGGGGCCCGACGAGGACGACCGGGCTCTTGGCGCGACGCACCACGGTCTCGGCGACGCTGCCGAGCACGGACGCGGTGAGTGCCCCGCGCCCGTGGGTCGTCATGCACACCAGCGCGTCCCCCTCCCGGCTGCACGTCTCGATCGCGTCGGCGGGGTTCCGGTCGACAACGACCAGCGAGCGCGCGTGACGGTCGACCGAGCCGCGCTGGCCGTCGAGGTACGTGTCGCAGCGCTCGGCATGGGAGGCCTCGGCCGCGGTCACGAGCACGAGCTCGGCGTCGAGCCTGTCGGCCAGCTGCGACGCCGGCGCGAGCGCGAGCTCGGCCTGCGTCGAGCCGTCGAGCGGGACGATCAGGGCGGGCCTCGTCGGCGGCCCGTTTGCTGCGGTCACCCGCGGAAGGTACGGGCGCAGGCCGCCGGTCGACAGAGGCCAAGGTCCTGCCGCGGGAGGCGAATCATCCAGGCGCCGTTGTAGTTTCCCCGCATGTGCATCCTGGTGTTCCTGGCGCTCCGGGGCGTGGCCCTGCTGGCCAGCCGGCTCGCCCGCAGGTCTCGGCGACGCCCACCACCCGACCCCGGTCGCGACGACGAGCTGGTGCTGGCGGCGTAGCCACCGCGGGGATCACGGGCCGGGCGGCACCGGCGAGGCAGCGCGGCTCGACGCAGCCACGGGGCGAGCGGCGTGCGGTCCGTGGTGGACCCAGCGTGCCGAGCGGCGCCGCACGCGACGCGCGTGGCGCGCTTCCTGGGTTCGGGTCGGGTGCGTCGGCCCCGGTACCCGTTGGAAGAACCGGCGCTTGGCCAGCTCGACGAGGAGGAGATACAGGACGACCATGCCGGCGAGCACGGCGAAGAAGTCCGCCGGGAGCGCCGTGAAACCGAGGTCGTGAGCGAAGGGCGAGTAGGGCAGGAGCGCGCCGACCACGACGACTCCGAGTACCGCGGCGAGCAGCGGACGGCTGGGCCGGCTCCGCCAGAACGGGATTCGCCGGGTCCTGATCACGAAGACCACGAGGGTCTGGGTCGCGAGGGATTCGACGAACCAGCCCGAGCGGAAGAGCGCGGGCCCCGCCGCGAACGGGCCGAGCATGATCGCAAAGGTGAGGAAGTCGAAGAGCGAGCTGATGGGGCCGAACCGGAGCATGAAGCTGCGGATGAAGCGGACGTCCCAGTGTGAGGGGCGGGCGACGAGCTCCTCGTCGACGTAGTCGGTCGGGATCGCCATCTGGCTGGTGTCGTAGAGCAGGTTGTTGAGCAGGATCTGCCCCGGGAGCATGGGCAGGAACGACAGGAACGTCGACGCGACCGCGGCGCTGAACATGTTCCCGAAGTTCGACGACGTGCCCATGAGGACGTACTTGATGGTGTTCGCGAAGGTGCGGCGCCCCTCGCTGACGCCGTCGGCGAGGACCGCGAGATCCTTTCGGAGCAGGACGATGTCGGCCGCGTCCTTGGCCACGTCGGCCGCCGAGTCGACGGAGATGCCGACGTCGGCCGCGTGCAGCGCGACCGCGTCGTTGACGCCGTCGCCGAGGAAGGCAACGTCGCGGTCGGCACCCCGGTGGACACGGATGAGCCGCGCCTTCTGCTCGGGACTGACGCGGGCGAAGATCGTCGCGTCGATCGCCTTGGCCCGGAGCGCGTCGTCGTCGAGCGCCGCGATGTCCTCGCCGGTGAGGACGCCCTCCACGTCCAGCCCGAGGTCGCGACAGATCTTCTCGGCGACCGCGGCGTTGTCGCCGGTGACGACCTTGACCGTGATGCCGAGCGCGGCCAGACGCTGGAGGGCGTCGGCGGCATCGAGCTTGGGCTGATCCAGGAACACGAGGTAACCGACGAGGGTGAGATCGCGTTCGTCGTCCCGGGTGAGGGTGTCCATCGCCGGAGCCTCACGAGTGGCGACGGCAACGACGCGCCCTCCCGCGTCGAACTCGGCGTCGAGGACCCGGCGAGCCGGGTCCGGTGTCTCGCGACAGGCGCCCAGGACCGATTCCGGTGCGCCCTTCGTGACGAGCAACCGTCCCCGACCCGGCACGTCGACGAGCACCGAGCTCATGCGCCGGTTGTGGTCGAACGGCAGGCTCGCGACCCGAACCACTCCCTCGAGCGACGTCTCCCGTGCCGCGGGAGCGTCCCAGAGCGCGACGTCGAGCGCGTTGCCGCCCACGGCCCGACCGTCCTCGACGACGGCGTCGTTGCAGATCAAGCCCAGGCGGAACACCTCGTCGTCGTGCGCGCCCGACGAGTCGATGGCGCGGACGAACTCGATCTGTCCTTCGGTCAGTGTCCCCGTCTTGTCGGTGAGCAGGATCTCGATGTCGCCGAGGTCCTCGATGCAGACGAGCCGCTTGACGAGGACACCGTGGTGGGCGAGGCGCCGCGACCCGGTCGCGAGGCTGGTGGTCACCACCGCCGGCAGGAGCTGGGGGGTGATCCCGACCGCGATCGCGAGCGAGAACAGCACCGACTCGAGGAACGGCCGTCCCAGCAGGACGTTGATCACCAGGATGGAACTCGTGAGCACACCGGCAACCTGGACGAGCAGCACCGAGAAGTGGCGCAGCCCGGCTTGGAACTCCGTCTCCTCCTGACGTTCACCCAGCCCTGCGGCAATCGCGCCGAACTCGGTGCGACGACCGGTGCTCACCACGACCGCCTCACCGTCACCGTTGCTCACGACGGTGCCCATGAACGCGCACGAGGCGAGGTCGGCGAGCGCGGAACCGGCGCCGACCGGTTCCGTCGACTTGTCGGCGGGCAACGACTCGCCGGTCAGGACCGCTTCGTCGCAGCCGAGCTCCTCGGCGACGAGGATCCGCACGTCGGCCGGCACGACCTGTCCCATCGTCAGCCGGACCCGGTCGCCCGGAACGACGTTGGCAACGTCGACCGTCTGCGCGTGCCCGTCACGGATCACCACCACTCGATGGCGGATCTGGCTGTGCAGCGCTTGCGCCGAGAGCTCCGCGCGGTACTCGTTCGCGAACCCGAGCCCGACCGACGCCACCAGGATGACACCGATGATGACCGCGTCGGTGCGGTCGCCCACGAAGAACGACACGGCCGCGGTGACGACCAGCAGCAACAGGAGCGCGCTGCGGAGCTGGCGTCCGAGCACCTCCCACACTCGGACGCGATGCACCGCGATGACATTCGGGCCAACGCGGGACAGACGCCGAGCGACTTCGTCGGCGGCGAGTCCGCCGCTCGGCGTGCCCATGCGCTGCAACACGACCGCGTCAGGGAGCGCAGCCGCCTCGGTGATGCTCAGGTCGGCCCAGTCGTGCTCCGTGTCGACCGCCGAGCTCACCATCCGAGTATTGCCGTCACCGCTCATGCTCGAGGCGCCAGCTGCTGCTCCCTGACGAGCGAGATGAAGGCGTCTTCGAAGCTCGGCTCGGCCGCGGTGATGCTCGCGACGTGCACTTCGGACAACGTGTCGCGCAGTACCGAGCCGGGGTCGACGGCACGGGGCAACGGCACATGGATGCTGGTGCCGCGCAACGTGGTGCCCGGCCATCGGGCCGAGAGCGCGGCGTAGGCGTGTTGCCACGGCCGCGCGTCCACGACCGCGATGTTCGTGTCGGTCGCCGCGCGCAGGCCCGCGGGAGAACCGCACGCGAGGACCTGCCCGGCCACCATCACCGCGACCCGATCGCACCGTTCGGCCTCCGCCATGACGTGCGTCGTCACCAGCACCGTCGTGCCATCGGTCGCCAACCGGTGCAGGAGCGCCCAGAGATCGCGCCGGCCGGCGGGATCGACGCCGCTCGTGGGCTCGTCGAGGAAGAGCAGTTGCGGTTGGTGCAGGACGGCGGCCGCGAGCGCGGCGCGTTGGCGCACGCCGGTCGGGAGGTGGGCGACCTGACGGGCGAGATCGCCCTCGTCGAGCCCGACGAGACGGCACACGTCGCGATCGCGACCGGGAGGAACCCGACCGTAGAGCTCGCGAGAGAAGCGAAGGTTCTCCCCCACCGTGAGCGTCGGGTAGAGCGAGAACGCCTGGGACATGTAGCCGATCAGCGGGCGAACGCGTGCGGCCTCGGTGGTGACGTCGAACCCGAGCACGTGCGCGGAGCCGCTGCTCGGCCGGAGGATGGCGCAGAGGATGCGCACGAGCGTCGTCTTCCCCGCGCCGTTCGGACCGATGAGGCCGAACAGTTCGCCTCGCACGATGTCGAGGTCCACTCGATCGACCGCGAGCCGGCGTCCGAAGCGCCGGCTGACGCCCTCGGTGACGACCGCCGACGTCACGACGTCATCTCGAGGAACGCCGCTTCGAGCGTCGAGTGCGCGCCGCGGAGGTCGTCGGGCGTGCCCGTCGCGAGGACGCGGCCGCGCTGGAGGTACACCACGTGATCGCACCGCTCGACCTCGTCGAAGTACCCGCTGGCGAGCAGGATGGTGGACCCGGCGACGTGCAGTTTCTCGACGAGGTCCCAGAACTCCAGACGGGACAGCGGATCGACACCGGTGGTCGGTTCGTCGAGCAGCAGGATCGGTGGGTGGTGCAACAGCGAGCACACCAGCGTGAGCTTCTGCTGCATCCCTCCCGACAGCTCTCCCGCCAACGACGAGCGTCGGTCGCTCAGACCGGCGAACGCGAGGAGTTCGTCGGCGTGGGCCGAAACGGCAGCCGGGCTGAGTCCGTAGAGGTGTCCGATGAACGCCACGTTCTCCTCGACGGTGAGATCGGAGTAGAGGTGGAAGCCCTGCTGCGAGAAACCGAGACGAGCTTGCCCGGCTCGGCCGGGGAGCACGCGTCCCGCGTCGACGCGGAGCAAGCCCGCGATGCACCGCAGCAGTGTGGTCTTCCCGGCGCTGTCGGCACCGACGACGCCCCACAGCGCACCCGAGGGAACGGCCAGATCGACCCGATCCAGGGCCCGGGTCGGCCCGAACGTCTTCACGACCCGGTCGGCGAGGATCTCAATCAAGGGTCTTCCTGAAGCGGACGACGGCGAGACCGACATACACGAGGCCCAGGACGGCGAGGGCGACGGTCTGTGGCCAGAGCCCGCTCAGACCGACACCCTTCAGCATCACCCCGCGGGCGACCGACGCGAAGTAGGTGAGTGGGAGGAGGTAGCCGAGCCAACGCACCGACCAGGGCATGGCCGCCAGGGGGAAGATGATCCCCGACAGGAGCATCTGTGGCAGTTGGACGAAGACCGACATCTGCATCGCCTGGAGCTGGGTCCGGGCGAGCGTCGAGATCAACAGTCCCATGCCGAGCGTCGCGGTGAGGAACAAGAAGGCCTCGCCGAACAGCAAGAGCACGCTGCCGCGCACTGGCACACCGAAGATCTGCCAGCTCACGAGGAGCACGACACACAGGTCGCAGAGCGCGATCAGCAGATACGGGATGGTCTTGCCGATCATCAGCTCGAGCTTCGTGACCGGCGTGATCATCAGCTGTTCGATCGTGCCTCGTTCCCGTTCGCGCACGACTCCGAGTGCGGTGAGCACCAACGCGACCTGCGTCATGATGATCCCGATCAACCCCGGCACCATGAAGATCGTCGAGCGCAGCGACGGGTTGTACAGGACGGTCACGTGCGGGGTCGGCGTGGCGGAGCCCTGCTGGAGTGCCGCGAGCTTGCGTTCGGCGGTCATCGCGACCAAGAGGTTGGATCCGTCGATCAGGACCCGCGTCGGCCGACCTTCGCGGTTCACCACCACCGCCGCGGCGACGTGCCCGTCACGGATGTCGTTCTCGGCGGCCGCGACGTTCGGCGCCACGCCGTTCTCGACTGCGAACGCGCCGTGCTCGGCCAGCGCCGTCCGGAGGGGGAGCGAGTCGTTGCCCACCAACTCCGTGGCGATGTGGTGCACCTCGAACTGCGCGGCGTAACCGAAGATCACGAGGAGGAAGATCGGCACCGCCACGATCAGCGCGAGCGTTCGCCGGTCCCGACGTATCTCGATGAACTCCTTGCGCACCAGGCTGCGGAGGCGGAGCCACCCCGGTCTCCTGACGTGCGCAACGACAGGGGCCAGCACCGCGGAGGCGTCCGTGGTCGGTGGTTCGGCGATGGCCACTTGGCGACGATCCGCCACCGTCCGAGGGGTCACAAGAGCCAGAGGTCCCATGGGCCAGAGGTCGGGCAGGATCGTGAGGGCGACCATGTCCTTCTAGTACTATTTCCGGGTGGTGAAGACGAAGCGGGTCGAGGGGGTGGGGATCTATTGCCGGATCTCCCAGGACCGCAGCGGGGAGGGGTTAGGGGTCTCGCGCCAGGAGCAGGACTGTCGGGCGCTGGTCGCCCAGCGGGGCTGGGAGACCGTCGAGGTCTACGTGGACGACGATCGCAGCGCCTATGGCGGCAAGCCCCGGCCCGAGTACGAACGGATGTTGGGCGACCTGGAGTCGGGCGCGATCGACGCGGTGGTGGCCTGGCATCCCGACCGGTTGCATCGCTCGCCCCGCGAACTGGAGGACTTCATCGACCTCATCGACTCGACCGCCGCCACGGTGGCGACGGTCCAGACCGGCGAGTACGACCTTTCCACCCCGGCGGGACGTCTGACCGCCCGGGTGGTGGGGGCGGTCGCCCGGGGCGAGTCCGAACACAAGAGCGCGCGGATCCGCCGCCAACGCGAACAAGCCGCGGCGGCGGGCAAGTATCACGGGGGACGTCGCGCCTATGGGTATGAGCGCGACGGGGTCACCATCGTCGCCGCGGAAGCCGATCGGATCCGCGAAGCAATGCAGCGGGTCTTCGCCGGCGAGGGTCTGCGCTCGATTGCCACGGATTGGAATCAGCGTCACGTTCCAACTGCGTCGGGTGGGCAGTGGACGATCGTGAGCCTGCACGCGATCCTCACCGGGACCCGGATCGCGGGCCGGCGCCGGTTTCGCGGCGAAGACGTCGGCGAAGCCCAATGGCCGGCCATCATCACCTACGACGAACACCTCCGGCTCGTTGGCACCCTCGG
>DASPTH010000339.1:0-28444 GCA_035623515.1 Acidimicrobiia bacterium
CGCGGTCCAGGCCGGGGTAGGCATCCAGGTGATCGACTCGGATCCCGCGGAGGCGAAGCGGTCGCTCGAGAGCATCTCGCGAGCGAGTCGCTCGAGCCTCGCCGAGATCCGCCAGGTCCTCGGCGTGCTCCGCGACGCCGACGGCAACGCGGCCTACACGCCGACGCCGGGCCTCGCCGACCTGCCGAAGCTCGTCTCGGAGGTGAGCGACGCCGGGCTCCCGGTCGCCATGACGGTCGAGGGCGACACGGCGCAGGTGCCGGCGGGCGTGGGGCTGGCGGCGTACCGCGTGGTGCAGGAGGCGCTCACCAACGCGCTCCGCCACGCGCGCGCCGGCCGCGCCACGGTGCGTGTCGACGCCGCCGACGGTCTGCTGCAGCTGGAGGTGACCGACGACGGGCGCGGCGTGAACGGCGCCGCGAGCCGTGGCCACGGTCTGGTCGGAATGCGCGAGCGGGTTGCGGTGTACGGGGGCACGATCGCCACGGGATCGGCACCCGAAGGCGGATACCGGGTGGCGGCGTCCCTGCCCTACGAGGCGGCGCCGGAGTGATCCGCGTCGCGGTCGCCGACGACCAGGCGCTCGTGCGGCGTGGGTTCGCGGTCCTGCTGCGGAGCGCGGACGACATCGACGTGGTCGGCGAAGCCGCGAACGGCAGGGAAGCGGTCGAGCTCGTGACGAGGGAGCAGCCCGACGTCGTCCTGATGGACATCCGGATGCCCGAGATGGACGGTGTCGAGGCCACGCGGCTCATCACCGCCGACGAGTCCCTCGCGACGCGGGTGCTGATCCTCACCACGTTCGATCTCGACGAGTACGTGTTCGACTCGCTGCGCGCCGGCGCGAGCGGCTTCCTCCTCAAGGACACCCTGCCCGACGACCTCGTGGCCGCCGTTCGTGTCGTCGCCGGCGGCGAGGCGCTGCTCGCGCCGAGCATCACCCGCCGGCTGGTCGAGGAGTTCGTGCGCGCGCCGGCGCGGACGCGCAGCGAGTCGTCGGTCGACCTCGACGTGCTCACCGCGCGCGAGCGTGAGGTGCTCGCGGCGGTGGCGCGAGGCCTGTCGAACGCCGAGATCGCCGAGGAGCTGCACATGTCGCACGCGACCGCGAAGACACACGTGAGCCGGCTCCTCACCAAGCTCTACGCGCGCGACCGTGCGCAGCTCGTGATGATCGCCTACGAGGCAGGAGTCGTCGCGCCGGGCGTGCCCTGACCTGCGTGCCGCGTCACGCGGCTCGCGCGACCGGATCGAGCGCTCGCTGCACGTCGTCGGGCTCCGGGTACGGCACGTACCGTCGACCGACATCTCCGCCTCCTCGGGGGCTCACCTGGCTCGGGCACCCGACGTCATGCGGTCGAGCTCGGCCAAGGTGAACTCGACGGCGCTGTCGAAGGTCATCGACGCGCCGCGTCGGGTGAGCTCGTCGAAGCGCGCGTCGCCGAGTGCGTCCCGCACCACGCCGAGCGCGCGGTCGTGCAGCTCGGCTTCGTGACCGGCGACCCCGGGGACCAGGGCGGCGTCGGGGCCACGCGTGGCGAAACCGTGCACGACCGCGGCGACCTCGGGCTCGCGGCCGAGGATGCCCAGCGCTTCCGCCACGTACCACAGGGTCCCGAGGACGCCCGGGCGGTAGCTCGTGGCGCTCGAGACGCGCAAGCTCCGGCCGATGGTCTGCAGCGCCCGCTCGCCGTCCCCGAGCGAGCACTCCAACCGGGCGAGCTGCTCGAGCAGGTCGGGATAGACGACGTCGCTCGCGCCCGCCTCCACCCAGCCCAGGCCCTCCTCGAACGCCGCGCGCGCCCCTTCGGGGTCGATCTGCCGCCGTGGGACGGCCCAGCCGAGCAGCGCGATCGTGAGAAGCGTCGGGTTGCCGAGCGCCCGCGCGCCGGCCAGCGCGCGCTCCGTGTGCTCGCGGGCGCGGGAGGCGTCGCCGCTCAACTCGGCGAACAGTCCGGCCACCGACTGCGCGGTGATCGCCGCGTAGAGGTCGCCGACTGTCTCGAGCTCGACCACCGCGGCGGCGAGGAACGTCGTTGCCGCTTGCAGGTCGGCGTACATCATGATCGCCCGGGTGGTGTACGCCGACGCCCGCCACGGGCAGTCGGCCGTGCGGTCGAGCTCGAAGGCCTCGTCGGTCAACTCCCTCGCCGCTTCCAGGTCGCCGCGAACGGTGGCCGAGAAGGCGGCAGACCCCAAGACTGCGAATCGCAGACCGTCGGGAGCCGAGCGCGCGGCCGGCACCGCGCGCTCGGCCCACGCGCCGAATCCGTACACGCGCGAGCTCGAGACGAGCGGCCCGAGCGACGAGATCGTCCGCACCGCGAGCATCTCGTCGTCCGGGTCCGTGCGCTCGATTGCCCAACCCAGTGCGCTCCGGAAGTTGTCGAGATCGAGCTCGACGAGGTGGCGGGCGCCGATCTCTCCCGCGGTGACGAGATCGCGCCCGAGCGTCTCCGCGTAGCCGGCGAAGTAGGCCGCGTGACGTCGGCGCCGTGCGTCGGCGTCGTCGGCGCCGTCGAGACGTTCGAGTGCGTACTGGCGCAGGGTCTCGAGGAGCGCGTACCGAGTGCGATCCGGATCCGTCCGGTCGACGGTCAGCATCGACTTGGCCACGAGCTCGCCGAGCGCATCGACGGCATCGAACGGGTCGACGTCGTCCCCTGCCACGACGGCGCGGGCGGCCGCGGCGTCGAAACCGCCGGCGAACACGCCGAGACGGCCGAAGACGACACTCTCACGCGATTCCAGCAGGGAGTAGGACCAGTCGATCGCCGCTCGCAGCGTGTGGTGCCGGTCGACCGCTCGCGACGACCCGCCGGTCAGGAGGCGAAAGCGCTCGTCGAGCAGGCTCTCGATCTCCGCGGCGGACAGTGCTCCGGTGCGGGCGGCGGCGAGCTCGATGGCGAGCGGCAGGCCGTCGAGGCGGCGGCAGATCTCTCGGACGGCCTGCTCGTTCCGCTCGTCGATCTCGAATTCCGGGCTCACCGCGCGCGCCCGGTCGCCGAAGAGGATCACGGCACTTGCGGGCTCCGCGGCGGGGCCGCCCGGCGCGTCGTCGACGTCGAGGGTACGGAGCGGCCACAGGTGCTCGCCGAGGATGCCGAGGCCCTCCCGGCTGGTCGCGAGCACGGTCACACCCGCGCCGGATGCCAGCACGGCCGCGACGAGCTCCGCCACGGGGCGGAGCAGGTGTTCACAGTTGTCGAGAACCAGGAGCATTCGCTTGGAGCGAAGGAACGCCAACACGCTGTCGCGCGGCGAGACGCCTTGTTGTACGGAGACGCCGAGGGTCACCGCGACGACCTCGGGAAGCGCCCCGCCCTCCTCCACGGCCGCGAGCTCGCAGAGCCACACGCCGTCGGGGAACTCCGCCGCCAACTCGACGCCGAGCTCCACTGCGAGTCGGGTCTTGCCGACGCCGCCGACGCCCGTGATCGTCACCAGCCGGTGCCCGAGCACCAGCTCCCGCAGCCGCTCCATCTCGCGTACGCGACCGACGAAGCTGGTGAGCTGCGCCGGCACGTTGCCGACCGACGCGTCGAGGGAACGCAACGGCGGAAACTCCACTGCCAGACCGTCGGCAACGATCTGGTACACGTGTTCGGGACGATCCAGGTCACGGAGCCGGTGCTCACCCAGATCGTGGAGCGCGACATCGTGCAGGAGCTGCTCCGTGGCGGCCGACAGCACGATCTGTCCGCCGTGCGCGGCGCTCATCAGCCGGGCGGCGCGGTTCACCGAGCTGCCGTAGTAGTCGCCGTCGCGGAGCTCGGCCTCACACGTGTGGATACCGACGCGCACGAGCAACGGACCGGTCGCCGGCCAGGTCTCGGCACGCAAGGCCTGCTGCCCGCCCACCGCCGCCGCGACCGCGTCCTGGGCCCGCGAGAAGACCGCGTGCAGCCCGTCTCCTGTCGTCTTCACGACATGCCCGCCGTGCCGTTCCACCGACGCACGCAAGATCTCGTCGTGGCGCGCCAGCGCTCCTCGCATGGCCGACGGATGGTCCTCCCACAGGCGCGTCGAGCCCTCGAGATCCGTGAAGACGAACGTCACGGTTCCCGAGGGCAACTCCGGCACGAGGCCAAGTGTCCCATTCGCGGGGAGCGCGCAGCCGACGTGAGTGCCGGGACCTCCCGAGCCGGCCCGGGTTGGGCGGAGCCCGCGGGTGAGGGTAGCCTCACCTGCCCGCTGCGTCGGAGGGAGCGATGAGCCTCGAGAAGACCCTGCTGCTCGGGTTCATCGCCGGCGTCACGATCCTGCTCGGCCTGCCGATGGGACGCATGCGGCGACCCGCCCCCACGTTGCGGGCACTCCTGAACGCGATCGCCGTCGGCATCCTGCTGTTCCTCGTCTGGGACGTGCTGTCCGCGGCGTGGGAGCCGATCGACACCGCGCTCGGCCGCTACCACGAGGGCCACGGCGGCCTGGGGACGGCGATCGGGTACGGCGCGCTCATGGCCGCCGGCCTCGGGGTGGGGCTCCTCGGGCTGGTCGCGTACGAGCGGTGGATGGATCGGGTGTCGCACGATCCGGACGCCACGCTCGTCGACCCGGAGTTCGACCCCGACGGCGTGCCCACCCCCGATCCGGTCCCGGGCGGCGGCGGCGTGGCGGTCATCGAGCCCACCGCGCGGCGCACCGGGCTCGCGTCGTGGTCGCCGGCGCGCCGCCTCGCGCTGTTGATCGCGGTGGGCATCGGCTTGCACAACTTCGCCGAAGGGTTGGCGATCGGACAAGCGGCGGCCGGCAGCGAGATCGCGCTGGCCACGTTGCTCGTCGTCGGCTTCGCGCTGCACAACGCCACCGAGGGGTTCGGGATCGTCGCACCGCTCACCGCCGACACCGCACCCGACGGGTCGCACGTGATCCCGAGCTGGGGTTTCCTGCTGGCGATGGGCGCGATCGGCGGCGGGCCCACCTTCATCGGCACCGGGGTGGGACACGCGTTCACGTCCGAGGTGGTCTCGGTGGTGTTCCTCTCCCTCGCCGCCGGCTCGATCCTCTACGTCGTGATCCAGTTGATCGGTGTCGCGGGTCGGAGGGGTCGCATGGATCTCCTCGCGTACGGGATGTTCATCGGCCTGGTCGCCGGGTTCCTCACCGACGCCATCGTGACCGCGGCCGGGGTCTGATCCCCTCGGCCGCGCTCGCGCATGCCGCCGTGCGAGCTACGAGACGTTGGCCTTCTGGAGCCGGCTGTTGACCTTGGCGAGGATCTTCTCGGCGGTCGCCTGGCTGAAGGCCTGCGTACCGTTCGTCGTGAAGTTCGCCTGGACCTCGGCGCGGCCCTTGAGGATTCCGACCTGCACCACCGTCGCGGTGAAGGTCTGGCCGTTCGACGTGCCCGTCACGCCGGCGAGGACCGCGGTGGAGTAGTCACCGAACTTCTTCACGGGGACCCGCTGCGCGGTGATCGAGGTGATGTCGCTCGCGCCGGGCTGTTGCTTGGCGACGCTCGCGATGCAGTCGGGGAAGCTGGAATCCTTCGCCACCGCCTCGTCCTGCTTCACCATCGCCGCCGTGCGCAGGAAGTCGACCTCGGAGGAGACGACGGCGCCGGTCTGCTGGTCGGTGAAGTCGGGGCCGTTGACGGTCACGGTGACCTTGCGCCCCGTGACGGGCTTCCCGACGCACTGGGCGATCTGCGGGAACACGTCCGGGCTCGGGCTGCTCGTGGACTTCTTGTATCCGGCGCCGACATCGGCCGCGGTGATCAGCAGCGCCTTGGCCTGGCTCGCGTCCGAGGCGGACGCGGTGCCCGTCGTCATGGTCAGCACGGTCGCGGTGGACAGGACCCCTGCCGCGATCGCGACAAGACGTCGATCTCTGAGAGTACGCATCGGACAAGTCTCGCGTATCCACACCTCGCGGGTGGGTCGGCCGACGATCGCGTTCGGTTGCTTCCCATCGCGACGAGGTGTGAACCTGTCGGGAGAGACCGGTCGGGTGACCCATGGGCGAGAGGCCGACGTGAGCGAGCTGGAGCTGTCGTGCGGGCTCCCACCCGGCCCCCACTTCGCGGACCTGGCCGTGCTCGCCGAGGAGCTCGGGTACGCCCGGGTGTGGATCTTCGACTCCGCGCCGCTGTGGGAGGACCCGTTCGCGCACCTGGCGCTCGCCGCGACCCGGACTTCTCGCATCGGTCTCGCCACGGCCGTCTCGGTCCCGACCCAGCGCTCGGTCATGGCGATGACTTCCGGGATCGCCACCATCGCCCGCCTGTCGGGCGGCCGGTTCCGCGCCGCCTTCGGCACCGGCTACACGGCGCGCACGACGATCGGGCAGCGCGCGATGTCACTCGACGCGCTGTTCGACTATGCCGCCACGGTGCGCGCCCTGCTCGCCGGGGAGACCGTCGTGATCGACGGCAAGGCGGCTCGCATGCTGCACTCGCCCGGCATGGCCGCGCCGCGACCGATCCGCGTGCCGTTGTGGCTCAGCGTCATGGGCCCGCGCGGCAACGAGCGCGCGCCCGAGGTCGCCGACGGCACGATCGGGCCGCTCCACCCGGCGCTCCCGACCGCGACCATGGTGTCGGGGACCGTCCTCGATGCCGGCGAGGAGCCGAACTCCGCTCGGGTGCGGCATGCGATCGGCCCGTGGCGGGTCGTCGACTGGCACACCGCCTACGCGGTCGGCGGCCCCACCGCGGTCGACGCCCTGCCGGGCGGCCCCGACTGGCGATCTGCGCTCGAAGCGCTCGCGCCGCAGCGCGAACGCCACCTGCTCACCTTCGAAGGCCATGTCACGCACCTTGCCGAACGTGACCTCCCGCTGCTCGACCACATCGACGTGCAGACGATGGTCGGCGATCGCGCGAGCATCGGCCGCAAGCTCGATCGGCTGGCCGCGGCCGGGTTCTGTGAAGTCATGTACACGCCGACGGGGCCCGACGTCGGCCGTGAGCTCCGCGCGTTCGCAGAGGCGTACCTCGGGCGAAGCTGACGCCGATCCTCGTGCTCACTGCTCCCTGCGCGCCCACGCGCCTTCGGCGGTCGCGCGTAGCGCATCGGCCTTGGCGAAGCCGTAGTACGCCGCGAACTGCAGCACCAACTCGTCCATCTCGGGTTTGGTGACGTCACCCGAGTGCAACGCGGAGGTGACGTGCGACAGCAGAGGCATGGGCGAGTCGTCGATCGCCACGCACGCGATGGTGACGAGGCGGCGCTCGCGACGGGTGAGCCCCGGTCGTTGCCAAACGTGGCCGAACACGAAGTTCAGGATCCCGGCGTGCGTGTACGGCGTGTCCGGTGGCGGCGCCTGGATCAGGTTGACGTCGGCAAATTCCTGCGCGCCGCGCGCCACTCGTTGCTCCCAGTCGTTCGGGCCGAGGGTCACGTTGTCGAGCACGGGCCACGGCGTGACCGGCTCGCCGCGCTCCTCTCGCACCCGCGCCCACTGGCGGCGGATCACTCCTTCGACGTGCGACGCCTTGGGCCAGCCGCAGTACACGGCGAACTGCAACACGTACTCGAGCATCGCCTCGAGCTCCATGTCGCCGCTGTTCAGCGCGGCGTACACGTGCTCCTCGATCGGTCCCGGCGCGTCGGCCGCGGCGACGCACGCGAGCGTCACCCAGCGCCGATCGCGCCGGGAGAGGCCCGGTCGCGACCACACCTCGCCGAACACGAAGTCGCGGGTCGCGCGATCGAGCGGCGTGACGGCTTCGGGCGGATCGACGGTCATGACCTCGCGGTACACCTGATCCGCGCCTGCGACCACCATGGACGCCCCTTTCCTCGGTCCGGCTCCCCGGTCGCGAGCCGTTCGAGCGCCAGCACTGTAAGCCGATCGATTCGGCGAACGGGCGAGCACGGGTCAGGTGTCGGGCGGGATCCAGTCCGGTTGCCGCTTCTCCATGAACGCCTGCATCCCCTCGCGCGGCTCGGGTGAGTGCTCCAGCGCCCAGAACATGGTCTGGTAGTCGATCGTCCCGTAGTGCTCGTTGAGCATGCGCTTCACGTGCAGCCGGGCGTCCGGTGCGGTCTGCAGGACCTGGCGCGCGGCCTCCACCGCCGCCGCCCGCAGCTCGTCGTGCGGCGCGAGCCGGCTGATCACCCCGAGCCGGACCGCCTCGGCCGCGTCGAAGCGCCGCGCCGACAGCAGGAGGTCGCGCGCGACCGCGACGCCCACGTGCGCGGGGAGGATCGCGGCGTAGGTCGCGTCGGGGATGCCGCGCAGCAGCTCCGGCACGCGAAAGGTCGCCCGGTCGCTCGCCACCGCGATGTCGGACATCATCGCGATCAGGAGGCCGCCGCCCTGGCACAGGCCGTTCACCGCGGCGATCACCGGCGCCCGGCTGTCGCGGATGGCGAGGAACGGGAGGACGTCGGGGCCGGCCGCGTCGGGCCAGGTCTCGCCGGCTTCCGAACGACCGCCCAGGTCACCGCCGGGTGCGAACACGTCGTCGACGCCGGTGATGATCAGCGCCGCGAGCTCCGGGTCGGTGTTCACGAGACGCACGGCCCGCTTGACGCCGTAGTACATGCCCGGCGTCAGCGCGTTGCGCGCCGCGGGCCGGTCGATCACGCACCAGGCGATCGAACCATCGCGTTCGAGGCGGAGCAACGGCGTACCGAGTTCGTGGTCCATCGCCGAACAATAGAGTCGCGGTCGGACATGGACACGGGGCTCGCCGGCCGCACGGTGGTCGTCACCGGCGGCAACGCCAACATCGGACGCGGGATCACGCTCGCGTTCGCGGCCGAGGGCGCGAACGTCGCGATCGTCGCTCGCGACGAGGCGCAGGGCCGCCGGGTGCTCGACGAGGCCGTCGTGCGTGGCGCCGCGGCCACGCTGTGGTGCTCCGCCGACGTCACCGATCGCACGCAGGTCGACGAGATGGTCACTGCGGTGCAGGATCGCCTCGGACCGATCGACGTGCTCGTCAACAACGTCGGCGGCAACGTCGACTTCGCGAACTTCGTCGACTCGGACCCGGCGACGTGGAACCAGGACATCGCGCTCAACGTCGTCGGGACGCTCAACTGCACCCACGCGGTGCTGCCGGGAATGATCGAGCGGTCGGGCGGGCGCATCGTCAACATCGGCTCGACGGCCGGGCTGATCGGCGACCCGATGCTCGCGGTGTACTCGGCGATGAAGGGCGCGGTCCACGCGTTCACGAGAGTGCTCGCCAAGGAGGTGGGCGCGCACGGCATCACGGTGAACGCCGTCGCGCCCTACGGCACGTACCCCGATGACTGGGAACACGACGTCAGCACCGGCAGCCGTTGGCATCCCAATGGTGTGATCGCGCGTGCCGCGGCGGCGCGCGCCGACGAGCTCGCGACCATCGGGCGCCGCACGAACCTGCCGCGCCAGACCGCGTTCCCGGCCGAGATCGGCGCCGCGGTGGTCTACCTCGCGTCGGACGCCGCCGCGTTCGTCACCGGCCAGGTGCTCACCGTCGACGGTGGCGTCCTCCTCGCGTAGCCGACGGTCGGCCCGCGCGATCGACTTGACAGTTCGCCCTCGGCCGCGAGTGCAATTCGCGGCACGCGCCGCCGTCAGGGTGGCGGAACCGACGAGGTGGGCCATGAGCGCCGTGCGGCCGACGACGACCCCGAAGGACCCCGACTACACCACGCCCTACGTCGACGTCGACGAGTGGCGGGACGACCCGGTGCGCCACCGCTATGTACACGGCGGCTTCGAGGGAACCGACCTCCGGTTCTCCTGTTACTTCCCGCCCGCGGAGCAGTACGGCGGCCGCTTCTTCCAACCGATCCTCGCGGTGTCGGGTACCGAGCACGCGTTCGGCAGCTCGATGCTCCAGGGCATGGGCGGTTCGATCGCGTTCGCGGTCGACAGCGGCGCGTACATGGTGGAGTCGAACCTCGGCTCCCTCACCCCGTTCCCCGGCGAGGACGGAACCGTCACCGGGTACCGGGCGAGCGCGGCGGCGGCCGAGTACTCGCGCATGCTCGCCGCCGAGATGTACGGCGAGCACCGGCCCTACGGCTACTGCTACGGCGGCAGCGGCGGCGGCTTCAAGACCATGAGCTGCATGGAGAACACCGACGTCTGGGACGGAGGCGTGCCCTTCATCATCGGGAGCCCGGTGGCGCTGCCGAACGTGTTCTCCGTGCAGGCGCACGCCATGCGCATCCTCTGGGAGAAGTTCCCGCAGATCGTCGACGCCGTCGACCCCGGCGGGAGCGGTGACATGTACGCGGGGCTGAGCGCCGAGGAGCGCGAGGCGCTCGAGGAAGTGACGCGCATGGGGTTCCCGCCCCGGGCCTGGTTCGACGTGAAGCGGATCGCGCAGGGCTACACCGGCGTGTGGTCGATGCTCGGCAACAACATGATCAAGTACGACCCCGACTACTTCGAGGACTTCTGGAACGTGCCCGGGTACCTCGGGGCGAACCCGACGGAATCGCTCCTCCGGGCCCGCATCCAGCACAAGACCACCGTGGTGAAGCCGATCATGGCCGACGAGGCCGAGGAGTACGGGCTCGGCACCGGTGTCGCGATCTTCCGCACCGAGACGATGGCAGACATCCCGATCGCGCTGCAGCTCGACGGGCTCCCGGACGGGAGCCTCATGGGCGCGATGCTGTCGATGACGAGCGGGAAGGCCGCGGGTCACAACTTCTGGATCATCAGCGCGCAGGGCGACATCGTCGTGACCGGCCAGGGCGAGACGGAGTTCGCGGCGCTGTCCGGCGTCGCGGCCGGCGACGAGGTCCTGATCGACAACTCCGTCTACCTCGCCTTCCAGACCTACCACCGGCACCAGGTCCACCCGGACTTCCCGGTGTGGAACCAGTTCTGCGTCGCCGGCCGGCCCGTGTACCCCCAGCGACCCAACGTGATCGGCGCACAGTTCAGCCTCCCCGGGGCGGGGTCGATCCAGAGCGGCCGGTTCTCCGGCAAGGTGATCGTGGTCGAGAACCTCATGGACGAAGCCGCCTACCCGTGGCAGGCGGCCTGGTACGACGACCTGGTTCACAGGGTGCAGCCCGACGCCGACGAGAGGTTCCGCCTCTGGTACGTCGACCACGCGATGCACATGGCCCCGCACGTGATGCCCGACGACCCGCGGCCGGTGCGCACGACCCGTCTCGTCAATTACGGCGGCGTCCTCGAGCAGGCGCTGCGCGACCTCGCGGCGTGGGTCGAGCACGGCGAGGCTCCGCCCGCGAGCACTGCCTACGAGGTGATCGACGGCCAGGTGTTCGTGCCGGCCAACGCGTCCGAACGCATGGGTGTGCAACCGACCGTCGAGGCGACCGCGAACGGCGGTGCGCGCGCGGAGGTCGAAGTGGGCGAGGAGGTGCAGTTCGCCGCGGTGGTCGAGGTTCCACCGGGGACGGGCACGGTGGTGTCCGCCGAGTGGGACTTCGACGGCTCGGGCGAGTTCGCCGTGAGCTCCTCCGTCCTCGACGGGTCGTGCAGCTTCCTCCGCGTCTCCGCCCGCCACGCGTTCGGCGAACCGGGCACCTACTTCCCGGCGCTCCGAGTACGCACGCAGCGGAACAGCAGCACTCGCAAGCCGCACGCCCGCATCGAGAACCTGGGGCGCGTCCGGGTCGTCGTCGAGTAGCAACGAAGCGATGAACGTCATGCGCGGCACCGGGCTGACCGATCCGATGTTCACGGAGCCGTTCGTGGACGTCGACGAGTGGCACGACGAGCCGGTGCGGCACCGGTACGTCCACGGTGGCTTCACCGGCACCGACTGCCGGTTCTCCGTGTACTTCCCCGAGGAGACGCGCTACCAGGGCCGGTTCTTCCATCCCGTGAGCCCGGTGCCCGGGTCGGAGCACGGCGCGACGGAGGGCGCGTTCCTCGGCTACGTCGAGTTCGCGGTCGCCAGCGGCGGCTACCTGATCGAGTCGAACATGGGCCGGTTCCGCCGCGCGCTGCGCGGCGAGGACTCGACGGTTGCCGGATACCGCGCGAGCGCGGCGGTGGCCACGTACTCACGCGCGCTCGCATCGGAACAGTACGGAGAACACCGCCCCTACGGGTACGTGTTCGGGGGCAGTGGCGGCGCGTACCGCACACTGGCGTGCATCGAGAACGAGCCCGCCGTGTGGGACGGTGCGGTGCCGTACATCCACGGGACGATGATGAGCATGCCGAGCATGTTCTCGGTGCAGGCCCACGCCTTCCGCGTGTTGCACGACCGGGTCCCGCAGATCGTCGACGCGCTGGAACCCGGCGGGAACGGCGACATGTTCGCCGGGTTGACCGAGGAGGAACGCGACGCGCTGGCCGAGGTGACCCGGATGGGGTTCCCGCCGCAGGCCTGGTTCGACGCCGAGCGCGTCCGCCTCCAGTACACGACCGTGTGGGCCGGGCTGTTCGACCACTTCGCGACGTGGGACCCGGCGTACTTCGACGACTTCTGGACCGTGCCCGGCTACTCGGGCGCGGACCCCACCGCGTCGCTGCTCGACGCCAAGGTGGTGCACAAGACGAGGATCGTCGAGCTCGTGCTGCCGGCCGCGGCGGCAGAGCTGGGCCTGCCGATCCCGATGGCGCTGCGCGGGCTGCACGTCGACGACGTCCCGGTCGCCTACCGCCTCGAGGAAGTGCCCGACGCCGACCTCACGGGCGCGATGTTGCGCTTCACCACCGGCGCGGCGTCGGGCCACCACGTGTGGATCTCGGGCCGTCGTGGTGATCACCTGGCGACCGGGATCGGTCAGGAGGAGTTCGAGCACCTGCGCGGGGTCGCGGTCGGCGACGACGTCGTCGTCGACAACACCCCGTACCTCGCGTTCCAGACGTACCACCGCCACCAGGTGCCCGACGAGGAGTACCCCGAGTGGGACCAGTTCCGCGTCGCGGGACGGCCCGTGTACCCGCAACGACCGGAGCTGCTCGGCCCGCGCTTCGTGCGCAACAACGGCGCGGGGATACTGAGCGGGCGCTTTGCCGGGAAGATGATCGTCGTCCAGAGCCTCTTCGACGAGATCGCGTACCCGCAGCAGGCGGACTGGTACCGGCGGCGCGTCGCATCGGTGCTCGGCGACCGGATCGACGACCAGTACCGCGTGTGGTTCACCGACCACGCCATGCACGGCGACCCGGCGGTCATGCCGCCCATGGACACCCACCCCCACCGCGCCACGCGCGTCGTGAACTACCGGGGCGTCCTGGAGCAGGCGCTCCGCGACCTCGCGGCGTGGGTCGAGCAGGGAATTGCGCCGCCACCCAGCACGGCGTACGAGCTCGACGACGGGCAGATCCGGCTGCCCGCCACGGCCGCGGCTCGCCACGGCATCCAGCCCGTCGTCCACCTCACCGCCAACGGTCGGGAGCGCGCCGAGGTCGCGGTCGGGGAAGCGGTCGAGTTCTCGGCGCTGGTGGAGGTGCCGCCGGGAACCGGCACGATCATCGCGGCCGAGTGGGACTTCGAGGGCGACGGCGACTTCCCCGTCGCCGAGCCGTTCACCAACGAGGACGTGTCCTACGAGTCCACGAACATCGCGCGCGAGTACGCGTTCACCACGCCCGGCACCTACTTCCCCGCGCTCCGCGTCACCTCGCAGCGACTCGGGCAGATCGACAACCCGCACGGGCGCGTCGTGAACCTCGGCCGCGTCCGGGTCGTCGTCGGGTCGTCCGGCGCCGAGCCGGAGCCGGATCCGACCGGTTCATCGGAGCGCTGACCGCCCAGGTGACGGCGTGCGCTTCACCGAATGGCGACGGCGGCGGTACGCCGGCGTCAGCCGGCGCGGAGGAGGAGGCACCCGCCCGGGGTGCCCCCGCCCGTGCTCACCACGGCGAGACGCGCGCCGTCGACCTGGCGTTCGCCACCGTCGCCGCGCAGCTGGACGATCGCCTCGTGCAGGAACCCGAAGCCGTGCAGCCGTCCCGCCGACAGCTGCCCGCCGTGGGGGTTGAGCGGCAACTCGCCGTCGAGCGCGAGGCGCTTCCCGCCTGCGACGAAGTCGCCGCCCTCACCCGCGCCGCAGAAACCCAGTGACTCGATCCACGACAGGCAGTTGAACGAGAAGCCGTCGTAGAGCAGGGCGACGTCGACGTCGGCCTGCCGCGCGTCCGTGCGCGACCACAGGTGCGACGCCGGGCCCGCGAGCATCGGCTCGTGCTCGAGCGTCCCCTGGTCCCACGACACCGGTTCCGTGATCTGGGTGCCCACCGCCTCGACGAACACGGGCGTCGACGCGAGGTCGCGGGCCGGGTCGACGGCCGACACGATCACCGCCGTCGCGCCGTCACACGGCACGTCGCAGTCGTAGAGCCCGAACGGGGTGGTGATCATGCGCGCCGAGAGGTAGTCGTCCATCGTCAAGGGATCGCGGTAGATCGCGGTCGGGTTGCGCGCCGCGTGCGCGCGTGCCGTGAGCACGATCCACCCGAGTGCCTCGCGTGGCGTGCCGTAACGGTGCATGTGGAGCGACGCGTTCATCGCGATCCAGTTCGCCGCGGAGGCGGCACCGAAGGGGATGCGCCACTGCATGTCGCCGCCGATCCGGCCACCGCGAGGCGCGGCCCGACCGTGACGTTGGAGCTCCGCGTGGGTCGACTCCCAGACCGTCCGGAAGCAGAGGACGTGCCGGCAGAGGCCGGACGCCACCGCGAGCATCGCGTTCACGATCGCGCCCGACTGCCCGGGCGTCTCGATGCCGCCGTTGAACCACGTGGGACGCAGCCGCATCGCGAACTCGAGCGCGCTGACGCCGCCTTCTGCGTGGCCGGCACCCACACCGCCGCCCGGGTAGGTCGACAGGCCGTCGATGTCCGCAGGCTCGAGCCCGGCGTCGGCGATCGCCCGCCGGCACGCCTCGACGGTGAGACCGAGCGGGTCGCGCATGAGGCGGCGCCCGACCTCCGACATGCCGATGCCCGTGATCGCCACGCGGTCCTCGAACTTGTGCGGCGACGCCATCGGCCGCACCTGCCACGCGCTCGCGTCCTCGGCCGGCAGGGGACCGGGTTCGGGGTCTCCGCTCGGCGCGAACACCGGGAACCACACGTCGTCCTGCCGCTCGAACTGCACCGCCACGCGCATGCCCACGTGCACGTCGTGTGCATCGCACCCCACGACGTTGGTGGTGAGGCGGACGCGATCGTCCTCCTCGAGCGCGACGATCGCGATCGCGTACGGGGGCGGCATCGTGGGGAACCACTGGTGCACGTTCACCGTGCACCCGACGACGGTCCCCCTCCCCGACACCTCGATCACCTCGATCTCGGTCGAACCGCAGTATGGGCAGACCGGGACGGGTGGGAACAGCAGCGCCCCGCACGGCACGCTGCGCTGCACGCGCAGCACTCCGTCGCGGCCGGCGGTCCAGTGGTACTCGTTCTCCGGGGTGACCTCGGGCAGCGGGCGCACCGGCGCGGCGTCGGCGTCCTCCATGACGAAAGGACTCTACGCGAGCCTTCGGAGCCGAACCCTCCCTCTCGCCGTTCGGTGCGCGCGACGCGCACAACAACGCGCTCGGCGGCATCCGCTCTGCGCTCGTCGACGTCCGGCCGCAATGCGGCAAGGCGACGGCAACCCCGCCTGACCGACGATCGCGAAAACCGTTCGTGGACGGCGTCGACGATTTCCTAACCTGGAGTGCTCGAGTACAAGGAGGAGAACAGTCGTGCGCCGCTACCGAAACCGAATCGACCGCGAGCTCGCAGAGGTCCCGCTGCTCCGCGGGCTTTCGTCGCGACAGCTCGCGCTGGTCGATCGGCTCTCGACCCCGGTGGAGCTGCCCGCGGGCGAGTACCTGGCGCAGCAGGGCCTCCCCGGTGCGGAGTTCTTCATCCTGCTCGACGGTCGAGTGGAGGTCGTCCAGGACCGCAAGCTCGTCGCGACCCGTGGCCCGGGAGCACCTCTCGGTGAGATCGCCCTGCTCGGTGGGCGCCGGCGTACCGCCACGCTCATCGCGCAGACCCCGGTCCGCGCCCGGGTGGCGAGCCGGCCGGAGTTCACGGGCCTCGTGGCCGAGATCCCCGAGCTCGGGGAGCGGCTGCAGGCGACGATGGAGGAGCGGCTCGCGTCCTGACGCGGCACGACCCGAGCGTCGGTACTGTCGTCGCTCGTGGAACCCACGAGCGACGACGAGCTGCTCTGGCTCCCCGCGTGGCGCATCGCGCAGGAGATCGCCGCCAAACGGGTGTCGCCCGTCGAGGTGACCGAGCTGGCCCTCGGTCGGATCGATCGTCTCGACGGGACACTCCATGCGTTCCTCACCGTCACGCCCGAGGTGGCACGGGCGCAGGCACGTGCGGCCGAGGTCGCGGTGATGCGCGGAGACGACCTCGGTCCGCTCCACGGCGTGCCGGTCTCGATCAAGGACTGCCTGTGGACGAAGGGCGTCCGCACCACGTGCGGGTCGTTGCACTTCGAGGACTTCGTGCCCGCCGAGGACTCGGTCGTGGCCGAGCGGCTCCACGCCGCCGGCACCGTGCTCGTCGGCAAGACCAACACACCGGAGTTCTGCGCGTTCGGGCGTACCGTCAACCGCCTCCAGCCCGAGTGTGTGAATCCTTGGGATCCCACGCGCATCCCGGGCGCGTCGAGTGGGGGCGCCGCCGCGAGCGTCGCTGCGGGGTCGACCCCCATCGCGGTCGGGACCGACGGCGGCGGATCGGTCCGGCTACCGGCGGCGCTCTGCGGGGTCGTGGGTCTCCTCCCGTCCCTCGGCCGGGTCCCCGGATACGGCACGATCGCCGAGACGCCTGCCTCGCGTGCCGGCCCGATCTCGCGCGATGTGCGCGACAACGCCTTGATGCTCGAAGTGATCGCGGGCGCGGACCCGCGCGAGTCGCGCAGCATTCCCGGGCCGGCTCCGGCGTTCGCGCACTCGCTCGACGCCGGCATCGAAGGGTTGCGGATGGCGTGGACTCCGGACTTCGGTCACCTCCCGGTCCACGAGCCGGCCGTGATCGAGGCCGCGGCACGTACCGCCTTCGCGCTCGCGGGAGCGGGTGCTCGTGTCGAGGAGCTCGGCAGCGCGCTCGACGACGCGCGTTGGCTCATCGTCGTCCTCGAGCAGACCGACGAGTTCGTGGCCCTGCTCCGGTCGTTCTTCGACGACCCCGAGAAGGCCGCGTTGCTCTCGGGCTTCTTCTTCGATCCTTCCAATACCGGGGCGAGTCCCGAAGCCACTCCCCACCGCGACGACGAGCTCGCCCGCGCCCGCGCGGAGGCCGAACGCATCCGGCGCAACTTCTCCGCGTGCTTCGAGCGTTACGACGTTCTCCTGAGCCCGACGTTCGGCCGTGTGGCGCCGAAGATCCCGCCGGGATGGCAGTGGCCGGTGCCCATGGACGAGTGGATCGCCTACACCTATCTCACGAACATGACCGGTACACCCTCGGTGTCCGTGCCCTGCGGCGACGTCTCCGGTTTGCCCGTCGGTCTCCAGGTGATGGGCCGCTTCGGCGACGAAGCGACGATCCTCCGCGTCGCGGCCGCGCTGGAGGAGCTCCAGCCGTGGAGCGGCCGCCGCCCCCCTCCGCTCCCGTCGGTCGAGGTGGAAGACTCCGGATGACGCTCGCCCCGTCCGAGCTCCTGGAGAGCACGACATGCGCATCGGATTGATGATCGGCTCCGACCGTGAGCGCTCGCGCGCCGGCCGGCTCGACGGGTTGGTGACCGACGTGCAGGGCGCCGAGCGCGCGGGGTTCACGTCGGTGTGGGTGCCCCAGGTCCCCGGCTACCTCGATGCGCTCACCGCGATCGCCGTCGTCGGCCGGGCCACCGAGCGCATCGAGCTCGCGAGCGCGGTGGTGCCGGTGCAGACGCGTCACCCGATCCCCATGGCGCAGCAGGCCCTCACCACGCAGTCGGCGTGCGGGGGCCGGTTCACCCTCGGGCTCGGACCGTCGCACCACTGGCTGGTCGAGGGGCAGCTCGGCCTGGCGTACGAGCGACCGGCGGCGCTGATGCGCGATTACCTCGCGGTGTTGGACGCCGCCTTCGCCGGCCCCGGCGCCGTCGACGTCGAGAACGACACGTACCGCGTCCACAGCCCCATGGACGTCCTGGATCCCGTCCCGATGCCGATCCTCGTCTCCGCGCTCGCTCCGGTGATGCTGCGCCTCGCGGGTGAACGCACGGCCGGGACCATCCTCTGGATGGCCGACGAGCGAGCCATCGCCGAGCACGTCGTCCCCCGCATCACCAAGGCCGCCTCCGAGGCGGGGCGACCAGCACCGCGCATCGTCGCCGGCGTGCCCGTCACGCTGTGCAGCGAAGGGGAGATCGACGCGGTGCGCGCCCGTGCGCGCGACGTGCTCGGGCACGCGGACTTCTCACCGAACTACGAGCGCCTGCTCCAGCACGGCGACGCGGAGGAGATCGACGACATCATGGCCGTCGGCGACGAGTCGGCGATCGTGACGCGGCTGCGGCGCTTCCGCGACGCCGGCGTCACGGATCTCGCGGCTCGAGCGGTGCCGTTCGGCGACGACGCCGACGCGCGCCTCGAGTCGCGCCGCCGGACGTTGGAGCTCCTCGGCACCGTCTGCCCGGAGCTCTGACGCGGGGGCGGGACGGGTGAGTCGCGTGGCGGTGGTCACCGGAGGCGGGTCGGGCATCGGTCTGGCGGTGTGCCGGCACCTGGGTGGGCGGGGGCACCGCGTCGCGGTGCTCGACGTCGACGGCGCCGCCGCCGAACGAGCGGCCGACGGCTTGCGCGGCGACGGCGTGGAGGCGCTGGCGTGCGCGGTCGACGTGTCGCACCAGAGTGCCGTCGACCACGCGCTCGCGGCCGTCCGCGCCGGGCTCGGAGCCGTCGAGATCATGGTGACGAGCGCGGGGATCGCCGAGTTCTCTTCGTTCACCGACATCGGCCTCGACGCGTGGAACCGGATCATCGCGGTGAACCTCACCGGTACGTTCCTGTGCCTCCAGGCTGCGATCCCCGACATGGTGAGCGGCGGTTGGGGTCGCATCGTCACCATCGCGTCGTCGGCGGGCCAGATCGGGTCACCGCGGCAAGGCCACTACGCCGCGTCGAAGGGCGGCGTCATCGCCCTCACGAAGACCGTCGCCCGCGAGTACGCGGCGCACGGCATCACCGCCAACAGCATCCCGCCGTTCTTCGTCGACACACCCATGAGCCGCGCCGCGGAGGCGGCGCGTGACATTCCCAGCGCTCCGGAGGTCGCGGCGCGCGTCCCGAGAGGCCGTCTCGGGACGGTCGACGACATCGCGGCTGCGTGCGCGTTCCTGTGCTCCGACGAGGCGAGCTACATCACCGGTCAGGTGATCGGCGTGAACGGCGGTGCCGTCGTGTGAGAGCGACACCGCGGGCGCCGGTGACGGGTACGCGCGGATCCGACACGAGAGCGTGCGACGTAGCATGGCGCGCGAGCGGATTTGAGCCCGGGGGTGGCATGGACCGGTTGATCGTGGTGTCGGGTGATTCCCACGCGACCGTGCCACCGGATGCGTGGCCTCGCTACCTCGAGCGCAAGTACCACGACCACCTCCCGGAGATGCACGAGGACAACGGGCGCTACACGGAGCTCCTCGGCGTGTTCGCCAACTTCTCCCCGGAGCTGCTCGAAGTCATCGACACCGACGGGGTCTGGGCAGCCGGCGGGTACGAGGGCGCCTGGGACGCCGACCGCCGTCTGGCGGAGATGGACCGGGAGGGAATCGCGGCCGAGATGGTGTACCTCGGCGACCCGCGGGCGATCAGCCCACTGAGCCCGCAGTTCCGCCGGTACCCGCCGGACGTCGTGGCCGCGGGTGTACGCGCCTACCACCGCTACGCGACCGACGTGTTCGGCCCGGCGCAGGATCGCATCCTGGTCGTCGGTGATCCCGCGAGCGCGGTCGACATCGACGCGATGCTGGCCGAGCTCGAGTGGATCGCCGACCACGGCTTCGCGGGCGCATACGTACCCGGCTACTGGGCCCGCCCCGACCTGCCCGCCCCGAACGACCCGTACTTCGATCCGTTCTGGTCGGCGTGCGAGGACCTCGCGCTCCCCGTCGCCGTGCACGCGGGCTATGGCCAGGAACAGTGCGAGTTCCTGCACAGGATCGAGGACCTGCAGCGCGAGATGGAAGCCGCCGGTCGGACCGACCTGTTGTCGGAGATCATCAACAACGCCCCACGCTTCTTCTCCAAGGATCTGCGGCCGCGCCGCGTGATGTGGCAACTGATGCTCGGTGGCCTCTTCGACCGGCACCCGCGACTCGAGCTGATCATGACCGAGGTCCGGGGCGACTGGCTGCCGCAGACGCTGCGGCACCTCGACGCCGCCTACGAGCAGGCTCGCGACCACGTGCCCGCCCGGAGAAGGCCGAGCGAGTACTGGCAGGAACACTGCCTCATGTCGTTGTCGTTCGTGCACAAGGCCGAGGTCGCCATGCGCCACGAGCTCGGCGTGGACACCATCTTCTTCGGCCGCGACTACCCCCACGCCGAGGGTACGTGGCCCAACACCAGGGACTGGCTCGGGGACGCGTTCGCGGGCCTCCCCGAGGACGAGCTGCGACTCGTGCTCGGCGAGAACCCGATCCGGGTGCTGGGACTGGACCGGGCACGACTCGCGGCGATCGCCGAGCGGATCGGTCCGACCTTCGACGACGTCACCGGCCGCACGCACGAACTCGACCCCCGGCTCGTCGCCAACTGGGACGCGCGTAGCGGCTACCTGCGGCCGGCCGAGGAACCCGACCCCGACGCCGTCGACGCGCTCCTCCGCGAGGACCTCGCGCTCGCGTCTGCCGGTCGTTGAACAGGTCGGGAACGATCCCCAACTGCTAGCCGCGGACCCTCAGCGGCGCGTACCAGGCGTGCCGCTGGAGTTGCTGCTCGGAGAAGGTGACGAACCCCTGATCGCCGACCTCGACTTCGTACGAGCGGCTGTCGGGAACCTTCGTGGTGAAGCCGAATCGGCACACGTCACCCTGGTCCTTCGTGTAGATGCCCGTGCCGAGGTGCGTCAGCGCCACGAGCTCGTGCTTCGCGTTGCGGACGACGACCTGGGTTCCGGTGCGGATGGTCGCGTCGTCGCTCGAGCACTTGGCACCCTTCGCGGTGGCCGCGATCCACTCGACGTAGTGGGGATCGTTCGAGCAAGCCGCGACGACCTGGGCGGTGCTCGACTTGCTGTCGGCGAGGGCGGCGCCGCACGCCCCTTCGGTCGGCGGGGCGACGAGCTCGGCGGTCGTGTCGAGCGTTCCGTGCAACGCGTGATCGGACGTCGCCGCGACCGCTGGCACCGAGCCGAGTGCCGCGAGCGTCAGGACCGAGAGACAAGCATGGAGCAACGACTTCATGGACCACTCCTCCTGCAACACCGGTCGACGACGCGGGTCCTCACAGCCAGGTACCGGACGCGCGTGCCGCGAGCTCATCGCGCACGTAGCCGGCGAGTACCTCGGTCACCGCGATCGGGAGGCTGCGTGTCGAGGCGGTCGGCGCGGAACGTCCTGCCCCGACTCCTATCGCTGCCCGCACGATCTCGTCATTGGTCATGCGGTCATGGTGGCGAAACGCCACGCGTGGGACCACGGCCGACTCGATCCTTCCGTGGCACGCGAAGGTCAGATCGCTGTCACCTCTCCGCTACATTCCCTGCGATTCCCGGATCCGGCCGGGGCTCGGGCAGCCACGACGTGGAACGACGGATCGTCGACCTGCGCGTCGGCCGGGCTCAGACCTTCTCGAGCACTCCGTCGCGGTACGCGTGGATCTGTTCGCGTAGCCCTCGGAAGCCGCCACCGCGCGAGACGTACGGGCTGATCAGGACGCGACGGGCTCCCGCGGCGACGAAGCGCCGCACGTAGTCGACGTCGAGCTCCGAAGAAGCGTCATGGCTTCCGGGCCAGGCGGTGATCTCGATCGCGTCGGGGTCGCGCCCGGTCGCCGCCGCCACTTCGCGCAGCCTGCGGACCGAAGCGGCGAATTCGTCGGGGCCGATCGTGAACGGGAACCACCCGTCGCCGATCCGCCCGACGCGCTCGACTGCCGGCGCACTGTTCCCGCCGAGCACGATCGGTACCGGACCTCGTGCTGGTCGCGGCGACGAGTACACACGGTCGAACGCGAAGTGCTCGCCGTGAAAGGTGGCCGGCGCCTCGGTCCACAAGGCGCGCATGGCGCCGATGCACTCCTCGAGGCGGGTGCCGCGATCGCGGAACGGCACGCCGACGGCCCCGTACTCCTCGCGCTGCCAACCGATCCCGAGCCCGAGCAGCACCCGCCCACCCGAGAGGTTGTCGATGGTGGACACGCGTTTCGCCAGCACCGCCGGGCTGTGGAGCGGCGCGATCACGACCGCCGTCCCGAGGTTCACGGACCGTGACACGGCGGCGACGAAGGCGAGCGTTTCCAGCGGATCGGGCATCGAGAGAGCCCCGGCGGCGCCGCCCGTCGCTCCCGGGATCTGCCCGTCGTCGGAGTACGGGTACTTCGGGTCGTAGTCGTGCGCGACGACCACGTGCTCGACGCCCCACACGGACTCCACTCCGCACTCCTCGACGACACCCGCCCACTCGCGCAGAAAGTTTCCCGACGTGGTCTGCCCCGGCGCCATCGGCAACAGCACACCGAGCGCGACCGTGCCGTCCGTCATCGCTCTCCTCACCTGCCGCTTCGCTGCTCGCGTCGCTCGAGCGGCACTCTATGTCGCGCCGCCGAGGAGTCCAGTCTCAGCGGGTGCGCGTTCCGTGGCCGAGGGCAACGCACCGTGTGTATTTTCGACGACCGCACGCGCGTGAACACATGCAGGGAGGTGACGATGACGTATTCGATCGTTGCTCGCGATCCGGTTACCGGGGCAATGGGTATCGCGGTCCAGACATGCATGTTCGCGGTGGGCACCGTCGCGCCGTGGGCGCGGGCCGGGATCGGCGCCGTCGCGACCCAGGCGACCGGTGAGCCGGCGTACGGGCCTCGGTGCCTCGACGCGCTGGAGGCCGGTGCATCAGCCGCCGACGCTCTCGCGATCGCGCGAGCCGCAGACGAATCCCCGTTCCTCCGCCAGGTCGGCGTGGTGGCCGCGGACGGCAGCGTGGCGGCGTCGACGGGCGAGGAGTGCATCGAACTCGCAGGTCACCTCCTCGCGGACGGGTTCACGGTGCAGGCGAACATGATGGCGAGCGCGGAGGTCTGGCCCGCGATGGCCGAAGCCTTCGGCACCTCGACCGAGTCCTTTCCCCGCCGGTTGCTCGCGGCACTCGACGCCGGACAGTCCGCCGGTGGCGACGCCCGCGGCATGATGTCGGCCGCGCTGTTGGTCGTCGCCGGAGCGCGCCGCGACCCATGGGCGACGCCGCTCGTCGATCTTCGCGTCGATTCCGCCGTCGAACCCCTCCGAGAACTGCGCCGCCTGGTGAATGCCTCCGAGGCCTTCGACCGGTTCTCCCGGGCGAACGCGGTGCTCACGATCGGAGGTGACGCGCACGTCGCACTCCGCGAAGTCGACGACGCGCTCGCGGCAGTGCCCGGCGAGTCCAACATGCGCTTTCTCCGCGCCCGCGCACTCCTCGCGGTCGGTGACGTCGAGGGCGGCCGTGCGGAACTGCGGGCGCTCATCGCGTCGAGGCCGAGTTGGGAAGTCATCGTGCGGGGGTTCGCGGCCAGGGGTCGCCTGTCCATACCCGAGTCTTCGTCCCTCGACGCGCTCCTGCAGTGACGTGCCCGGGCCGTGCCGGTCACCGCGGAAAAGGCCGGTGACCACCGCGCCGGATCTGTCACAGTCGTCGTCGTGCCTCACAACATCTTCGTCGGACGTGCTGCCGAGGGCTACGACGACGGCTCCCGGGACATGTACGTCCCGAGCGTTCTCGACCCGGCCGTCGGCTTCCTTGCCGACGCGGCGCGCGGCGGACGGGCGCTCGAGTTCGGGATCGGCACCGGCCGCGTGGCGCTGCCACTCAGCGGACGAGGTGTCGAGGTGCACGGCATCGACATCTCCGCCGACATGGTGGCGCAGCTGCGCGCGAAGACGGGATCGGAAACCATCGGGGTGACGATCGGAGACTTTGCGACCACGAAGGTGCCCGGGGAGTTCTCACTCGTCTATCTCGTGTTCAACGCCATCTCGAACTTGACGACGCAAGACGAGCAGGTCGAATGCTTCCGGAACGCCGCCGCGCACCTCGCGCCGGGCGGGCGCTTCGTCATCGAGTTGTGGCTCCCCGACCTGCAGCGGTTCCCGCCGGGTGCGCTGGCACTGCCGTTCGCGGTCGGCGAATCGCATCTCGGCTGGGACGAGATCGACGTCGCGACGCAACAAGGCGTCTCGCGCCACTACTTCATCACCGGTACCCAGGTCGCGCGCTTCGACAGCCCCTTTCGTTACGCCTGGCCGGCCGAGCTCGACCTCATAGCCCGGATCGCCGGACTCACGCTGCAGGAGCGCTGGGGTGATTGGGACCGCTCGCCGTTCACGAGCGAGAGCACGAAGCACATCTCGGTGTGGCAACACCCGGCCGGTCAGCGGGGCGGCGGCTCGAGCGGAAACGCCTGGAGCCGACCGGCGGTGCGTCGCCCGTACGTGCGGTAGTCGCGTCGAGCGAAGCGCCACGTGCCCTCGAAGACCGCATACTCGTCCTCGTACAGACCGTAGAACTCGTTCCAGTCGCCGGTCTCGCCGTCCTCGGCGACCTCGAGCGAGTAGGAGCGCCCGCGAGCAGTGCCGTCGGTGCCGATCGCCACGACGAAGTTCAAGGGGATGTACTCGTAGAAGGTGAAGCGCTGGTTCATCTTCGCGCCGAACGCACCGAACTCGATCGGTCCGTCGACCTCGAAGACCGTCCCCGAGCGCGTGTCGAACGTGAACTGCGCGTCGGGTGTCGCGATCGCCGTCACTTCGCTCCAGGCCTGCCGGGTCGCGATGTCGGCATAGGCGCGCTGCAACCGCTGGATGGCGAGATAGGCGAAGGCGTCGTCGTCCATGGCATCCCACTGTTGCACGACTGCTCCTCCCACGCGTTCGGGGCTCCGAGCCGGGAGTCGGCGCGGCGGCGAGTCGTAGACTCCCGACCGTCGTGACCAGGAGTTGCTGATGCGAGTCGTGCCCCTGTCGGAGGCGCTCGGAGCGGAGCTGTACGACTTCGACATCGCACGGCCGTGCACCCCCGCGGAACAGGCGGAGCTGCGCGAGCACTTCTGCGAGCACCACCTGCTCCTCGTGCGCGGCCAGGACGTCACTGCCGACGACCAGAGCCGGTTCGTCGGGAACTTCGGCCCGCTCCACACGAGGGCCGACGGGATGCAGGAGACGTTCGTCACCAACATCACCGCAGCCGGGGAGCCGGCGCCGAGGACGGGCACGGCACGGCTGATCTGGCACCAGGACGGTACGTACGGGCTCCGGCCCGGGATCGCCACGTCGCTCTGGGCGCAAGAGGTCGCGCCCGACGCCGTCCCCACGTTGTTCGCCAACGCCGTGCGCGCGCTCGAGCGGATGCCCGCCGACCTGCGGGCGCGCATCGAGACCCTGCACGCGCTGCACCTGCGCAACCTCGACGACGAGCGGACCGACTACCGGTGGCGAGCGGAGAACATCCCCGCCGACGCCGAGCCCGGTCAGTTCCGCGCGCACGAGCACCCGATCGTCTACCCGATGCCGCACACCGACCAGCGGACGATCCTGGTCAACGAGCTGCTCACCAGCCACGTCGTCGAGCTGCCGCGCGACGAGGGTGAGGCGCTCATCCAGGAGTTGTTCGCCGCGATCTACGCGGACGACAACGTGTACGCGCACCACTGGCAGACGAACGACGTGATCATCTGGGACAACCAGGCGTTGCAACACTGCCGACCGGCCGAGATGGGGCTCCCCGTCCGCCGCCTGCGGCGCCAGTCGATCGACGGCTGGTACACGGGCGACGGAGTGTTGCATTGGGAGGAGACGGTCGTCGCCTTCGTCTCCGAGAGGAGAGCAGGATGACCGAGGTGGTGCGGGTCGGCGTGATCGGCACGGGCTTCGGCGCCACGACCGTCGCTCCCGCGTTCGACGCCATCGACGACTGCACAGTGGTCGACGTGGTCACGCCGCGAGACGAGGCGGCGGTAGCGGCCCTGTGCGCGCGCGCCGACCTGGACGTGATCTCGGTCCACTCGCCGCCGTTCCTGCACGTCGAACACGTTCGCCGCGCGATCGACGCCGGTCACGCGGTGCACTGCGACAAGCCGTTCGGTCGCAACGCCGACGAGGCGGCGGTGATGACCGAGCTCGCCAAGGAGGCCGGCGTGGTGGGCCTGCTCAACTTCGAGCGGCGGTTCGATCCGGGCCGCGAGCTGGTGCGCGCGCTCGTGAACGACGGTGCAATCGGCCAACCCCACCACTTCCAGTACTCGCGGCACATCGCGTACCCGGGGCGTCCCTGGAACTGGCTCAACAGCAAGGAGCTCGGCGGCGGGTGGCTCGGCGGGCAGGGCTCCCACCTGATCGACTGTTGTCGTTGGATGTTCGGCGAGATCGTCGACGCGGTCGCGGTGATGCGGACGATCGTGGCCGAACGACCGGGTCCCGACGGGCGGCCGGTGCAATGCGACGCCGACGACGGGTTCGTCGCGTCGCTCCGGACCGCGACGGGGGTCACCGCCGTGATCGACTGCGCGATCGAGTCACCCGTGAACACCGGCGAACGCACCGCCGTCTTCGGGAGCACCGGCCTGCTCGAGCTCGACGGCGAGTCGATCGTCCTGCGCACCGCGGCCGGCGACGTCGAGACCTACGAAGTCGACCTCCAGGGAAAGATCCCGCTGGTCGTGTCGATGGAGCGGTGGGCGGAGCGCATCTGCGACGCGGTCCGCACCGGGGTCGTCGAGCCGGGATGGCCGACGTTCGAAGACGGGCTCGCGTGCGCGGTCGCCATGGATCGGATGCGGCTGAGGTAGCGAGTCTGTCAGCCGCCGGCTCGCAGCTCGCGCTTGAGCACCTTGCCGGACGGGTTCCGCGGCAACGCGTCGAGGAAGACGATCTCCTTGGGGACCTTGAACCGCGCGAGCTGACCGCGGCAGTGCTCGACGAGCTCGTCGGACGTCGCGGTCGCGTCCGGCCGCAGCACGACGAACGCCACCGGTACCTCTCCCCATCGATCGTCGGGTCGACCCACCACGGCCGCTTCCAGGACGGCGCCGTGCTCGTAGAGCACCCGTTCGACTTCCGAGCCGGCGATGTTCTCGCCGCCCGACAGGATCATGTCCTTCAGCCGGTCGACGATGAAGAGGTACCCGTCGTCGTCGCGGACCCCGATGTCGCCGGTGTGGAACCAGCCGCCGGCGAACGCGGCCTCGGTCGCTTCCGGGTCGCGCCAGTAGCCCTTGAACACCTTGGGACCGCGCAGGACGACTTCACCCCGCTCCCCCGCCGGCAGCGACCTGCGCTGCTCGTCCCAGATGTCGAGCTCGAGGTAGAGGCACGGGCGGCCGACACTGCCGAGCTTCGTGACGATGCTGTCGCGGTCGAGGAAGGTGTCGCCCGACACCGTCTCGGTGAGACCGTACGCGTCGGCGAACCACGCGGCGGGAAACGTCCGCTGGAGCCGCTCGATCAGCGGGATCGGCATCTTCTCGCCGCCGTTGATGATCAACCGCACCGACGAGAGGTCGCGTTGCTCGATGTCGGGCAGCGCCATGATCGCGTTCACCATCGCGGGCGCGAGCCACACGGTGCTCACGCGGGAATGCTCGATCTCGTCGACGACCGCGGCCGCCTCGAACACGCGGTGGATGATCGTCGTGGCGCCGGCCGCGATCAGTGTGGTGGTGGTGAGGTCGAGGGCACCGACGTGGTACAGCGGGCCACAGGCGAGGCCGAGGTCGGCGTCGGTGATGCCGAACTCGACGAGGTGCGCAAGGTTCTTCCACGCGAGGTTGGCGTGCGTGATCATCACGCCCTTCGGGCGCCCGGTGGTGCCCGACGTGTACATCAAGCGGTGGACGTCGTCGCCGGCGGCGCGGGCGGGCGGCAGCGCGCCGGGCGCCACCCGGAGCGCGGCAAGCGGCGTCCACCCGGCGGGTGCGACCGCAGGGACGCACAACCGCACGAGCGTGTCTTCCGCGCCCTTCGTCGCTTCGTTGGCCAGATCGACGAGCGACTCGTCGCACACCAGCGCGCGGGCTTCGGAATGGTCGAGGATGTAGCGAACTTCCGGTGCGGCGAGCCGCCAGTTGATCGGCATCGCGATCGCGCCGAGGTAGTTCGCCGCGAAGATGGTCTCCAGGAACTCCGTGCAGTTGTACGACAGGAGTCCCACCACGTCGCCGGCCCCGACACCGCGTTCGTGCAGCCCGGCGGCCAGCGCGGCGGAGCGGGCCGCCATCTCGGCGTACGTGACGGTCTCGTCCCCGAACACGCACATCACATTCGCGGGTGTTCGGCTCGCGTGGTACGCGAGGACCGCGAACCAGTTCATGTCGGCGGTCATCGGCTGCCCGTCCATCGTGGCGCGCAGCGTACCGCCCGTGTCCGGCCGTCGCGGCGTGCGAACCTTGCCCACGCGGCGGCGACGTGTTAGGCAGTCGACGACCCATGT
>DASPTH010000351.1:0-3681 GCA_035623515.1 Acidimicrobiia bacterium
GAGATCGGCGTGGCGCGCACCGAATACGAGCAGCGACGGCTGCACACCGCGGTGCTCGCGTCGCCCGAACGCATCATTCAGGAGGCACAACGGCTCGGCATGGAAATGCCGGCCGACCCGCCCACCTACCTCACCGTGCCCGGCGCCCCCGCGGCGCCCTCCGACGCCGGCGACACGGCGACGACGCTCGGCGACTGGAAGAAGGTGAAGCCAGAGCTCGGTGACGTGCCGTGACGCCCTCCGGGCGCGGCAGCGCGACGCTCCCGCCGATCCGACTCCGGCTCTCCATCCTCCTCACCGTCATGCTGCTCGCGTTCGTCGGCATCGGCGCGCGGCTCGTCGACCTCCAAGCGCGCGACCAGAAGCACTTGCGCTCGCTCGGCGTCGGCCAGCGCGTGCAGACCGTGACCCTCACGGGAGAGCGCGGCAGCATCTTCGACCGGAACGGTGTCGACCTCGCGCTCTCCGTGCCGGAGACGACGATCGTCGCCGATCCTCATGTCATCCGTGACCCCGCGGCGGACGCCGCGAAGCTCGCGCCGATCGTGGTCACCGACCAGGCCGCGCTGGCGGCGCGGCTCTCGAATCGCAAGAGCCGCTTCGCGTACGTCGCGCGCCAGGTCGACGACGCGACCGCCGCGCGCGTGAAGGCCCTGCGGTTGCCCGGCATCTCGTTCGTGCCGGAGTCGAAGCGCTTCTACCCCTCGGGGTTGCTGGCGGCACCCGTGCTCGGGTTCGTCGGTACCGACGGCAACGGCCTCGGGGGGCTCGAGTCGAGCTACGAGAAGACGCTGCGCGGCACGCCGGGCGAGGCCCGCGTCGAGCGCGATCCCCAGGGCAACGAGATCCCCGGTGGCGCGCAGATCGTCAAACCGGCGAGGCGCGGCCGGGACCTCGTGCTCACGATCGACCAGTCGATCCAGGCGAACACCGAGCACGTGCTCACCCAGCAGGTGGAGAGCGCCGGTGCGAAGGGTGCGATGGCGATCGTGGCGGACACCTCCACCGGTGACATCCTCGCCATGGCGACCGTCCACGGCTCGTCCGACGGCCATCCGGCGGGACCGGCGCCCGCGAACTCCCAGAACGACCCTGCGCAGATCGTCTACGAGCCGGGGTCGACGAACAAGGTCATCACGATGGCGGGGGCGATCGAGGAAGGGCTCGTCACGCCCGACACGACGTTCAACGACATCTACGAGCAAGTCGAGGTCGGTGGGACCCTCTACACCGACGTCGACGAGCACTCGTCGACGCTGAGCGTCGCCGACATCCTGAAGTACTCGTCGAACGTGGGCACGATCAAGATCGCGGGGATGCTCGGCAAGGCCCGCTTCGACCACTACCTCCGTGCCTTCGGGTTCGGCCAGCGGACGGCGCTCGATTTCCCGGGCGAGGCGTCGGGCATCCTGCTGCCGCTCGACCAGTACAACGACACGAGCATGGGGTCGATGCCGATCGGTAGCGGCATCGCCGTGAGCGCGATCCAGATGCTCGACGTGTACGTCACCATCGCCGACGGCGGCGTCACCCGTCCGCCGCGACTCGTGGAGGCCACCATCGACGCCGACGGTCGGCGCCACGACCTCGCCCCGGCCCCGCCGCACCGGGTGATCTCGTCGGCGACGGCGTCGTCGGTCACCGGCATGCTCGAACGCGTGCTCGAGCAGGGCGGCACGGGGACGAACGCCCAGGTCACGGGCTATCTCGTGGCGGGCAAGACCGGGACCGCCCGCAAACCGCCGTACGACCACCCGCCGTACCGGTACGTGGCCTCGTTCGTCGGGTTCGCGCCCGCCAACGCGCCGAGGATCGCAGCCATCGTCGTCCTCGACGAGCCGACGAACAACTACTTCGGCGGCGTCGTCGCCGCGCCCGCGTTTGCCCAGATCATGCAGCAGGCGCTCTTCGCCGAGCGCGTGCCGCCGGCACCGTGACCACGCCGTCGGCGCAACGCCGGCTCCGTGCCCGAACGGTAAGCCGGCTCCGTGCCCGAACGGCAAGCCGGCTCCGTGCCCGAACGGCAAATCGGTACCCTGACGCTCGTCCCGTGGCCGAGTCGAGAGGACGCGCACGCGTGCGGTGGCACGACCTGCTGGCCGGGCTCGACGTCGTGGAGCGCGTGAACGACGCGGACGTCGAGGTCAGTTCCATCACCGAGGACAGCCGGCGCGTGCGGCCAGGGGCGTGCTTCGCGTGCCGCGCGGGCGCGGCGACCGATGGCCACGCCCACGCCGGTGAGGCGGTGCAGGCGGGAGCGGTGGCCCTCCTCGTCGAGCGGGTGCTCCCGCTCCGGGTCCCCCAGGCGCGGGTCGCGCGGGTGCCGGCAGCGCTCGGTCCTGCCGCCGCCCGCCTCTACGGCGACCCGTCGCGCACGCTTCGTTGCTTCGGGGTGACGGGGACCGCGGGGAAGAGCACGACCGCCGCGCTGCTCTCGTCGGTCAGCCGGGCGGCCGGCGAGCGAGCCGGGCTCGTGGGCAACGACGGCGTGTTCGTCGACGGCGTGGCCCTCGATGTCGAGAAGTGGGCCGGCACCAACATGCCCCAGGCCGATCAGTTGCAGGCGCTCCTCGCCGAGATGCGCGACGACGGCGTGCGGACGGTGGCGATGGAAGTGACCTCGCGGGGCATCGACGCGGGCCGGGTCGATGCGACCTGGTTCGCCGCTGCCTGCTTCACCAACCTCAGCCACGAGCACCTCGACGACCACGGCTCGATGGAGTCGTACTTCGCCGCGAAGCTCGCGCTCTTCGACCCTGCGCGGGTGGCCACCGTCGCCACCAACCTCGACGACATCCACGGAGCGAGGGTCCGCGATCATGCGGCCGCCGCGGGGCTCGACGTGTGGACGTACGCGCTCGACGACCCGACCGCCGATGTCGGAGCGGCCGATGTGGTGCTCGGCGCGCGCGGCTCGTCGTTCACGGTCACCGACCGTCGTCGCGGCGATGCTGCACACGTGACGTCACCGCTCATCGGCAGCTTCAACGTCGCCAACGTGCTCGCGGCCGCCGCGACGGCGCGTGCCGCGGGTTACGGGCTCGACCCGTTGGCGCGCGGCACTGCGGCAGTGAGCATCTCGGGACGGGCGGAGCGCGTCGACGCCGGGCAACCGTTCGCGGTGCTCGTCGACTACGCGCACGCACCGGGCGAGCTCGACGCAGTGCTCGCCGCCGCGCGAAGTCTCGGGGACGGGCGCGTCGTCGTGGTGTTCGGATGCGGTGGCGACCGCGACCGGTCGAAGCGCCCTTTGATGGGTGCCGCGGCCGGACGCGGGGCGGATCTCGCCGTGCTCACGTCGGACAACCCGCGCTCGGAGGAACCGGCCACGATCGCGGCCGATGTGATGCCCGGGCTCCGCACCGGCCGCGCCGACGTCACGGTCGAGCTGGATCGCCGTGCGGCCATCCGACTCGCGCTCGAGGCGGCGCAGCCGAGCGACGTCGTCGTGATCGCCGGCAAGGGACCGGAGACCGGGCAAACCGTGGCCGGGCGCACGGTGCCCTTCGACGACCGGGTCGTCGCGCGTGAGGAGCTGGGAGCGCTCGGATGGAGCTGAGCGCGGAGGAGCTCGCGGCCGCGACCGGCGGGACCGTCACGCGCGGGAGCGGGGCGGCCCGCGCGACGTCACTGGCCAACGACTCGCGCGCACTTGCGCCCGGCGCGTGCTTCGTCGCGCTC
>DASPTH010000313.1:0-14948 GCA_035623515.1 Acidimicrobiia bacterium
CACCGACGACCCCGCCACTCCGTACTCCGGCGCGCGCGACCTCGTGCACCGTATCGCCGATTCCCGGCTGCTCACGTTCGTGAGCACCGAGCACACCGCGTACACCAAGAATGGTTGCATCGACGACGCGGTCGACGCCTACCTCCTGCACGGCGACCTCCCGCGCCCCGGCGCGCGCTGCCACCGATAGGAACCGCGCGCGCGGCGCGCCGCCTGCATAGTCTCCTGCGCGTGATCTCGGTGTGGCGCTACGAGGCGGGTGTCGCCGGTCGCACCGCCGTGGAGCTCGACGAGCTCGTCAAGGCGCTCGACCCGGAGCACGCGGTCGTGTGGATCGACTGCACATCCCCGTCGCACGACGACCTCACCTGGTTGAAAGACGAGCTCGGCATCGGCCCGGTGGTGATCGACGCGCTCACCAACCGCGAACAGCCCACGAAGCTCATGCGCTACGGCGACTACTTCCACGTCGCCGCGCACGACTGCAAGTACGGCCCGAACGGCCTCGAACGACGGGAGATCGACATCGTCGTCGGTCCCGGCTGGGTCGTCACGGTGCGCCACCCGGCCGCGGACGGTGGTTCCGTCGACGTCGACGAGATCGCGCACCGGTTCGAGCTGCAGCGAACCGAGCACAGCCAGACCGAAGAGGGGTTCCTCCTCTGGTCGCTGTTCGACGTCGTCATCGACCGCTACTTCGACGTGAACGACGCCATCGACGAACGCCTCGAGGACGTCGAGGAGATCGTGTTCGACGAGAAGCGCGCGGGAACGATCCCACGCGACGTGTTCGCGCTGCGCCGCGACCTGATGTTGTTCCGGCGGGCCGCGGCACCCGTACGCGACGTCGTGAACGCGATCATCCGCCGCGAGATCAGCTTCGTCAGCGAGGCAGCGATCGTCCACTTCCAGGACCTCTACGACCGCTTGCTCCGGGTCGTCGACCTCATCGAGTCGCAACGCGACCTGCTCACCGGCTTGCTCGAAGCCGACCTCGCCGTGATCTCGAACCGCCTCAACGAGGTGATGAAGAAGATGACGTCGTGGGGAGCGATCCTGATCGTCGCGACCCTCATCGCGTCGATCTACGGCATGAACTTCCCCAACATCCCGACGCTCCACTGGCGTTTCGGGTACGTGTTCGCACTCGCGCTCATGGTGGGCATCACCATCGGCTTCTACGTGTGGTTCAAGAAGCGAGAGTGGCTCTGATCACGCGACGTCGCGACGGTTGGCCACCACGCGGCTGAGCCGCCACCCAACTTCCAACAACACGATCGCGACCCCGGCCACGATCCCCGCCTCGAGCACCACGTCGGGCGGCGGGAACTGGAGCGCGTAGAAGTGACGCAGCGGCGGGATGATCATGATCAATGCCACGCACCCCGCCATCGACCCCACGAGCACCGTCTTCCACCAGTTGAACGGCCTCGCTTGGAGCACGAGGATCCACAGCCCGACCGCGATGAGGACGAGCGTGGCGGTCGTGCGCGCCTCGATGAGCACGAGGTCGTGGCCGAAGCGGGCGATGCCGTAACTCACCAGGGCCGCCACGAACGCGACGATGCCGGCGGGAATCGTGAACCGGAGCACGCGCTCCACGAAGCCGGGGATGTAGCGCCGCGAGTTCGGAGCGATGGCCAGGAAGAACCCGGGGATGCCGATGGTGAACGTGCTGATGATCGTGAGGTGACGCGGCAGGAACGGGTACTTCCACCCGGCGATCACCACCGCAATCGCGAGGAACATGGCGTACACCGTCTTGGTGACGAACAAGTTCGCGGATCGCTCGATGTTGGCGATGACCCGGCGCCCTTCCGCGACAACCCCGGGGAGCGTCGCGAACCGGCCGTCGAGCAGCACCAACTGCGCCACCGCCCGCGTCGCCGCCGCGCCCGATCCCATGGCGACGCCGATGTCGGCGTCCTTCAGCGCCAAGGCGTCGTTCACGCCGTCGCCGGTCATGGCGACGACGTGACCCTTGTGCTGCAGCGCGCTCACCATTGCGCGCTTCTGCTGGGGAGTGACCCGCCCGAACACGGAGTGGGTCTCGAGCGCGTCCCCGAGCTCCGCGGTGTCGTCGGGGAGCTCGCGCGCGTCGATGGCATCGCTCGCACCCGGCAACTGGACCCGGTCGGCGACCGCCGCGACCGTCCGCGGGTTGTCGCCCGAGATGACCTTCAGGATCACGCCCTGCTCGTGGAAGTAGCGCAGCGTGTCGGACGCGTCGGGGCGGATCTTCTCCCCGAACATCACGAGCGCGAGGGCTTCGAGCCCGGGAGGCAGGTGTTCGCCGTCGAGCGGCGCCGCGGTGCGTGCGAGCACGAGCACCCGCCGGCCGGTCGCGGCGAGCTCGTCGGCCCGTCGTCGCACCGGGAGCGACGCGTCGGCGAACACCATCTCGGGCGCGCCCATCACCCACGTCTGGCGGCCCTCGAAGCTCGCGGCGCTCCACTTCCGCGCGGAGGAGAAGGGCGCCGCCGCCACCCGCTCCCATCCCGCGGGCGGCGTGAACGTCGCCGCGAGCGCGTCGAGCGTCGCGTTGCGGTTCTCGTCGTCGGCGAGCGCGCCGAGGGCCGCGACGGCCTGCTCGCGATCCGGCTCGACGCCGTCGAGGACCTCGAGCTCGTCGAAGACGATCGTGCCCTCGGTGAGCGTGCCCGTCTTGTCGAGGCAGACGACGTCGACGCGGGCGAGACCCTCGACGGCGGGCAGCTCCTGCACGAGTACCTTGCGCCGCGCGAGCGTCACCGCGGCCACGCCGAACGCCACGCTCGTGAGGAGCACGAGACCCTCGGGCACCATGCCGACAACGCCGGCAACCGTGCTGCGGAGAGCCGAATCGATCCGTGAGTCGGACAGCTGACTCCAGAGAAGGAGCGCGGAGATGGGGATCAACGCCCACGTGACCAGGCGAAGGATGAGGTTGATGCCGTCCATCAGCTCCGAGCGCGTGAGCTCGAATCGGCGGGCGTCGGCCGCGAGCTTGCGCGCGTACGAGTCGGCCCCGATGCGCGTTGCCTGGAACCGCCCACTGCCCGCGGCCACGAAGCTCCCCGCGAACACGTCGTCACCGGTGCTCTTGTCGACCGGGTCGCTCTCGCCGGTGAGCAGCGACTCGTCGACCTCGAGACCCGTGGCGTCGGCGACGATGCCGTCACAGGGGATCTGGTCGCCGGCGCGCAGCTCCAGCACGTCGTCGATCACGACCTGCTCGACCGCGATCTCCTGAACCTGTCCGTCACGCACCACGCGCGCGCGCGGCGCGTTGAGCACCGCCAGTCGATCGAGGGCCCGCTTCGCGCGCAGTTCCTGGAAGATGCCGATGGCCGCGTTCGCGACGAGCACGACCCCGAACGTCGCGTCCTGGATCGGGCCGACCACGACGATCACGGCCAGCATGGCGCCGAGGATGGCGTTGAACCGGGTGAAGATGTTGGCCCGGAGGATCTCGCCGAGGGTTCGGCTCGTGCGCTCCCCCGTGTCGTTCACCTGGCCGCGCTCGACGCGCTCCCGGACCTCGGCAGTCGTGAGCCCGGTGGGCGCGGTGGCGCGCTCGGGTACGGGCGCGCGGGGGATCGCGGTGGTACTCGGCGCCGGCGCTGCGGTCACGACCCGATCGTGTCAGGAATCGACCGGGAGGAGGGCGATCTCACCCGTGGTGTCGTCCTCGAGGACGCGGAAGCCACCGAGCTCGGCCAGCCGTTCACGACCCTCGTCGGGGCCGGACGCGATCAGCTCGTCACCGGCCTGGAGCCGGACCGGCCCGCGTGGCCGGTAGAGGTACCGCCCCGCGCGACGGATGGCGAGGAGGTAGAAGCCCGTCTCGAGCTCGAGCTGCGCTTCCGACAGCTTCTTGCCGTCGAGGAACGATCCTTCCGACACGGGTATCCGCGCGATGACCTCGTCCGAGTCGCCCAGCGCGATCGCGAGGATGGGGTGCATCTCCTCGGCCTCTTCGACCAGCCACACCATTTGCTGGGCGGCGTCCCCGAGCTCCTCCGCGGCGTTCCCGAGGTGCAACAGGCCACGCAACGGCGAGGGCTCGACCTGCTCGGCCGCGCTGCGCAGCACCCACACCTCGAGTCGCTCGCGCATCTCGTCGAGACGGTCCTCGAGGTGGTTGACCTCGGCGGCGAGGCTCTGGTCGTTGAAGAGGAGGGCCGAGTACGCGAGCCCGATCGCAACCTCCGAGACGTTCTTCATCTCCACCAGCACGTCGACGGCGCGGTCGAGGTCGGTGATGACGGCCGGATCCTCGTCGGTGCCCGGCGGCCGCCACTCGGGCGCGCCGGCGAGCTCTCGCAGCTCGCCGATGCCCTCCGCCGGTCCCCGCAGGATGAGGACGTCACCGGCGAGGACCATGTCGTTGCCGTCGGGATCGAAGATCCACTCGTCGCCCCGCCGGATCGCCACCACGCGCATACCGACCTCCGTCGGCAGGGCGACGTCGGCGAGCGAGCGTTGCGCAAGCGCGCTCCCTTCACGGACTCGCACCCGGTGCGAGATCTCCTCCGCGGCCGCGAGGTCGGCGACAAGCCCGGCCGGGATGCCGAGGTTGTGGGTCACGATGTGCGCGATCTCGACGCCGGCATTCCCCAATCGCTCGATCGCACTGAGGACGTGCAGGACGCTCGACATCTCCTCGGCGTCTCGCGGCGAGCGAGCGGCGAGGACACATACTTCGCGCATCTTGTGTGCGAGGTCTTCGAGGCGTTCCTCGAGCGCCTGGACTTCGTTCGCCATGCGCGAGTCACCGAAGAACAGCGCGGCGTAGGCCAGGTCGACCATGAGCTCGGAGGTGTCCTTTGCCTCCGAGAGCATGGCCTTGAGAGTTCGGGGTTGATCGTCGGTCGACATCAGCGTCCGGCGGGGCCGGTCGCCAAAGGATACTGCCGACGGGTCGGCCGCGACGCGGGCAGATTCGCCGCTTCGGCTCGCGCCGCAAATCGGCGATCCGGCGACCGGGTGACCCCGCGGCCCACGGCGCCACCCCGGCACCGCTCACGGCGAAGACGCCGGATTCGAGAGGATTAGGGTGCGCGCCGCGGCACCTTCCCCCGCACCACGAACCCCCGCACCACGAGGAGCGCGTCGCGATGACCGACCTCCAGCTTCCGTACTTCCTCTCGCTCCCGGTCGGCGACGGCCCGCGGCCCGGCATCGTCGTGATCCACGAGGGGTACGGGATGTCGCCGCAGCTCCTGCGCATCGCCGAGCGGTTCTCGGCCGAGGGGTACGCGGCGTGCGCGCCGGACTTCTTCTTCCGCTCCGGAGGACCCGAGGCGGCGGACTTCGCGACGCTCATCAGCGCGATCACGCCCGACGTGCTCCGCGCCGACCTCGCCACCGCCATCGCCCTCTTGCGCGCGGCCGGCGCGACGTCGATCGGCGTGACCGGATTCTGCATGGGCGGTTGGTTCGCCTACCGCGCCGCGCGGTGGGCCGAGGAGCTCGGAGTGTCGGCGGCGGTGCCGTTCTACGGTGCGCAGATTTCCCGCGAGCTCGGCCACGTCGGCTGCCCGACACTCTTGTTCTTCGGCGGGCGCGACCAGTACATCCCCGCCGCCGAGATCGAGGCCGTGCAACGCCACCACGGCGACGACGTCGTCGTCTACCCCGACGCCGAGCACGGCTTCATGCGCGACGGCTCCCCGAACTACCACCCCGGCCACGCACCCGACGCCTGGAAGCGCGCCCTCGACTTCTTCGCCGCGAACTTGCGTCAGCAACCGACGCCTGAGGTCGGTGGGTGACGCAACTTCGGAGGGGGAGACGGATGACGGTCACGTCAGCCCCAGGGTGACGATCGCGAGGATGAGCGCGAGGGCGCCGAGCAGGTCGAGGCTCGAGGTGACGATCGGGATCCCGTGGTTGTCGGGGTCGAGGCCGAGGCGGAACGTCGCTACCGCGCCGTAGAAGCCGACGAGGACCGCGAAGGTCGTGGCGATCGCGCCCGCGAACATCGACACCGCGATCATCTGCAGGCTGCCCGGGCTCGTGAGCCCGGCGATCGCGGCGGCGATGTCGGCCGACACGCCGAGCAACAGGAACACCGGGACTGCGTACATGAACACCAAGAGGACGTCCTCGACGACGGCGCGGAGCCGGCGGCCCCCGGGTTCGAGGATGCCGAGGTGCAGCTTCGTGGAGACGCGCGCGCTCAGGATGCCGCCGAGCGCGCCGGAGTCCTCGAGGAACGGCGGCACGAGCACGAGCAGCGCCGGATAGACGAGGAACGACGTGAATCGCTTCTCGATCGTGAGGCCGGCGACGATGTCGATGGTGCCGGCGAGCGCGAGCACCGGCAGGGACTCCCGCGCGATCCGGCGCAGGATGGGCGAGCGCGAGCGAATGCTCAGCACGAGCGCGACGACCCCGGCGACCGCGCAGAGCACCGCGACCACCGGGGTGACCCACGCGAGACCCACGAGGTAGGTCGCGAGGAACAACGCCGGCAGCGTGACCATGTCGCCGGCCGCGGTCACGATCGGCGCGGCCACGTTGTCGAGGTCCCAGTCGCGCCGGACGGAGAGCGACGCCACTCCCACGGTGATCCCCATCACGACGATGGACGACAGGAAGCCGCCGATCACGGAGATCACCACGAAGTCGGCGATCGAGATCGTGTGCTCGAGGCCGAATCCGACGGAGATCACCTTGGCGAGCACCGCGAGCACGAGGGAGATCGACAGCGACAGCGACAGCGAGGCCGCCAGGTTCTGGCCGACGATCGTGTCCTGGCGACGCGAGAGATGGAACGTGCCGGTGTGGATGGCGGTGCTCAGCCGGCTCCCGAGCGCGCCGAAAACGTTGCCGCGCATGCCGATGGCCGCCGGCACGAGCACGAGGAGTCCCGGCAGTGCCTCGAGCGTGCCGGTGATGGAGCCGAGGGTCAGCCCGGCGAGGAGGTCACCGCCCGAGCTCAGCAGGAGCGCGACGAAGCCCGCGCGGACGCCGGCAGCGTCCGAGCGCAACAGCGCGCGAAAGCGCGCAGCGGCGGCTCGCCACGAACGCAGCATCGGTACTCGGAGGTTCGTTCATTTCCTCGCTCCGGGGAACGCACCAGACTACCGTTCGGCGGCGCACTGCGCCGACGCCGCCGACTACGACACCACCGTCACGGCGTCGCCGGCACGCGTCACGCCCGGTTGCACCACCAGCGCACCGACCGCGAGGAACCCGTCACGCTCGCGGTTGATGGTGCGGAGCACGTCGAGGTCGCGCACGATCCCGCCGGGCTGGGGCCTCGTGGTCATCACGCAACGCGGGATCCGGCGCGCGACGTCGAGCACCACGTCGCGGATCGCGATCCGACGGCCCACCAGCCCGTCTTCGCCCTCGCCGTCGACGACGACGTTGGCGCGGAACCGCCGCGGGTCCCACGCGCCGATCGTGCCCGTCGAGACGACCGACACCTGAGCGCTCGGGGAGTCGTGGAAGGCTGCCGTCGCACCGTCGAAGACCATCCACTCGCTCTGGACTTCGTCCTCGAAGTCGATCGGGTTCTCGTAACGACGGACCACGTCGTCGCCGAACGCCCGGAGCGCTACGCGGCGACCGAGCCACGCCGACAGCGCATGGTCGTCGGCGGCCACCGAGCCGTCGGGCAGCGTGATCGTGACGCCGCCGTCTTCCCGCAGCCGCGCGGACGCGAACAGCAGTTCGGGCACTCGGCGCGCGGTCAGCCCGAAGCCGGTTTCGAGGTCGAAGAGCGCGAACGACCGGTCGCCGCGCAGCCCGCTCACCGTGACCTCGGCGGCGTCGAGCCGCTCGCCCTGGACGGACTTCACCGGGTAGCGCCAGAGTTCGACGACCCGCATGCGTCACGCGACGCCTTCTGCGTCCGCTTCCGCCCAGAACCGGTCCCACGACTCGAAGGCCTCCGGCAGCTGGTGGGTGGTGAGCGAGTCGTCTCCATCGTTGACACCCGCGCCGTGGCTCGGCCGGGTGAGGGCGTCCACGATGTACCAACGGTGGAAGCGCCGGCGCTCGAAGCACCACTCGCCGCCGACCCGCACGTAGGTGTCCCAGTACTGGAGCATCCCGACCTCCCACAGGCCGAGCTCGGGACGCTCGAGCTCGTCACGGCAGTAGACGATCCCGTGCGCATGGTCGGCGTCGTCGAAGTCGACGACGTGGTTCCCGATGAAGTGCACCGACGTCTTCGGACGCCGCATCGTCTCCGTGAACCAGCGTTTCAAGGCGTCGCGCCCGCGTTCCTCCCGACCGACGCGGACGTCCGGCACGAACAACTCGACAAGCGCGTCCATGTTGCGCGAGTCGATGGCAAGCGCGTAGCGATACGGCAGTTGGTGGATGGACGCGAGCGACTCCATCCGATCGAGGCGCTCCTCGAGTGTGGCCGGCGCCCAGCTTCCCAGTCGTGACATCGCGCTGCTCCTCGGGTCGACGATCGTCGCCCGATAGTTGACTACGTCGGGCGACACCCGTGCGACCGGCCCCACGAACCGGGCGACGACCTCGGTGTCGCGGGAGGGCCGCGTGCCGTAGCCTCCGCATCGGTGGCCGATCACGCACGCCTGTACGCCGACGTCCGAGCGCGGGTGGTCGACCTGGTCCACGAGGTCGACGACGACGCACTCGACGCGCCGAGCCCGGCCACGCCCGGTTGGCGCGTCCGCGACGTGGTCGCGCACCTGAGCGGTGCGTGCGCCGACGTCGTGAGCGGCAACCTCGACGGCGTCGCGTCGGATCCGTGGACCGCGGCACAGGTGAGTGCCCGTCGCGGCTGGGAGGTCTCTCGACTGCTCGACGAGTGGAACGACACGGGCACACAGGTCGAGGCGGCGATCCGGGCCATGCCCGACGTGCCGAGCTGGCGCACGCTGGTCGCCGATGCGGTGACGCACGAGCACGACGTCCGCAGCGGGCTCGGCCGGCCGGGCGCGCGGGACTCCGAGGCCGTGGTGTACGTCACGGACTCGGCGGTGCCGGGAATCGGCGCGCGACTCGAGCGGAAGCGGCTCGGCGTGCTCCGCGTGGCGCTCGATGACGACGCGCCGGCAACCGTCGGGAGCGGCGACGTCGCGGCGAGCGTGCGCATACCGCGCTTCGAACTGCTGCGCACGATGACCGGGCGCCGCAGCCGGTCCCAGATCGCGGCGTACGAGTGGGACGGTGAGCCGCAGCCGGGCTGGCTCGTGTTCGGTCTCTTCACCCCGCGCCCGACATCGCTGGTGGAGTGACCGGTCAGCGGAAGTCGCGCGAACGGAGGAGCTCGTCGAGACGGAGGGGCAGGGCGACGATGCGGCGCGCGAGGACGTTGACCACGCCCTGGTAGCGCTCGAGCACCCCGTGGATCTCCAGCGCGGGTGCAGTGCGCGCGACCTTCCGGAACCGCTGCCACACGTCGGGGGTACAGATCACGTTGACGAGCCCGGTCTCGTCCTCGAGGTTGAGGAACACCACGCCCTTCGCGGTCGACGGCTGCTGCCGGTGGGTGACGACGCCGGCGACGTCGACGACGGTGCGGTCGGGCAGCTCGTGCAACGTCTCCGCGGTGACCACGCCGCGCCCCGTCAGCTCCTCGCGCACGAACTCGGTGGGATGCCGCGCCGACGACAGCCCGGTGGACCAGAGATCGGCGGCGACCTCCTCGATCTCGTGCATGCCCGGCAGCGTGGGCGCGTCGGCGCCGACGACTACGCCGGGCAGCTTGTCGGTGCGGGCGTCGCGCAACGCGCCGGCCGCCCACAGTGCGCTGCGCCGGGTACGGCCGAAGCACTCGAACGCGCCGGCGGTGGCGAGGTTCTCGAGCGCGTCGGTGGGCGCGTGGGTGCGGCGGGTGAAGTCCTCGAGGTCGATGAACGGCCGCGACGCGCGCTCGTCGTCGATGCGGTCGAGCAGCGCGCTGCTCAGGCCGCGCACGTACCGCAGTCCCACGCGCATGGCGTGGATCGACGGGTCGGCGTGCCAGCCGCGCCGCGGCGTGCCGATCGGTCCGGCTGCCTCGGTGCGCGGCTCGATGGTGCAGTCGCGCCGCGAGCGCCGTACGCACGGGCCGAGCACCTCGACCCCGTGACGGATGGCGTCGCGCACGATCGTGTGCGGTGCATAGAAGCCCATCGGTTGCGCGTTGAGGAGCGCGCACGCGAACTCCGCCGGGTAGTGCAGCTTGATCCACGAGCTCGCGTACACGAGATAGGCGAAGCTCACCGAATGGCTCTCGGGGAACCCGAAGTCGGCGAAACCCTCGATCTTGCGGACGATGTCGTCGGCGACGTCACCGGTGATGCCGCGCTCGGCCATCCCCGCGTAGAGACGATCGCGCATCGCCGCCATGCGGGCGCGTGATCGCTTCGACCCCATCGCCTGACGGAGCCGGTCGGACTCTCCGGGGGTGAAGCCGGCGACGTCGATCGCCATCTGCATGAGCTGCTCCTGGAACAGCGGGACGCCGAGCGTCTTGCGCAGGCACTCCTCGAGCAGCGGGTGCGGGTAGGTGACGGGTTCCTGACCGTTGCGGCGCCGCAGGTAGGGGTGCACGGAACCGCCCTGGATCGGGCCGGGGCGGATGAGCGCGACCTCCACCACGAGGTCGTAGAAGTTCTCGGGACGCAGCCGCGGCAGCGTGGCCATCTGCGCCCGGCTCTCCACCTGGAACACGCCGATGGTGTCGGCGGCGGTGAGCAGCGCGTAGACCGCGGGCTCCTGGGGGACGGTGGCGAGGTCGACGTCGACGCCTTCGTGCTCGCGCACGAGGTCGACAGCGAGGTGCAACATCGTGAGCATCCCGAGGCCGAGCAGGTCGAACTTCACGAGGCCCGCGGCCGCGCAGTCGTCCTTGTCCCACTGGAGCACCGAGCGGTCCTCCATGCGCGCCCACTCGACGGGGCAGAACTCGGTGAGCGGGCGGTCGGCGAGCACCATGCCGCCGGAGTGGATGCCGAGGTGGCGCGGGAAGTCGAGGACCTGCTCGGCGAGGTCGAGCGCGAGCGGCGGCACGGGTGGCGCGCCGTCGTCGGACTTCAGCCCGTCGAACGACCCCGACGTATGCCCCGGGTTGCCTGGTCGCGCTCGCCGGGGGCCGGGATCCCCGGCTCCCCGACGCTCGCCGCTCCAACGGTCCACCCACTTCGTGAGCGCGTCGGCGTGGCCGGGCGACAGGCCGGTCGCCTTCGCCATCTCGCGCAGGGCCGAGCGCGGGCGGTAGGTGATGACGTTCGCGACCTGCGCGGCGCGCTCGCGCCCGTACTTGTCGTAGACGTACTGGATCACCTCCTCGCGGCGCTGGTGCTCGATGTCGAGGTCGATGTCGGGGGGACCGTCGCGTTCGAGCGAGAGGAACCGCTCGAACAGCAGACCGAGCTCGACCGCGTCGGCCTTGGTGACACCGAGCGCGTAGCACACCGCGCTGTTGGCCGCGCTCCCCCGTCCCTGGCAGTAGATGTCGTGGACGCGGCAGAACTCCACGATCTCGACCAGCACGAGGAAGTAGCCCGGGAAGTTGAGCTGCTCGATCACGTCGAGCTCGTGGGCGATCTGGTGCATCGCCTGCGCGTGGTGCGAGTGCGTGCTCGGGTAGCGGACGGCGGCGCCGCGCGCGGTGAGCTCGCGCAACCAGCTCATCTCGGTGTGACCGGGCGGGACGTGGTGGTCGGGGAGCTCGGGCGCGGCCAGCGCGAGGTCGAACGCGCACGCGCGGGCGACGTCGACGGTGCGTTCGATTGCTCCGGGCCAGCGGTCGAAGCGGCGCGCCTGCTCCGCCGCGCTGCGGAGGTGCGCGAGCGGTGACGCGGGAATCCAACCGTCGATCTCGTCGAGCGAACGGCGAGCGCGGATCGCAGCCAACGCGGTGGCAAGCGGCCGATGCGCGGGCGTCGCGTAGTGGACGTTGTTGGTGGCGACCACGTCGACCGCGGCCGCCGCCGCGACCATCGCCAGCTCGTCGTTGCGGTGGCGATCGATCGGGTCGCCGTGGTCCCACAGCTCCACGAGCACGCGGTCGCGGCCGAAGGCGTCGACGAGCTGGTCGAGCGCGCGCCGCGCCACGGCGGGGCCGTCGCGCACCAGGGCTGCGGGCACGGTCCCCTTGCGACAGCCGGTGAGCACGAACCACGAGTCGTTCGACCGCCTCGTGACCGGGTCGAGGTGCACGGGTTCGCGTGCCGCCGTCGCGAGCGCGCCGACCGTGGTGCGGGGAGCGCCCTTCTCCCCCGCGAGCTGCGCCCCGCTGATCGCGCGTGCCAGCCGCGCGTACCCCGCGGGCCCCTGCGCGAGGACGAGCAGGTGCTCGCCCCCGGGATCGGGTTCCCCGTTCGGGGGCCGCGTGATCCCGAGCGTCAGCTCGGCGCCGAAGACGGTGGGGAGGCCGACCTCGGCGGCGGCGAGCGCGAAGCGGACGGCGCCGTAGAAGCCGTCGTGGTCGGTGACGGCCAGGGCGGCGAGCCCGAGCCGGGCAGCCTCGGTGGCCAGCTCCTCCGGATGGCTGGCGCCGTCGAGGAAGGAGAAATTGGTGTGGCAGTGGAGCTCGGCGTAGGCAGCCACGAGGCGACGGTACCGAACACATGTTCGGTACCGCAACCCCTGAGCTCGGTCAGACGAAGAGCGCTTTCACCTCGAGGAACTCCTCGAGGCCGTACGCGCCGTGCTCACGACCGAGGCCCGATTGCTTGTAGCCGCCGAACGGCGCGCCGCTCCCACCACGGCCGGCGTTCACGCGCACCTGCCCGGCGCGGATCTTGCGTGCGACGCGTTGCGCGCGCTCGTCACTGCCGGACACACCGCCCGCCAGGCCGTACACGGTGTCGTTGGCGATCTCGACCGCCTCCTCCTCGGTGTCGTACGGCATGATCGACAGCACCGGGCCGAAGATCTCTTCCTGCGCGATCGTCATGTCGCGCGTGACGTTGGAGAACACGGTCGGCTGCACGAAGTACCCGGTGTCGAGCCCCTCCGGCGGCTCGGCCCCGCCGGTCACCAGCGTCGCGCCCTCTTCGATCCCCTTGTTGATGTAGCCGCGCACCCGTTCGAGCTGCACCGCCGAGATCAGCGGCCCCAGGCGCGTTCCTTCCGTGAACGGGTCACCGACCGTGTACGACTCGGCCGCCTCGCGCGCCAGCTGCTCGACCTCCGCCAGCCGCGAACGGGGCACGATCATGCGCGTCAACGCGCTGCAGGTCTGCCCCGAGTTCGCGTACGCGGCGCCCACGCCTGCGGCAACCGCAGCCGGGAAGTCGGCGTCGTCGAGGAGGACATTCGGTGATTTCCCGCCGAGCTCGAGCGCGACGCGCTTCACCGACTGAGCCGCCAGCTCGGCGACACGCTTGCCCGCCCGCGTGGAGCCGGTGAACGAGATCATGTCGACGTCGGGGTGCGACGCCAGCGCTTCTCCCACGACGGGGCCGAGCCCCGTGACCAGGTTGAACACCCCGGCCGGGAACCCGACGCCGTCCATGATGTCGGCGAGGACGAACGCGTTGACCGGCGCGACCTCCGACGGCTTGAGCACCACGGTGCACCCGGCCGCGAGTGCGTAGGCGACTTTGGCGCCGATCTGGTTCAGCGGGTAGTTCCACGGCGTGATGCAGCCGACCACCCCGATCGGCTCACGCACCACCAGTCCGTTGCTGCGATCCTCGAACTCGAACGTGGCCAACAGCTCCGACGCCAGCGAGAACGCGGAGATGCCGGTGCCCACCTGGATCATCGCCGACAACGGCTTCGGCATCCCCACCTCGTGCGTGATCACCTCCGCGATCTCGTCCCTGCGCGCCTCGAGCTCCTCGGCCACGCGGCGCAACAACTTGCCGCGCTCGTCGGGCGGCTGCTCTGCCCAACCCGGGAACGCAGCTCGGGCCGCGGCGACCGCACGATCGATGTCGGCAGGGACGCCCTCGGGGATCCTTGCGAACACCTCCTCGGTGGTGGACTCGATCACCTCGAGCCGGCCGGAGCCGGCGGGTTCCACCCACGCGCCGTCGATGTAGAGCTTGTCGTAGTCGGTCATGTCGCGCTCCTCCCGGGCGGCGTCGACGATCAGGAGCCGAGTCTCGCCCCGCACCGTGGTCGGCTGCCAATGCCGACGCTACCGCCGGTCAGTGGCCCGCGCTTCCCGCCGCTCGAGTGATCGTGCGTCGCACTTCCGCGGGCACGGCGCGCCGTAGCCTCGGGCCGATGTCAGGCTGGCGTTCGTGGTGATCGATGCGACCAAGGCAGACGAGGACTTCTGCTACCTCACCACCACGGGGCGCGTGACCGGCCGCCGGCACGAGATCGAGATCTGGTTCGCCCTCGACGGCGCGACCTTCTACTTCCTCGCCGGTGGCGGGTACCGCTCCGACTGGGTGCGCAACCTCCGTGTCGACCCCGCCGTCACCGTTCGCCTCGGCGGCGACCACGCGGCCGGCCGCGGCCGCGTGGTCGCGGACCAGGACGAGCAGCGGCGCGCCCGGTCCCTCGTGTTCGCCAAGTACCAACCCCGCTACCACGGCAGCCTCGAGGGCTGGCGCGAGTCGTCCCTGCCGGTCGCCGTCGACCTGGGCTGAGACGGCCTACACGGGCAACTCGTAGGTCCGGCCGACGGGAAATTGCGCGAGCACCTCCGCGGCGGTGCGCGCCTCGGCCGGCAACAGCCGAGCCCGCCACTTGCCGGGTTGGTCCGCCGCGACGCGGTCCATCGTGAAGCCGACGCCAGGACGGTCGTGCGCCGCCAGGAACCGATCGGAAACCGCCGTCCACTCCAGCCCGAGGGCGACCGCGAGGTCGCGAAAGCCGTCGACGGGCGCACGGCACAGGTCTTCGTGGTCGACGACGACGACGTCGCGGTGCGCGGCCACGTACGCGTCGAGCGCCGAGGTGAGGTACCCGACGCGCCAGGCCATGCACGCGACGCGGTCGCCGGCGACCGGCTCCGTGACGCCGAAGACGCGCGCCCGAGCATGCGCGGCCGGTGCCAACCAGTCGAGGCCCCATTCGATGTCGAC
>DASPTH010000314.1:0-5189 GCA_035623515.1 Acidimicrobiia bacterium
GCACGCCCGTACGTGTCGCTGTTCTGGCTCGCGCTCGCGGTGACCTTCGGCATCCGGCGCCCCGGCGGCGCCCTGCTCGCGGGGCTCGCCCTCGCCGCGGGCCCCGCCGTGTTCCACTGGATCGCCGGGTGGTTCCCGAGCGGCGGCACGGTCGACGCGCTGATCGGGTCGATCTACTTCGTGCCCATCCTGTCGGGCATCGGCGCGATCCAACTCGCGCAGGAGCCCGACGGCATCCTCGCACTCGTCGGCCAGCAGCGGTTGGCGAAGAAGCGCGAGAAGGAGCGGCAGGCGCGGATCGCGGCGGTGGAGGCGGCCACGCACGACGGCGTCGTGCCCGACCACGAGGCCGCGCACGGTGCTCCGCAGCTCGTCACCCCGACGCCGAACGGCGGGCAGCCCGAGTCACCCGACACGGTCCTCGCGATGGACGGCATCGTGGCCGGGTACGGCGACGCCGAGGTGCTCCACGGTGTGTCGCTGCGGCTCGAGCGAGGCAAGGTCGTGGCGCTGCTCGGTGCGAACGGTGCCGGGAAGTCGACGCTCTGCTCGGTGGCGGCCGGCCTGGTCGAGGCCACGTTCGGCCAGACCGTGCTCTCGGGCCAGGACATCACCCACGCGTCGTCGTACCAGCGTGCGCGGGATGGGCTCCTCCTCGTCCCCGAGGCCCGCGGCATCTTCCCCGGGCTCACCGTGGAGGAGAACATCAACGTGCTCCTGCGCGACCCCGCGCTGCGCGACAAGGCGTACGAGCGGTTCCCGATCCTCGACCAGCGCCGGAAGCAGGTGGCGGGCCTCCTCTCGGGCGGCGAGCAGCAAATGCTCAGCCTCGCCCCCGCGCTCGCCGACCCGCCCAAGGTGCTCATCGCCGACGAGCCCACGCTCGGCCTCGCGCCCCTCGCCGCCGAGACGGTGATGCGGGCGATCGTCGAGCTGCGCGACGCCGGCACCGCCGTGCTCCTCGTCGAGGAGCACGCGCAGAACGCCCTGAAGGTCGCCGACACCATGGCGTTCATGGAACTCGGCACGATCGTGTGGGTGGGCCCGCGGGCCGACGCCGACATGGACCTGCTCGCGAGCGCCTATCTGGGCGCGACCGGCTCCCACTGAGGGCGCAACGACTCCGAACGCGGTGTGGGCGGCAGGCCCGAGGCCTGCCGCCCACGTACATCGCGGTGTGCGCGGTGCCTACCTGGCTCGGCTCACGCCCGGTACTTCTTCAGCACCGGGTAGGTCTTGGCGCTGCAGCCGTACGGCGTGACCACCGAGAAGTCCGTGCCGTTGCTCGTGACGATCGCGCCGCACGACGGCGTGGGGATCACGTGCGAGGCCGGGTACTTGGTGGGGCCGATGAGCCCCTTCTCCGTGTAGGTCATCGTCGAGGCTGCCGCCTGGACCTTCTCGGGCGTGGGGCTGGCGCCGGCCTTCTTCAACGCCTGGATGAAGAAGTCGGCCGACAGGTACCCCGCCAACACGCCCGAGGTGATCTGCCCGCCCGGCTTGATGGCGTCGACGTCCTTCTGCATCTGCTCGGTCGCCGGCGTCGGGTCCTGCGTGGGCTGGGCGCTCGAGAGCAGGAGCGCACCGTCGAAGACCGACGCGAGGCGCGGGTCGTAGAGCGCGGAGAAGAACGTCCCGTTGTACCCACCGGTGTGGATCGGCGTGTACATGTTGATGCACTGCGTCGCGAGCAGGCACACCATCATGTCCGGTGGCTTGCCGTTGTCGGCGGTCATCAACTTCTGGACGTACGGCGTGTAGTCGGCCACCGGCGGCGTCGGGATCTCGCCCTTCGAGTAGACGACGTCGAAGCCGGCGCCCGCGTAGGCCGACGCCTGGAAGCCGGTGGAGTCCCGTCCCGCCTGGGTGTCGGTGGAGAAGAGCGCGACGGTGGGGTGATCCTTGCCCGTCTTCTGCTTCACGTAGGCGTAGAGCTGGTCGGCGCCGGTCCCCGGCATGCGCTTCGGGTTGGAGGGCACGAGGCAGCCGTTGAAGCCGAAGCCGTAGAGCGGCTTGCCCTGCGAGGGTGTGGCGCTGCAGTACGTGTTGTCGAACGCCCAACCGAAGTAGGGCACGTGCTGGGAGTTCAGGAAAGCACCCGGGTTGGTGTCGGACAGGTCGGGCACGATGGCGAACACGCCGACCTGGCGCACGAGGCGGGTCGCCTCGGTCTGGGACTTCGCCGGGTCCTGGTTGTCGTCGGCGAACTCCTTGTAGTCGATCTTGATGCCCTTGATCTCGTTGTCGTCGTTGAAACGCTTGAACCGCGCCGTGGCGCCGGTGGTGGCGTCGGGATCGAAGTTGGCCGCGAACCCCATGCCGGCAACCGTGATGGTGCCGTTACTGAAGCCGCGGACCGACGGCGCACCGTGCGCGATCGGAGCCGCAAGCGTTGCGGCCACCACCGCGGCAACCGCGGCGACGGTTATCCGGGTGACGCGCTTTGCCTTCTGAGTCAGCACTAGACCCCCCTCATCCTCGAAACGAGCTGCTGTGTCTCGGCGCCGCGGAGCCTACCGTGAGGGGTCGGCGGAATGTCGGCGCGTCCCGCGGGTCACGCGCCGAGAGGGCCGAGGGCGACGAGGGGAAAGGTCTGGCCCACGAGCGTTTCCGACAACGTCCAGAGACGCTCGGCCGACTCGGGGTCGCGGGCCCACGGTGCGTGCTGGTCGGTGACCTGGCAGTCGGCGAGGTACGAACCGCCCTGTGCGTCGAGCTCGGTTGCGGTGGCCGCCCACACGGTGGTGGCCGCGCCCTGTTCGAGCGTCTTGCGGGGCGGCATGCCACCCGAAGGCCCGCGCGTGGCCCGTTCCACGAGCGCCGTCATGTCGTCGCGGGTCATGTAGCGGCCCAGCTCGGTGGCGATCATGCCCGGGTGCACGGCGAACGCGTGCACCCCGCGATCGCCGAGGCGCCGGTCGAGCTCGACGCTGAACAGGATGTTCGCCGTCTTCGACTGGCCGTACGCCGCGAACTTGTCGTACTCCCGGCGCTCGAAGTTGGGGTCGTCCCACACGATGTCGGAGCCGACGTGGCCGCCGGAGCTGAGGTTGACCACGCGCGACGGCGCACCGGCGAGCAGCGCCGGCACGAGCAGGCCCGTGAGGAGGAAGTGGCCGACGTGGTTGGTGCCGAACTGCAGCTCGAACCCTTCCGCGGTGCGGTCGAACGGCGTGTACATGACCCCGGCGTTGTTGATGAGGAGCTGGAGCTCGTCGTGCGAGCCCAGGTACCAGGCCACGAACGCGCGGACGCTGTCGAGCGAGGTGAGATCGAGCGTGCCCACCTCGACGGCTGCGCCCGGCACCCGGTCACGGATGCCGGCAGCCGCGTCCTCCGTACGCGCGGCGTTGCGGGCCGCGAGCACGACGTGCGCGCCCGCGGCCGCCAGGGCGCGTGCCGTCTCCACCCCGATGCCGGTCGACGCCCCCGTCACGATCGCGGTGGTCCCCGTGAGGTCGACACCCTCGAGGACCTCGTCGGTGGTGGTCTCGAAGCCGTAGCTCATCGTGCTCCTCGTGCCGTCGTCGGCTACGCGTCCTCGCGCGGGACGTCGAAGCGCTCGTAGTAGCGGGTGAAGCGATCGGCGACCTCGTCGCGGGTGAGGCCGAAGTCGGCGAGCCGGTACGCGTGCGTGCCGTGCGCGCCCTGCGGACGATCCTCGGCGTGCTGTTGCATCGCGAGGGCCGTCTCCGGCGAGAGCTCGCAGCCGAACGCCCCGTACATGTCGCGAACCGCACCTACGGGATCGCGCACGAGCTGCTCGTAGGGCATGTCGTAGAAGCACGCATCGGGATGCGCGTCGCGGAAGTCGAGCACGCGGGTGCTCATCTCGGCGACCATCATCGGCCAGTGCTGCGCGATGTACGCGTGGTGGTCGACGTCGCTGAACGTGCCGGTGAGCGACTCCACCAGGCTCAGTACCGATGCGACCGCCTTCACGGGATCGCGATGGGTCACCACGAAGCGCGCGCCGGGATACGTATCGGCGCACGCGTCGATGAAGTGACAGTGAACCGGCGACTTCAGCTGCCAACGCCCCGGATACTCGGACTGCAGCACTTGGAGCACCTGCCGGTGGTATGCGTACGCAGGGTGCCCGTCGGCCGAGAGCATCCACGCGTCGTAGTCGGGCACGTTGAAACAGGTCGACAGGCTGGCGGACAGGAAGTGCTGCGCGAGCAGCACCGCGCACTCCGACGGCATGTCGGCCGGGTCGTGGTGGATGGCCCTGAACCCCGGATTGATCAGGTCGAGCATGCCGTCGGCGTCGCGCGCCGCCGCAAACCGCGGGTCGTCGGTGTAACCGTCCTTGGTCGGCGGCGGCACCGACTGCCCGGCTTCCCATCCGAGCAGCGAGCGGTTCTCGGGATCCCGGCCGAGCAGGTGGCTGAGCGCAGTGGTGCCGGTGCGTGAGAGCCCGACGATGACGATCGGCTGCGCGACGGCCTGCAGGGCCAGCTCCGGGTGCTCGTGGTGCCAGTGGGTGACCCGCAGGCGATTCCGCAGGTTGCCGCGGAGCTGCCCGTCGAGCACGCCGAGGCCGAGCGGGGTCAGCCCGGCCTGCGTGGTCCCCGAGGCATGGATGTGCTCGAGGCCGTCGCGGAACGAGGAGTCGCCGAAGTCGTCGAGGCCGACCTCCTCCGCCACCTCCTCGAGCATGCGCTCGACGGCTCGGCTCACGCGTTCCCGCTCACGCGAGGGCGTCTTCGGTGCGGGCGAGCTCGTCGGGATCGGCCGTGGTGGGAACGAGGAAGAACTCGTCGGCTCCCGCTTCGCGCGCGTGCTCGACGGCGCGGCTCAGCGCGTCGGCACCGAAGCACGCCACCATCGACGCCGCGCCCTTGCCGATCTCGTCGCCGAAGATCTTCAGGTAGTCGTACGCGTACGCGCGCAGTTGGTCCTCGGCATCCTGACCGAGCGCGTACCAGATGCTCGACGACAGGTGGGGCGGCTCCTGGCGCCCGGCGGCGCGCCACGCGTCGCGGATCTGCGCGAACGCCGTCGCCATCGCGTCGCGGTCGCCGTCGAGGGTCCACGCCCCGTCGATCCCGGCCGCCCAGCGCGCCGCCCGCGCGATGCCCTTCGGGCCGAACACCCCGGCGATCAACGGCGGACCGCCCGGCTGCACGGGCGGGGGACCGACCGGGTCGGCGCCCTCGAACGGCGGCTCACCGCTCCAGATCCGG
>DASPTH010000372.1:0-11560 GCA_035623515.1 Acidimicrobiia bacterium
TCTGCGCGTCCGCGAGGTCACCCACGAGCACGCGCACCACACCGACCGGCACGCCGAGTCGTGCCGCGAGCTCCGCGACCGACGTCGGCGTCTGGCACCACTCGATGATCGTGCGGTCCTCGGGCGTGGTGTGACGGCCGAGTTGCTCGGGCGCGACGAGCGCGAGCACGGGCGCGTGCAGCTCGAACGCGCCGAGCGACGAGCTCGTTCGCCCACGCGTCAGCACATACGGTCGCACCACGCCGCGACGCGGCAGGTTCGCGTCGTCCGCCCCCTCGCCGACGGGCGGCTCTCCCGGACGGTCGTCGTCGGTCACCGGATCGCCGATCGGGGCAGGGCGGTCTGCAGCTCGGACACCAGGCCGGGCGTGAGCGCGCTCGCGCACTTCTCGACGAGCACGGCCATCTCGTAGCCGACGAGCCCGACGTCGCACGGGCGGTCGGTCGTGACGGCCATCACCGAGGTGTCGCTCACGCGCATCACGAAGAGCATGGCGTTGTCCATCTCCACGATGACCTCGTGCACCCGGCCGCCGCCGATGGGCGCCGCACCGCCCTTGGCGATGCTGAGCAGGCCCGCCGACACCGCCGCCAGGCGGTCACCGGAGCTCCGGTCGAGCCCGTCGGACAGCGCGATGAGGAGGCCGTCGGACGACACGACCGTCGCCTCCGTCACACCCGGGACACGCTCGACGAAATTCGTGACGAGCCAGTTGAGGTTGCGCGCCTCCGCGCTGAGCTGGGTCATCGCTCGTCCTCTCGATCCAGAGGGTGGTCGGTTCGCTCGTGCTCGTACGGCACGCTGTCGGTGGGGACGCTCGGGAGCCCGCTCCCGACGTCCGGACGATCGATGTCCGTGGAGTCGAAGAGCGGGCTCTCGATGACGGGCCCCTCGATCAGCGCGTGCTCGCCCGGTTCGCCCTGCTCGGCGCGCCCGCGCCGCTTGCCGAGGTCGTGGCGCGTGAGCAGCTCGTGCACCCGGTACGGGCGCAGCGGGTCGGCCTCGTCCCCGACGGCGTCGCGATCGACCACCGGCTGATGGCTCATGTGGTGTCCGGGCACGCGGGTCGGGAGCGGGGCGTCGGGTTCCGGTTCGGGGATCGGGTCGTCGAAGCGCGTGCCGTTGGTGACCTCGGCCAGGGGATCCGCTGACGGCCGGTTGGGCGACGGCTCCACCGGCGGCTGGGGAAGGGTCACGGTCGGGGCGTGGGCGGGCTCCTCGGCGAGGCCCTCGGCACGCCACTCCTCCACAGGTGGCTCGTCGGGCGGCCGCCACGCGACGCGGCGGGCACCGAGCGGCGTGGGCCGGCCGTCGGGCCCGAGGTCCGGCTCGTAGACGGGTCGGCGTGGCACGACCTCCGACTCGCGCTCGAGGATCGACGAGGGCAGCGTCACGAGCGCCACCAGCCCCACCGGCGCGCCCGGGCGCAGCTCGACGGTGATGCCGTGACGGGCGGCGAGCGAACCGACCACGTGCAACCCGAGTGCCCGCGACAGGGCCAGGCCGACGACGGGCGGCTTGGCGAGCAGGGTGTTCGCCTCCGCGATCTTCTCGGCCGGCATCCCGATGCCCTGGTCGGAGATCGCGAGCACGAAGCCGGTCGTCGTCGGCGCGCCGGAGACGACGACAGCGGAATCGGGGGGCGAGAAGGACGTGGCGTTCTCGAGCAGCTCCGCGAGGAGGTGCGCGAGGTCGGCGACCGCCCGCCCGGAGACGGCGAGCTGGTCGTCGACGCCGACGAGGTCCACGCGCGGGAAATCGGCGATCTCGGCGGCGGCGGAGCGCACCACGTCGAGCAGGACGATCGGATCCTGCCACTGCCGCGGCTGCTCGGCGCCCGACAGCACCAGGAGGCTCTCGGCGTTGCGGCGCATGCGCGTCGCCATGTGGTCGAGCTTGAAGAGGGCGTCGAGCGCGGCCGGGTCGTGCTCGTTGCGCTCGAGCTCGTCGAGCAGTTGGAGCTGACGTTGCAGCAGGCTCTGGTTGCGGCGGGCGAGGTTCACGAACAGATCACCCATGCCCTTGCGGAGCAGTCGCGACTGTTGCCGGGCGACGTCGAGCGTCACCGCCTCGACGTCGTTGAAGGCCTGAGCGAGCTCGCCGATCTCGTCTTCCGACACGACCTCGATGCGTGTCGGCTCGACGCTGCTCAGGTCGCCGCCTTCGCGCAGCAGCTCGACGAGCTGCGGGAGCTGCGTCTGTGACATCTCCCGTGCCGCCGCGGTGAGCTGACGCACCGGCCGTACGACCGCCCGGGCGGCGAACCAGATGAGGCCGAGGGTCAGCAGCATCGCGAGGACGGCGCCGCCGCCGTAGACGAGCACGTCGCGCTGCGCGGCGTCGGCACGCGCACTCGATGCCCGCTGGATGACGGCATCGACGCGGTTGATCGCCTGGTCGAGCGCGTGCGCCTGGCGTTGGTAGTCGTGCACCACCGCCGCGGGAGTGGTGGTCGTGGTGGGGAACGCGGCCGGGAGGTCGGCGGTGGTCGTGAGCCCCGGCAGCTTCACGGACTCGAAGGCGCGCATCTCGTCGGTCGTGGCACCGACCGTGAATCGATCACGCTCGCGGGATTGCCCCGCGATGGCGCTCAGCCACGGCCCGAAGTCGTCGCGCGCGTTGGTGGCGACAACGCCCACGTAGATGCCGGCCTCGCGCGCGAGCTCGTGTTGCTCTCTCTGGAGCGAGTACACGCGTGAGACGCTCGCCGACGCCTCGGGGTCCTCGAGGTCGCGCGCGACGCGTTCACCGAACCGCAGCAGGTTGTCGTCGACACCGAGGAAGAAATTGCGCGCGCTCGCGGCGCTCACGTCGAGCGCGTCGATGGCTCGCCGCTGCTTGCCGACCTCCGCCAAGCCCTTGTTGGTGCTCTCGAGCGCGGCGATCGCCGTTGCCGACACCCCCGCGTCGACGAACTGCTGCTCGTTGTCGCGGAACTCGCGTGTGGTCGCGTCGGTGCGAGCCCGTGCGGCCTCCAGCTCCGACTCGGGTGAGCCGTTGGTCGACACGTACCACGACGTGACGACGCTCTCGTTCTCCAGCGCGCGACTCAGGTTGTCGACCGATGCCAGCGGCGCCGACAGCTCGCCGTACTGCTCCTGGGCTCGGAGGGCGGTGAACCGGTCGCGGAGGCCGGCCCCCGCGATCACCACGAGCGCGAGGAACGGCACGAAGAGGACGAGCAGCAGCTTGGCTCGGAAGCTGAGCCTCGAGAGCATGCCCGAATGTCGGCACGTCCCGGCACCCCCTTGAATCCGGGGGTCTCAGGCCCGTTGGCGCAGCTCCTCCGTTCCCGGTCGCTCGCTCACACTCGCTCCCCCACCCCGGGTCGCTCGCTCACACTCGCTCCTCCACCCCGGGTCGCTCGCTCACACTCGCTCCTCCACCCCGGGTCGCTCGCTCACACTCGCTCCTCCACCCCGGGTCGCTCGCTCACACTCGCTCCTCGAGCTCCTCGACCGTCATGAGGACCGCTCGGGCCTTCGAGCCCTCCGACGGCCCGACGACACCGCGGCGCTCGAGCAGGTCCATGAGGCGGCCGGCACGGGCGAAGCCCACCCGCAGCTTGCGCTGGAGCATGCTCGTGGAGCCGAAGCCGCTCCGCACCACGAGCTCCATCGCCTCGTCGAGCAGCTCGTCGGTGTCCGGCGAGCCGTCGTCGACGCCGGCCCCGCCCGGACCGTCGTCGCCGGCGATGCCCTCGACGTACGCGGGCGTCGCCACCTGCCGGCGCCAGTGGGCGACCACCTTGCGGACACACTCCTCGTCGACCCACGAACCCTGGATGCGGGTGGCCCGGCTCGACGTGGCGGTGAGGAGGAGCATGTCGCCCTGGCCGATGAGCTTCTCCGCCCCGGCCTGGTCGAGGATCACACGCGAGTCGGCGAGGCTGCTCACCGAGAACGCGAGCCGGCTGGGGATGTTGGCCTTGATGACGCCGGTGATCACGTCGACGGACGGGCGTTGCGTCGCGATGACGAGATGGATGCCCACGGCGCGCGCCATCTGGGCGATGCGGCAGATGCTCGCTTCGACGTCACGCGCGGCGACCATCATCAGGTCGTTCAGCTCGTCGACCACGATCACGATGAACGGCAGGCGCTCGTAGCCGTGTCCCGTCATCGGATCCGGGTCGTCGTTGGTGGCGAGCTCGCCGCGGTCGAACGCGGCGTTGTAGCCGGTGATGTCGCGCACGCCGACCTCGGCGAGCAGCTGGTAGCGCGCGTCCATCTCCCGCACCGCCCAGTCGAGCGCGTTCGCGGCGCGCTTGGGATTCGTGACGACCTGGGTGAGCAGATGGGGCAAGCCGTTGTAGGCGCCGAGCTCGACGCGCTTCGGGTCGACGAGGATCAGGCGCACCTGATCGGGCGTGCATCGCATGAGCAACGACGTGACCAACGAATTGATGCAGCTCGACTTGCCCGCACCCGTCGCGCCGGCGATGAGCACGTGCGGGAGCATGGCGAGATCGAGCATCACCGACTTCCCGGAGATGTCGCGCCCGAGCCCGACCGCGAGTGGCGGGGCCGCCTGCTGCGCCTCGGGTGCGGCGAGCACGTCGCCGAGCGTCACCAGCTCGCGCTGGCGGTTCGGCACCTCCACGCCGATCGCGCTCCGGCCCGGGATCGGGGCGAGGATGCGCACGTCGGGTGACGCCATCGCGTACTGGATGTCGTGACTCAGCCCGGTGACGCGGTTCACCTTGACTCCGGGGCCGAGATCGAGCGCGTACTGCGTGACGGTCGGACCGACGGTCATGCCGATCAGGCGCGCATCGACGCCGTGTTGCGCGAGCGTCGCCTCGAGGACACGGCCACCTTCCTCGACGAGGCGCCGGTCGGCGTGCGCGCCGCTCCCCCGTTTCAGCAGCGTGGCCCGGGGCAGCTTCCACTCGCCCACGCGCGCGTGCGCGTCGTCGCCGAGGTCGATCGAGATCTGGCCGTCGGGCTCGGTGATCGTCGGGAGGACGAGCTCCACCGACGGGTCGGGCTCCTCGGCGGCGAGGACGGTGGGTCGCTCGGGCTCGGGCTCGGGTGCCGCGGCAGCACCCTGATCCACCGCGGGCCCGCCGGGTTCGCCGGCGAGGTCGTGCTCCTCGGGTCCGGCGATGCCGTCGGCGCGCAGGGCGGACGCCGCCAGGCGGCCGGTGCGCCGCGCGCCACGGCCGGCGGCGACCACGACCGTGCGGATCGAGAGCCCGAGCACGAGCAGCAGCCCGAGCACGGCACACGCGCCGAGGATCACGGCCGCGCCGACCGTCCCCGTCGCCGCCGTGAGCGGTGAGGCGACGGCGAGGCCGGCGTACCCGCCCGCGCCGCGCAGCGCGTCGAGCGGCCCGTCGAGGGCCGGCTGCCCGTAGGCCAGGTGCAGGATGCCGACGTCGGCGACGAGCAGCAGCGCGGCGCCGATCGCGATGCGCAGCGTCGGTCGTTCGGGGCCCGCGTCGCCGTCGACGGTGCCGTCGTCGGATGGTTCCGGCGACCGCCGCGGCCAGAGCAGCACCGTCGCGAATGCGAGACAGAGCACGGGCACCGCCACACGCGCGCGGCCGAGCGCGGCGCCGAGTCCGTCGGCGAGGGCGTCACCGACCGGGCCGGCGAGCCCCGTCCACACGCCCAGCGCGCAGAGGATGCCGAGGACGACCAACGCGACCGCAGCCGCGTCGGCGCGGTGGCCGGCGAGCTGCCGGGACGCCGCCGCCCGTCCCCGCGCGAGCCGCCCCGGCTCGGTCCGCCCGGCGGCGCGGCGGCCGCGCGAGGAGCTCGTGTTCTTGGCCCGTCCGCTCTTGGAGCGCCCTCGCTTCGTGCGCGAGCGACCCCGACCCCGCGTGGTGGTCGCAGGCATCGCTGCACGCTAACACCACCAACACCAGCCCCACCGGCATCATTCGTGCGTCGCGGAAGCCGTGGACCGGGCCGCGGGCGCGCTCAGACCTCGATCACCACCGGGATGATCGCGGGGCGCCGGCGGGTGCGTTCGTTGATGAAGCGCCCGAGGGACCGCCGCGCGTGGCGGCGGATGGTCTCGAAGTCGGTCGCACCCTCGTCGGCGGCTTCGGCGAGCGAGGCGCGGACCGCGGCCTTCGCCTCCTCGAGCAGCTCGTCGGCTTCGGGCGCGTAGACCCAGCCGCGCGTCACGATCTCCGGGCCCGTGACGAGCTCGCCGCTCGCGGCGTCGACGGTGACGATCACGACCACGAGCCCCTCCTCGGCGAGGTTGCGCCGGTCGCGCAGCACGCCGAGCCCGACGTCGCCGACGATGCCGTCGACGTACTGGTAACCGGCGGGCACCGCGCGCCGCTCGACGTCGACACCCGACTCGTCGAGCGTGAGCACGTCGCCGTCTTCGCACACCAGCACCCGTTCCGGCGCGATGCCGACCTCGCGCGCCAAGCGCGCGTGGTGCACGAGGTGGCGGTACTCGCCGTGCACCGGGACGAACCACTCCGGCTGCACGAGGTCGAGCAGGAATTTCAGCTCCTCCTGGGACGCGTGGCCCGACACGTGGACGGCCGCGTTCCCGCCGTGCACGACCTCGGCCCCGGCACGGTGCAGCGAGTCGATCACGCGTGCCACGTTGGACTCGTTGCCCGGGATGGCATGCGCGGAGATGATCACGACGTCGTCCTCGCTCACCTTGAGGTACTTGTGCTCGTGCGCCGCCATGAGCGCCAAGGCGCTGAGTGGTTCACCCTGCGACCCCGTGCACACGACGCACACCTCGCCCGGCGCGAAGCGCGCGACCTCCTCGATGTCGATGACGCGCTCGGCCGGGACGTCCAGCAGACCCATCTCGCGCGCGAGCGTGACGTTCTGGGTCATCGACCGGCCGAGGAAGGCGACGCGCCGGCCGGCGAGGAACGCGGCCTCGCAGACCTGCTGTACCCGATGGAGATGCGACGCGAACGCGGCGACGATCAACCGCCGGGTCGGGTAGTCACGGAACATCGTGCGCATCGTGGCGCCCACGGTGGTCTCCGACGGTGTGAAGCCGGGCCGCTCGGCGTTCGTGGAATCCGAGAGGAGCAACCGGACGCCGCCGCTGCGCTTCACGATCTCGCCGATCAGCGCCAGGTCGGTCTTCCGGCCGTCGACCGGCGTGAGGTCGAGCTTGAAGTCGCCACTGTGCAGGATGGTCCCGGCCGGCGTGTGGTAGGCGGTGGCGAAGGCGTGGGGCACGGAGTGCGTGACCGGGATGAACTCGCAGTCGAAGGGCCCGATCGAGCGCCGCTCGCCGTCGTGCACGGGAACCAACTCGGTGCGGTCGAGCATCCCCGCCTCCTCGATCCGCGCCCGGGCGAGGCCCAGCGAGAGCGGCGAGCCGTAGATGGGTACCGGCACGTCGCGGAGGAGGAAGGCGAGGCCACCGGCGTGGTCCTCGTGGGCGTGGGTCAGGAACACGCCTTCGACACGCTCGGCGTTCTCACGCAGATAGGTGAAGTCGGGAAGGACGAGGTCGACGCCGGGCATGTCGACGTCGGGAAACATGAGGCCGCAGTCGACCACCAGGATGCGGCCGTCCACCTCGAGACAGAAGCAGTTCCGCCCGATCTCGCCCAGCCCCCCGAGGAAGGTGATCGCGACCGGGGCGCTGTCCATCAACGCTCGAGGGTACCGTCCGCGCGCATTGCCTCGCGCGCAGGGTGAGATCGCCCCGTCGTTCTGGCGTCGCACGACCACCACATGTGTGGGGCTCCGACGCCGAGACGGTTACGCAGACGCTCCGGCACGGTCCTTGGCGACCTCGTCGAGCAGGGCGTACTCCTCGCCGGTGTCGACCCAGTTCTCGAACTGGATCACCCCGAGCTCGGTGAACCGCTGGCGCAGCCAGCCGTCGCCGGCGTCGAGGAGCCCGAGCTTCTTGCAGTTGGGCACGATCTTCGAGAACAGCATCGATTGGAAGATGGGACGATCGGGGGCACGCAGCATCGCCCGCACGGCCTCCTTCACGTCGACGCCGAGCCGCTCCCACGTCTCCTGCTGGAGGAACCGGTCGCGCATGCGGACCGCGGCCTCGAACGCGAATTCCTGGCGCTCGCGGATCTCGGGACCCGACAACTGCTGGTAGTACTCCTGCAACGACAGCACTCCGAACGCGACGTGGCGGGCCTCGTCGCTCATCACGTAGCGCAACAGCTTCTTGAGCAACGGTTCGGTGGTCATCTGGTGGATGAACCCGAACGCGGCGAGCGCGAGCCCCTCGACCATGATCTGCATGCCGAGGTAGGTCATGTCCCAGCGCGAGTCGGCGATGATGTCGTCGAGGAGCATCTCGAGGTGGGCGTTGATCGGGTAGTGGCCGGACAGCTTGGTGTCGAGGTAACGGGCGAAGACCTCGACATGACGCGCTTCGTCCATCACCTGGGTGGCGGCGTAGTACTTCGCGTCGACCCACGGCACGGTCTCGACGATCTGCGCGGTGCAGATGAGGGCGCCCTGCTCGCCGTGCATGAACTGCGACAGTGTCCAGTTCTGTGACTCCACGCCGAAGCGAATCCACTCCTCGTCGCCCCACTTCTCGAACGGCGTGTCGGTGTAGTCGGCTTCCCGGTCGAAGCCGTTCTGGTTCTGGTTCTCGCGCGCGACCTTCTCCTGGTCGACCTCGATGTCCCACGGCAGGTCGTTGGCGTTCCACTGCGACGTCTTCGCCTTCTCGTAGAGCTTGCCGAGCGCGGGACGCGTGCGCTCGTAGTCCCACGTGAAGATGGCGTCGGCTTCCGCGCGGACGGTGTGCGCGACCTCGTCGACGTCGCGGTTCGTGATCGCGAGGATCGCCTCGATGTCGTCGGTGCCGGAGCGGCCGATGATGTCCGTGTGGTCCGTCATCACGAACTCCTCTGTGCGTCTTCGATGCGTGCGGGTTCGAAACCAGGGATCACGAGCTCGGAGAGGAAGCTCCGGGCTTCGGTGGCGTCGGTGAGGTCGATCGAGGGCTCCGGCATCAGCACGTACGACCGGAGCACGCGGGCCAGCCAGTCGCCCGCGCGCTGCGCCTCCCCGGGCGGCAACCAGCGCGCGAACGCGGGCGACAGCGCGTCGCCGACGCGGCCGAGCAGCCGGTCACCCGGGCCGAATGCGAGTTGCCCCAGGATCGACTCGGGTTCGTGCGCGAGCAGGAACTGCAACGCGCCGTGCGCGACGAGATCGCCTGCCGCCGTGGTCGCCAGCGCCACCACCGCATCGTCGAACGTGGCCCCACCACGGGCGGCAGCCACCGCGCGCGCCGCCAGGCGCTCGAGCTCGACGTCGGCCGCCCGCCGCACGAGCGCGCCCTTGCCGTCGAAGTAGCGATACAGGGTCGCCCGGGAGCAGCCCGCCTCGCGCGCGACGTCGTCCAGGTTCGTCTTCGAGAGCCCGAACCGGGCGATGCACACGAGCAGCGCCGCCGTCGCGCGGTCCTCGACCCCCAGTCGCCCCGGAGGGGCGTCGGCGTGCTCGAGCACCGTCATTTCTGAGACAATACTCCAGATCTCGTCTCATTGTCGACGGCCCGCGGGCCTCAGGCGGCGAGGACGCCGCCGAGCAGCTCGCGGTGGACGAGCCGGCGGACCTCCTCCGGGTCCTCGAGGTCGTGCCGGCCGGGCGAGGCGATGAGCGAGAGCGCCATGCGCGCCACGTACTCGGCGCAGCGCGGCAGGTCGATCCCGGGACGGAGGAGGCCCGCGTCGCGGTCGTGCTCGAGCAACGGGAGGAAGTACCCGGCGATGTAGCCGATCACGTGATGCTGCTCGACGGTGATGAGCGGCATCAGCCGCTCCGGCTCGGTCTCGAGCACCTTCTGGAGCACGGCGTGGGCCAGCACCCGCTCGCGCGCGAGGGGCAGCGCGTGCTCGAGGAACGTGCAGAAGTCGGGCATCGGCCCCAGCTCGACGCCGAGCTCGGCGAAGAAGCGGGCCATCTCCCAGGCCACCGTGTCGCGCAGGAGCTCGTCGCGCCCCCCCGGGAAGAGGCGGTAGACCGTCGCCCGCGAGACACCGGCCGCGCGCGCCGCGTCCTCCACGGTGGTCTTGGCGATGCCCACCCGAGCGATGCACTCGTAGGTTCCGAGCAGCATGCGCTCGCGTGCCTCACCGGTCGGATCCGTCACAGACCCAACAGTGCGTCGAGCCCGAACGTGAGGCCTGGTTTGTCGCGAATGCTCTTGATCGCCCGCAGCACGCCCGGCATATAAGAGGTGCGGTCGTAGGAGTCCTGGCGGATGGTGAGCGACTGCCCCGTGGTCCCGAAGAGCACCTCTTGGTGGGCCTGGAGCCCGCGCAGGCGGACCGAGTGGATGGGGATCCCGGCCGCCCCGGAGCCGCCGCGGGCACCCTCGAGCACGGTCTTCGTGGTGGGATCGGGTCCCCAGTCGGGCGATGCGGCCGCGAGGCGCTCGGCGGTGGCGAGCGCCGTGCCCGACGGCGCGTCGACCTTCCCGTCGTGGTGCAACTCGATGATCTCCACGGTGTCGAAGTAGGGCGCGGCGAGCTCGGCGAACCGCATCATGAGCACGGCGCTGATCGCGAAGTTCGGCACGATCACCGCGTGCGCCCTGGACCCGTCGAACACCGTGCGCAGCCGCTCGACCTCTTCGGCTTCGAAGCCGCTCGTGCCGACCACCGCGTGCACGCCGTGCTCCGCGCACCACGCGAGGTTCTGGCGCGCGGCGTCGATCACGGTGAAATCGACCGCAACCTCGGCCCCGGCGGCGACGAAGGCGTCGGCGTTGGGCGCGACGTTGAGCCCGGCACCCGCGACACCCAGCTGCCGGAGGTCGATCCCGGCGTGCTGCGGATCGACCGCGCCCACCAACTCCAGGTCGGGGTCGTCGACGACCGCTCGGCACACGGTGGAGCCCATGCGCCCGCCGGCGCCGAACACGCCGACTCGGATCATGCCCATCCGCTCGCGGTGCTGCGCACCGGGCCGCTCAGGCCCCGGCTCATTGCGGCGCAGAGTACCTGCGCCGCGGCCGTTCGCCTCATCCGGACAATCTACCGGGGCTCCAGCTTCCCGCTCACGGGGCCGACGACGGCCAACGTGCGGCGACCCGGCGCGACCACACGGTCGATCACGCGTGCGACATCGTCGGGACCGACCGCGTCGATCCGCGCCACGACCTCGTCGATGTCGGGCACCTCCCCGAGGGTGAGCTCCGCCCGGCCGATGCGGTGCATCCGGCTCGACGAGCTCTCGAGCGACAACGCGAGCGAGCCGGTGAGGTGGCCCTTCGCCCGCTCGAGCTCCGGCGCGGCGATGCCGCCGTCGGAGACGAGGCGGTCGAGCTCGTGACCGACGACGTCGAGGACCTCGTCGACGTGCCCGGGGGACGTCCCGCAGTACACCGCGAGCGCGCCCGTCTCGACAAACGCACTGCGGTACGAGAACACCGAGTACGCGAGCCCGCGCTGCTCGCGGACCTCCTGGAACAGCCGTGAGCTCATCCCACCGCCGAGGACCTGGTCGAGCACGGTGAGCGCGTACCGGTCGGGATCGTCACGCGGCAGGGCTCGCATCCCGAGCACGAGGTGCGCTTGCTCGAGCGGCCGCTCGATGACCGCGACCGGGCGCGGCTCCCGCGT
>DASPTH010000383.1:0-11413 GCA_035623515.1 Acidimicrobiia bacterium
ACCTGGTGGATGCGGAGGCCGTTGTGCTCAGCGAGCAGGAGCAGTTCGGTGTCGAAGAACCACCCCTCGTCCTGCACGGACGGGAGCAGCCGTCGCGCCACGTCGGCACGCGCGGCCTTGAACCCGCACTGCGCGTCGCGGACGCGAGTGGCGAACACGGTTCGCAGGATCAGGTTGTAGGCGCGTGAGACGAGCTCACGCTTCGGGTAGCGCGCCACCGACGAGTCCGGCGTCAGCCGGGAGCCGATGGCGACGTCGCTGTGCCCCGAGACGAGCGGCGCGACCAGCGGGAGGAGCGCCGCGAGGTCGGTCGACAGGTCGACGTCCGTGTACGCGACGACCGCGGCGTCGCTCGCGGCCCACGCGGTGCGCAGCGCGAGGCCGCGGCCCTTCCGGTCGAGGTGCTCGGCGCCAACGTCGGCCAGGTCGCGAGCCAGGCGTGCCGCGCACAGCCACGTGCCGTCCGTCGACGCGTTGTCGACGATCGTGATCCGCCAGGTGAACGGGAACCCGTCCGCGAGATAGGCGTGCAAGCGCGTGATGCTCTGCTCGAGCACGCGCTCCTCGTTGTGCACCGGGACCACGATGTCGAGCACCGGCGGATGGGTGACCGGTCCGGTCGCCTCGAAGTCGGCCTGCGCGGCGATCTGCATGCCGGGCAGCGTGGCCCTACTCCCTCAGGGTGCCCTCACAACCCGGTAAGAGCCGGGCAAGAACCCCTCAGTCGAGCGGCGCCTCCGCCGGCCACGGCACCACGACCAACCGAGAAGAAGTCGGACCAGAACGACTCGCGGTGCCGCAGCGCGCGGTCGAGGATGACGAACACGCCCAGCGCGACCAGCCCGATCGCCAGCGCGAACGCGGCACGCGTGCGGTCGGCCGTGCGGACCCCGGGGCGGGGCTACTGCGCCCGCGCCGCCTCGACGAGGGCGAAGATGTCCTCGGGGCCGAGCGGGGTCTTGGTGACCCTCACGCCGAGGGGGGCGAGCGCGTCGGCGACCGCGTTGGCAACGGCGGCGTGCGAGCCGATGGCCCCACCCTCTCCGAGCCCCTTGAAGCCGCCGGGGTTGGTGGTCGACTCCGACATGATGTGACCGATCTCGAGGTCGGGCACCTCGGTGGCGGTCGGCAGCAGGTAGTCCATGAACGTGCTCGTGAGCGGGTTGCCGTCGGCGTCGTACACGAAGTCCTCGAGCAGCACGCCGCCGAGCCCCTGCACGACGCCGCCCGCGATCTGACCCTCCACGATCGTCGGGTTGATCATGTTCCCGCAGTCCTCCGACACGACGTAGCGCTTCACCTCGGGGAGCCACGTGTCGGGGTCGATCTCGACGACGCACGCGTGCGTCGCGTTCGACCACGTGGGGAAGCGGTCGGGGCGGAAGCGAACCGTCGCCTCGAGCCCGCTCGTGAGGTCGGGCGGCAGCGTGTCGGAGTTCACGTACGCGATCTGCGCGATCTCGCGCAGCGTCTTCGACCGCGAGGGCGTGCCGCGCACGGAAACCGTGCTGTCGGCGATCTCGAGGTCGTCGGGCGACGCTTCCATCGCGTGCGCGGCCACCTGCAGCACCTTGTCGCGCACCGCGAGCGTCGCCGCGCGCGCGGCACCTCCGGCGATGACGGCCGTGCGGCTGCCGCCGGTGCCGGGCCCGTAGGGCGTGGCCTGCGTGTCGGCCTGCACCACGGTGACGTCGTCGTAACCCACCCCGAGGGTGTCGGCGACGACCTGCGCCATGGTGGTCTCGACGCTCTGGCCGTGCGACGTGGTGCCGAGGTACGCGGTGACCCTGCCGCTCGACTCCACGCGCACGGTCGCGCCCTCGGTGTGGAGCGTCGGCCCGCCCATCGACGTGGGCTCCACGTAGACGCTCAGGCCGAGGCCGAGGTACCGGCCCTCGGCGCGCGCGGCTTCCTGCTCCGTGCGGAAGGCCTCGTAGTCGAGGAGCTCGAGCGCCTGCTCGAGCGTCTCGAGCGGTGTGATCTCGTTGAACACCTGACCCGCCGGCGCGGTGTGCGGTAGGTCGGCGGCCGAGAGCAGGTTCTTGCGGCGGAGCTCGGCCGGGTCCATGCCGAGCTCGCGCGCGGCGTAGTCGATGGCCATCTCGCGCGCGGTGGTCTCGAACATCCACGGACCCCGGTACGCGCCCTTCCCCATCGTGTTGGTCCACACCATCGCCATCGAGAAGCCGAGGCGCGGGATCTTGTAGGGGCCGGGCAGCAGCGAGGCGTCCATGGCCGCCGGACACGCGGGGTACGCGCCGACGTCGGCCGTGTGCTCCACGGCGATCGCCTGGATGGTCCCGTCGTCGTCGACGGCGATCCGTACCTTGCCGAGCTCGTTGCGCGAGTGCGGCGCCGAGAGCAGGTTCTCCCGACGATCCTCGATCCACTTGATCGCGGCGCCGAGCTGGCGCGCCGCGAGCACGACCGCGCACTCCTCGCGGAACACGAACATCTTCTGACCGAAACCGCCGCCGACGTCGCGCGCGGTGACCGTTACCTGGCCCTCCGGGACGCCCAGGTAACGCGAGAAGAAGTTGCGGGTCTCGTGCACCGACTGCGTGGCGCACACAATCTCCATCTCGTCGCGGCCCGGCGTCCACGACGCGATGATCCCGCGCGTCTCCATGGGCACGCAGATGTACCGGTTCTGCTCGATCGTGCACTCGACCACGTGGTCGGCTGCGGCGAACGCCTCCTCGAGGTCGCCCGAGATCGGCATGAACGGCGTGGCGACCATGGCGTTCGACTCGAGCCCCCACGCCGCGTGGACGAGGTTCTCGGTGTCGGCGGCGGCGCTGGCGAAGTCGACGACGGCCGGCGCGGGCTCGTACTCGACCTCCACCAGCTCGGCGGCGTCCTCGGCGGCGTACCGGCTCTCGGCGACGACGAGCGCGACGGTGTCGCCCACGTAGCGCACGTCGCCGATGGCGAGCGGCGGCGGGACGCTCATGTCGGGCCCGAGCATGGCGTGCCACGCCTCGCCGTACTTGCCGTCGAAGTCCTGCCAGGTGAACACCGCGACGACACCGGGCGCGGCCGCGGCCGCCGACGTGTCGACGTGCGTGATCGCGGCCCGGGCGATCTCGCTGCGCACGAACGCCGCGTACAACATGTGCGGCAGTGCCACGTCGTCGACGTACTCGCCGTGGCCGGTGAGGAGCCGGGCGTCTTCCTTGCGGGTGACGGACTGCCCGACGAACCGGGCGGCCGGGCGCGGCATGGTGGTCTCGGTCATCGTCGGGTCCGGTCAGTCGACGATGGAGATCGCCTGCTCGGGGCAGTTCTCGACCCCGATGCGAGCCTTGGCCTCGAGATCGGGCGGGATGTCCCCCGTGACGAGCAGGACGCTGTGCCCCTCGTCGTCGGGCTCGAACACCTCGGGCGCGAGCGCGTAGCAACGACCGTGGCCGGTGCAGCGATCCTCGTCGATCTTGATCTTCATCGCGTGAGACCTCCGGACGTTTGACCGGCGATGCGCGGGGAGTGTACGCCGTACGTCACGGGCCCGGCGACGCCGCGTCGCCGCGGCCCCCCGGACCGACGCCCGCGATCAGGAGGTCGACGATGCGTGCCGCAGTGCTCCACGAATGTCCCGGTTGGCTCGACATCACGGACCTCGACGTCGGGTCCATCGGGCCACGCGAGGTGCTGGTCCAGACACAGGCCGCGGGGCTCTGCCACAGCGACCTCCACTGCATCGAGGGCACGCTGCCAGTGGCGGTGCCCGTCGTGCTCGGCCACGAGTCGGCGGGCGTGGTCGAGGCGGTCGGCTCCGACGTGACCGACTTCCGCCCCGGCGACCGCGTGATCGCGTGCACGTCGGCGGCGTGCGGGCTGTGCGTGATGTGCTCGACGGGCCGCCCGAACATGTGCCAGAGCCCGCCGCGCCGGCCCGGTCACCTCGACGCCGCGCTGTCCGAGCACGGCACGCCGGTCGCGCAGTTCGCGGGGCTCGGCGGGTTCGCCGAGCAGATGCTCCTGCCCGAACAGGCGCTGATGAAGCTCGACCTCGAGGTCCCGGTCGAGGTGGCGGCACTGGTCGGCTGCGCGGTGACCACCGGGCTGGGCGCGGTGTTCAACACCGCCAAGGTCCCGCCCGGCGCGACCGTCGCCGTCGTGGGATGTGGCGGCATCGGGCTCAACGTCGTGCAGGGCGCGGTCGTGGCAGGAGCGGCGCGCGTCATCGCGGTCGACGTGAGCGACGAGAAGCTCGACCGCGCCCGCACGTTCGGCGCCACCGACACCGTCGACGCGACCGCGGGCGACCCGGTCGCCCAGGTACGCGAGCTCACGGGGGGCGGCGTGCAGTACTCGTTCGAGGCGCTCGGGCGCAAGGAGACCAGCGAGCAGGCGTTCGGGATGCTCGCGCCAGGCGGTACCGCGACGATCATCGGCATCTCGCCGTTCGGCACGATGTTCGAGCTCTCGGCGCTCGACTTCATCCAGGAGAAGAAGATGCAGGGGTCGATCATGGGATCGAACCGCTTCCGCATCGACATGCCGTACTACCTCCGGCTCTACCAGCAGGGCCGCATCAAGCTCGACGAGTTGATCAGCCAGCGCATCAAGCTCGACGAGATCAACGACGGCTACGAGAAGCTGCAGGCAGGCGTCGGCGCGCGCAGCGTGATCGTCTTCGACTGACGGCTGCGGGCTGGGATGACGCCGACCTCACCGTTCGACCTGTTCGACCTCACCGGCAAGGTGGCCGTCGTCACCGGCGGCAGTCGCGGCATCGGCCGGTCGATCGTGCTCGGCTTCGCGCGCGCCGGTGCCGACGTCGTGGTGACGAGCCGCAAGCTCGACAACTGCGAAGCCGTCGCGCGCGAGGTGACCGAGACCACGGGGCGCCGCGCGCTCGCGATCGCCACCCACGTGGCGTACTGGGACCAGTGCGATCGCCTCGTCGACACGGTGTACAACGAGTTCGGGCACTGCGACATCCTCGTGAACAACGCCGGGATGTCGCCGCTGTATCCCGACCTCGCGTCGATCACCGAGGACTACTACGAGAAGGTCCACGGCGTGAACCTCAAGGGGCCCTTCCGGCTCGCCACGCAGTTCGGCACGCGCATGTCCGACGCCGACGGCGGGAGCATCATCAACGTGAGCACGATCGGGTCGTTGCGGGCGAGCAGCCTCGAGCTCGTGTACGCGTGCGCGAAGGCCGGCCTCAACGCGCTCACCATCGGGCTCGCCGACTCGTTCGGACCGAAGGTGCGGGCGAACTGCATCCTGCCCGGAGCGATCCTCACCGACATCGCGGAGGCGTGGTCGCCGGAGACCCGCGCCGGCGTCGGCAACCTCACTCCCCTGAAGCGCGCCGGCGTGGCCGACGACTTCATCGGCACCGCGCTCTGGCTCGCCAGCGACGCGTCGTCCTACGTGACCGGTGTGCTCGTGCGCGTCGACGGCGGCATGTACCGACAGACCTAATTCTCGGCTTGCTGCGCTCACCTCGTCGCCGCGTACGGCAGGGCCGAGTCGCGGCGCGGGATCACCGAACATCCGTCACTTCGAGCGGTCATGCGACCCTCGACTGACGGATGATCACGAGGGCGGTAGCGTGCACGCCATGTCCGGCTCGAGCGGAGGCGGCGACTGCTTCGTGATCAGCCCGATCGGGCTCGAGGGCTCGGAAGTCCGGAAGCATGCCGACACCGTCTACCGCTTCGTCATCAAGCCGGCGGTGGAGAAGTGCGGTTGCCGAGCTGCACGTTCCGATCAGATCCCGGAACCCGGTCGCATCTCCGAGAAGATGTTCACCCACATCCTCGGCGGTGAGTTCTGTATCGCGGTCCTCACCGATCACAACCCGAACGTGTTCTACGAGCTCGCCATCGCGCACGCCGCGGCGCGACCCGTGATCCTGCTGCTCGCGAAGGGGCAGACGGTGCCCTTCGACGTCGCCGACCACGCGTACGTCGAGTACGACATCAGCGACGTCGAGGGCCTCGTGGACGGGAAGTACGCCGATGCGGTCGCGGCACACATCGAGGCGTTCCGACGCAAGGGAGCGGCGGCGCGGGTGCCGTTCCGCCCGGACCTGAGCCCGCTCGGCGGACACTCCGACGCCAACCTGCGGTTCGTCGACGGGAGCGAGAAGTTCGGCGAGTCGGCCGACTGGATGCGCCTGCTCGAGGAGACGGAGCGCGACTTCCAGATCATGGGGATCGACCTGTACTCGTGGCGCTACTCCCAGGGCAAGGACACGACCTTCGCGCAGCTCGTCTGCGAGAAGGCCGACCGCGGTTGCAAGGTGAAGATGTTGCTCATGCACCCCGACAACCCGGCGTTCGAGTCGACCATCGCGGAGATGGCCTGGAAGCTGCCGATCGCGGTGTACCGCAACAACGCGACTCAGGCGTTCGACTTCTTCCACGAGTTGGCGGGCGAGCACGCGAACATCATGGTTCGCCAGGTTGTGCACGGATGCGTGCTCTCGCAGCTCACGGTCACGGACAATCAGGCCGTCTACTGCCCGAGCATGTTCTCGCAGCGGGCGCGGTTCAGCCCGCTCTGGGACTGCGACAACGACCATCCGCTCTACGAACAACTACGTCAGGAGTTCAGGACGATGTGGGACGCGAACGACCGTGGCTGACGACGGGAAGATGGTGCGCTACGAGCAGGACGGCCTGGTGACCGTCATCACGCTCGATCGCAAGCCGGTGAACGCGTACGACGGCGCCTTCCACGCCGAGTTCCAGGGCGCGTGGCAGCGCGCCAAGGACGACGACTCGCACGTGGTCGTGATGCAGGCCGAGGGCAAGCACTTCTGCGTGGGCGCAAACCTGCGGAACCCCGAACCGGCGCCCGAGGGCGCAGTGATCCTCGATGCGTGGGACGAGATCCGGCTCATCCAGAGCGTGCGCAAGCCGACCATCGCGGCAGTGCAGGGTGGCTGCATCGGCGGCGGCCAGCGGATGGTGTGGCCGTGCGACCTCGTGTTCTGCACGGAGGACGCCTTCTTCATGGACCCGACCGCGACGATGGGCATCGGCGGGATCCAGTCGCACCTGCACACGTGGTTCTACGGTCCACGCCTCGCCAAGGAGATGATCTACAGCGGGATGCGGCTCCCCGCGCAACGCCTCTACTCGATGGGGCAGGTCAACCGGCTCTATCCCGACGTCGAGACGCTGCAGCGCGAGACGCGCACGTTCGCGCACGACGTCGCCAAGCAGGACCCGCGGCCGCTGCGGCAGGCGAAGTACGCGTCCGACATCACGATGGAGATCATGGGCCGCCACTACGTGACGAGCCGCATGGAGGAGCTCCTCGACCCCATGCCGCCGATGAACCTCCGGCTGCCCGACGACGACTGACCGTGCACGGCGCGCTGGCGCTCACCATCGATCCCGCGGCCGACAACACCGCCGCCATCCGGGCGTACGAGACGGTTGGCTTCCGCCCCGTCGGGGTACTGCGGCGCTACGAGCGCGGCCCCGACGGCACATGGCACGACAACCTCCTCGTGGACCTCCTCGCCGAGGAGCTCCTGGGGGACCGACGGAAAGGATTCGCCGATGGGACAGCCCGTCGTCCACTTCGAGGTCATGGGCAACGACACCGAGAAGCTCTGGTCCTTCTACTCCGAGCTGTTCGACTGGTCGATCGACGCCGACAACCCCCTCGGGTACGGCGTGGTCGATCGCACCGACAACCCGGCACCGGAGGGCCTCGGCAGCATCGGCGGCGGTGTCGGCGCGATGCCCGAGGGCGCTCCCTGGTACGTGACGTTCTACGTCGGGGTGCCCGACGTGGAAGCCGCGCTGCGGAAGGCCGAGAGCCTCGGGGGCACCCGGGTCATGGGACCGGAGCAACCGATGGAAGGACTCGAGATCGCGTTGTTCACGGACCCCGAGGGGCACGTGATCGGTCTGGTCAGGGGCCAGGGGTAGCGGCGCCGGCCAGCGCGGGCGGCTCGCCCACGCTCGGGAACAGCTCGAGGAACGAGCCGATCCGGATGCGGTAGCTCACGTCGTCGTCGACACCGTCGAACAGTTCGTGCAGCACCTTCTGCGTGTGCGGGTACGTGCCTTCGATGTGCGGGTAGTCGGTGCCGAACAGGATGTTGTGGAACCCCATGCTCGTGAACGCGGGCACGGCCGTCTCGTCGTGCTGGAACGACGCGTACACCTGCTCCATCAGGTACTCCTTCGGCGGCTTCGTGAGCCGGCCGTCGTCGAACATGTAGTGCTGCCGGTACGCCTCATCGAGCCGGTCGCCCACGAAGGGCACCCACGTGGCCCCGCCCTCGGAGATGAGCACGCGCAGGTTCGGGTGTCGCTCGAGCGCGCCACCGGCCACGAACTGCGCGGCCGCCTTCTGACCGCCGAACGTGGTGTCGAGGTAGTTCAGGAACGCCCCGCCCGGGTTCTTGTAGGGGCGGTTGCCGTCGGCGTCGGTGCCGATGTGGACGCCGATCACGAGCCCGGCCTCCTCGCACGCCGACCACAGCGGGTCCCACTGGTCGTCGTTCCAGTAGGGCTGGTTCCGGGCCGGCTCGGTGGGCAGGAACACCGCGAGGAAGCCGAGGCCGGCGCACCGCTGCGCCTCCGCGATCGACAGCTCCACCGACTGCAGTGGCAGCGTCGCGGTGGGCACGAAGCGCGGCGACGTCCGGATGAGCTCGTCGTGCACGTGGTCGTTCAGCACCTTCGCCGCCTCGGCCACGAGGTGCGGGTCGTCGATCTGGCCGTACCACAACCCGAGCGACGGGTAGACCACCTCGCCCCACACGCCCTGGTCGTCGAGGTGTTGCACGCGCACCGAACCCTTCGACTGCCCTTCGCCGCCCTGCTGCATCGCCTCGGCGAACTCGGCCATCGCGCGCGCGGTCGACGGCTGCGCCGGGCGCGGCAGCTGGCGGCGGAGCGCCTTGCCGTCGATGTGCACGATCTCCTCGGTGTCGCTGACCTTCTCCGAGCGCGGGAGGCGGTCGGCGAGCGACGCCGGCAGGTTCTGCCGGAAGAGATCACGCGGCTCGACGAGGTGCGAGTCGCCGGAGTTGGTCCACAAGAGGTCCACGGTGCTCCTCGTGGTCGGGCCGCCGGTCAGGCGGCGATGCCGAGGAAGTCGGCGAGGTTGCTGCTCATGATCTTCTGCTGGTCGGTCTCGGACAGGCTCTGCAACTGCTGGACATAGGTGACGGGGTCGGGCAGGCCCTCGGGGTGCGGGAAGTCGGAACCGAACACGAGCGAGTCGGGCGACAGCACCTCGAGGATGCGGCCGACGTTCTCCTCGGGGTACGGCGCGACCAGGAAGTGGCGGCGGAAGACGTCGCTCGGCCGCTCGGCGAGCTTCCCGTACCGCGCTTCACGACCCATCATGAACCCGTGGTCCATCTTGCGGATGGCGTAGGGCGCCCACACCGCGCCGTGCTCGATGATGCCGACTCGCAGACCCGGGAACCGCGTGAACAGGTTGTGGAAGATCATCGCGGCGACCGTCTCCATGATCGGGCGATCACCCCAGTACGAGAACCACTGGAACGCGTCGAAGCCGTCGAAGTAGTGCGTGTCGGGGTCGTAGCCGTACTCGGCACCGGCGCGCTGGTAGCGCGTGTAGTTCAGGTGCACGACGACCCGCGCGCCCGCCTCCTCGACACGCGCCCAGAAGGGGTCGTAGTACGGATCGGCGGGTGACTTGCCGTTGAGCGGTCCGGGCGGCAACAGGATCGTGCGCGCGCCTTCGTCGAGTGTGCGCTCGAGCTCCCCGACCATGAGCTCGACCGTGCCGAGCGGCACGTTCGCCGGCGTGAAGATGCGGTTCTTGTACGCGAAGCCCCAGTCGTCCTGGACCCACCGGTTGTACGCGCGCACGTTCGCGGCGTTGGCGTCGGGATCGTCGAGGAAGTCGTTCTCGACCGAAACGCCGACGCCCGAGGGGAACATGATCGCCGCTTCGAGGCCCTGCACGTCCATGACGTCGATCCGGTTCTCGCGGCTCTGGAACGCGGGCGCCATGAGCCGGAAGCTGTTGACGACCTTGGCGCGCTCCTCGGCGTCCTCGATCTTCAGGGGGTTGGCCTTGTAGGTGTGGCTGCCGGGGAGGCCGAGCTCGATGCCGAACTCCTCCTCCATGCGCTTCCGGTGCCGCTCGAAGGTGTCGGGCCGGTAGTCGACCGCGACCTTCCCTGCGTCGGCGAAGCGGGGCTCGAGGTGCCGCGTGATCGCGTCGGGCGCGTCGTAGAAGTGGTTGTCGGCGTCGAACACGGGGTACGGCAGCTTGGTCTCGAACACGGGATCCCCCTCGGCCGCTCGGGTTTGTACATCGTAAGATACCCTGCCGGCTCCCCTCGCGCAACCCGGCACGCCGGATTTGCGTAGCGCGGTACGGACGACGCCGGCGCCGCACCGGCGCACCATCCGGGTCGTAGAGCGGGTCGTGGGGCCGGTCGCCGGGCCGGTCGCCGGGCCCCGAGCACGGAGGTGAGGACGATGCGGCGAGCGGTGGTGCAGCGAGCGGTGCTGGTGCTGCTGGTGGCAGCGGCGACGGTCGTGGCGGGGAGCGGCGAGGCCGCGGCCAAGAGCGGCGCGAAGCCGGCCGTCGCCGGCACGTGGTCCGGCACCTGGCAGCGGACCTCGGCGCCGCCCACGACCGGCACGATGACGCTGACGCTCGCCCAGAAGGGCAACGCCCTCTCGGGCAAGGAAGCCGTCGTCGGCAGCGCGTGCCTCACCACCAACAAGGTGAAGGGCACGGTGCACGGGACCGCGGTGACGTTCTCGGTGTCGCAGACCGGGATCAGCGCCAGCTACCAGGGCGCGGTGAGCGGGTCGAAGCTGTCGGGAACCCTCCAGGTGACCTGCGGCTCGCTGACGGGCAAGGGGAAGTTCAGCTTGACGCGCCAGTAGCGCGGGCGCGTGCCCTGATGCCCTCGATGAGGGTGTCGAGGCCGAACTCGATGAACTCGTGCGTGCTCGCGTGGACGACGACCGCGTCGTGGTCACGCTTGCCGTACTTCTGGCGCTTCGTGGAGCGGAACCGGTACTCCATGCCCATGACGCCGAACATGAAGGTGTGGTAGGTCGCCTGCGCGAGCTCCGCCTCGTGCTCGTCGAGGCCGGCCCGGCGGAACAGGCCGATGCCAGTGGGGTAGTTCTCGCGGACCGCGGGTGTGAGCGGCCGTTCGAGGAGGAACGCGCCGAGGCCGGGGTACTCGGTGAGCCGGTCGAAGAGGTCGAAGGCCTGCAGTTTGAGCTGCTCGTCCCACGAGAGACCTGGTGGCAGCGTCGGCTGCGCGGCGGCGACCGAGTCGGCGACCAGCTCGAGGAGCTGGTCCTTGCTCTTCACGTAGTAGTAGGCCGCCATCGGCGTGACGCCCAGCTCGTCGGCCAGTGCGCGCATCGTGAGCTTGTCGAAGCCGACGCGCTTCGCGACGCGGAGCGCGGCGTCGATGATG
>DASPTH010000320.1:0-8421 GCA_035623515.1 Acidimicrobiia bacterium
CACAACTTCGCCGGTACCCGCGCGCGCATGTGGGACCGGATCGACGCCTTCATCGCTCAGGTGGCGACGGCAACCAACGCTTCCTGACGAAGAGCGCGACGCACGCTGGCGCGTGGCTCGAGCCTGACGCGCGCGGTAATCGAAGCCCCGCCCACCCGCGCGACGCTGTCGGAATGATCACACCGACAACCGCCCCAGAACCGCTCGCCGACGCGGACCCCGACGATCCAACGGGCCGGCTCGCGACCTTTGTCGCCAGGACCCGGACGCCACTCGATCTCTTGGCGCTCGCCACGTTGTGGATCGTGTTGGTTCCGCCGGGTGACTTCGGCGCCGCTTCGACCGTCGCGCTGGTCGTCCGTCTCGGCCTGTCGGCGGTCTATGCGATCGACATCACCATTCGCGCCACGCTGGCCCGCAGACACTGGCACTACGTCCGGCACAACTGGCTCAGCCTCGTCGTCGTGGTCTTTCCACCCGTGCGCGTCATCTTCAGCGTTCGGCTCCTGCAATCGGTCTTCCGCCGCGGCAACCTCGAACGGTTCCTCCTCGCCGCGTCGGTGTTGGTCCTCAACGGCGCCATCGTCGTCTACCTGTTCGAGCGCGACGCCAAGGGCAGCAACATCCACACCCTCGGCCAATCCGTGTGGTGGGCAGTCACGACCGTCAGCACGGTCGGCTACGGCGACTACTACCCCGTCACCGCCGGCGGCAAGATCGCGGCCAGCCTGATCATGGCGATCGCCATCCTGACCCTCGCGGTCGTCACCGCGCAGGTCGCGGCGAGCTTCATGGACCAAACCCGCGCCCGCGTCTCCGCCGACCCGCCGCCCACCGCGGACATCTCCATGGCCGAGGTCGTCGAGCGCCTCGCACGCATCGAGGCACTCCTCACCACCACGTCACCCAGAACGGACTAGTCCCGCCATCCAGACCTGTTTCCTACTCGTGCCAGTCCCGGGTCACTCGGAGGCGGTCGCGCCACACACCTTCCGCATCGACCAGCCGCTCCGCCGCGCACTGCCCGATGCGGCGTTCGACGATTTCACCTGCGCTCGTCCGTCCAGATCCAGGTGGCGAGGATGGTCTCGAGCTCGAGCTCGTGCTGGCGGAACGGCGTGTCGTCGCCGGGCGTCGGGAACACCGCGAACCGTGCCCAGTAGAAGGCGCCCGCGTGCGTCACGAAGATGTTGGCGACCTCCATGGGGTCGCCGCCGCGCCGGCCCATGCGCATCAGCGTCGCCCGCTCCCCGCCGAGATCGACGAGCCGCGCCGCGTCCGGGTAGATGCCCCCGAACGCCCAGGCGATCTGGGCGCCCACCTCGTCGGGTCGTTCGGCGATCATCGTGGGAGTGAGGAGCTCCTCACCCTGGAGGGGCGGTATCTCCAGCACGAAGAACGCCAGCACGAGAAACGGGTCATCGAGCTGGCACACGATTGCCGCGAGCATCGGCGCCGGTAGGTAGTCCTCTCCCACCCGCTCGAGCCAGTCGTCGTCGGCGTCGAACCAGCGGATCGGCCGTCCGAAGATGAACCGGCGGTCCTGCAGGCAACTGCCGTCGAGCGGCACGCGCGGTTCGAGCTGCTGGAGCACCGGCGGCTGCCACGTCTTGCCCTCCACCCGCTGAGCGAACTCCTGCTGGAAGGTCGAGGCGTCGGCAACCTCGATGCGCGTCGGCGCCCAGCCCGCGCGCTGGATCTCGATCCCGCTCCGGATCGGTGACCACGACGTGATCGTGCGGTACGGCAGCAGCACGTGCTGACCGGGCAGCTCGGCACTCAGCCACGATTCGGCGAGCACCGCCTCGCCTGAACCGAGGGAGTGCCATGCCGGCTTCGCCATCTTGCGCGCCTTCTTGCGCGCGCGTTGACGGCTGATCTCCCGACCGAGCAGCACACTCGCGAGGAACACCGGTGACCCGAGCGCGAAGAACCCCTGCTCGCGAACCGCTACTTCGGATCCGCAGAAGATCGAGTAGTTCGCTCGCCGCGGCACCGACAAGCCGACCGGCGCCGGACGCGACGTGCCTGCGGGAAGGACGACCGGCGACGGTGCCCCCAACGGGTCCGTGGCCTGTTGCCCGGAGTCTGCGACGTGCTCGGTCCACGCGGTGCCATCCCAGTACCGGAGCTGATGACGACCCACCGGATCCTGGAGCCAGGCAGCCGCAACGCCCGCTCGTTCCGAGTCGCGCGGCTCCGGCTCCGCGGGAGTCGGGTGCTGCGCACCCGGTACCGCGAGGTCGGAGCGCAAGCGTTCCAACGCGTCGACCAACTCGCCCATGGTCGAACGCCAGTGCTCGTCGACCAGCGAGACGGCATTGCGACGGCAGAACGGCGCGAGCGACCCGGGGAGCGACTCCTCCGCCGGCATCTCCGCGCCACCCACGAGGACGGGGATCACCGTGAGATCCGGCCGCGCCAGTGCGGCCTCGATCTCCAGGCGCACGTAGTCGTCCGCGTCGTCCAAGCGACGGGTGCCCTGCTCGTCGACCACATCGATCCACGACGGGCCCATCACGACCAGGAGCGCATCGGTCTGACGCAGCGTCTCGTTCAGGACCTCGACGAAGTCACGGCCCGGAGCGATGCTGTCGACGTCCAAGAAGACACTGCCGTGACCGAAACGCTGCGTCAACAGGTCGTAGATGTGGTGCGCGTAGGGATCGCTGTCACGACGCCGGTAGCTGATGAAGATGTGGAACGGACGCCCGGACCGTCCGCCGTCGTCGAACGCCATCGGCATCTCCTCCGCCCTTCACGCGGCTCCGGATGGCGCCGGTTCTGCGACCGACGCCTACGCGTGGCGATCGTGGCGTGCTCCCCGCCGCGAGTTCCTCAGCTCTTGGCGAAGGTCTCGGCCGTTCGGCTGTCGAACTCGTAGCAGACGAAGGGATCGGAGCCGACGACCCACGCGTCGTGGCCCGGCTCGATCACGTAGGCGTCGCCCGGACCGACGTCGATCTCGGTGCCGTCGTCATGGCGGACCCGCAACTGCCCGGCCGTGGCCGTACCCACGTGGTGCGTCTGGCAGCTCTCGGTGCCGACGACCGGCTTGATGCACTCGGACCAGCGCCAGCCCGGTTCCAGCGTCATGCGCGCGGCCTTCACCGAACCCAAGTCGACGACCTCGACACTCGTCTTGTCGGGGGCACGACGCTCGTCGGGTGACCCGAAGTTCTTCTTGGTGGCTCCAGCCATTCTCGCCCCTTGACGTCGACGGCGGATCGGCGCGCATGAGTAGCACGGCGCGATACCCAGGGCAACCCGGACACGGTGTCGAACGAGTGCGCGCTCCAGGTACGGCGAAGCGGCGCGCGCGGGTCGTGCAGGAGAGAGGCGACCATCCCTACGCGGTCGGAGTGCGGGCGCGCAGGACGCCGGATCCTCGGCTGTTCAGCACCGTTTCAGGTCCGAGTTGCGAGGATCGGCCGCGCCGGGCCGGATGCCCTCCCAACCCGGCGACGCGGCTCATCTCCTTCCTGCTCCAAAGAGAACAGGGGATGAGCCGCGTCTCGCGTCGGGACTACACGGGCGGTTGCCCGCTCGTCTGCGTACCGATGAGGGGCGCGCCGATCGGCGTGCGGTCCTCGATCATCGGTGGCTCGTAGGGCGTGGGTGCGATGGGGGGCATCGGCTTCCTCCCGGTCGGTGTGTCGAGGCCCGTAAAGTACCCGTCTGGGGCCGGTGGCGTTCACCATTCGTGGTGGTGTGACTTCGTAGAGTGACGGGCCCGGGGCACGGAAGGGCGGATATGGCACCGATCACGCAGTACGACACGTTCACGTCGCCACTCGCGCCGGCGCAGGTGCGGGAGCGGGTGTGGCAGTGGTTCTCGGCCACGGTGCCGTTCACGGTCAACGTCGACACCGGGGACCGGCTCGACATCGAGACCGGTTCGCAAGCGAAGATGCGGCTGATCGGCGGCGCCTTCATCGCGGCATCGTCGCTACCCACACACACGACCGTGACGATGACGCCCGCGGGCACCGGGACCCAGATCCAGGTGTGGGTGAAGGACACCGTCGGTTTCGGTATCAAGACGGGCATGAAGGGGAAGTACGCGACCTGGCTCGCGCAGATCGTGAACGGCATCCGCGGGGCCGCCGCGGCCTGACCAACGCGTGAGGACGCGGTCGTCGTCAGGCGCGGTCGGGCGGGTTCTGGAGCGCGACGAGCATCGCCATCGAGACACACCCCTCGGCCCCCGAACGCCACCCGTGCAACACACCGGGTATCACGACGCTGTCGCCGGCGCGGAGCACCACCTCCCCGTCCTCGAGCAACAGCGTCACCTCGCCCGACAGCACCACGTCGTAGTCGAGGGTGTCGCTGCGGTGGAAGTAGGCGTCGACGTTCGGCGGCCACTTCACGATCAACCACTTCGTGCCCGCCTGCTCGACACCGATGTCGGCGGTGGGTGCCTGCGCGACGAGCATCTCCGGGAGCCGCGGCGGGAGCTCGTCGGTGCTCGCGAGCGTCTCCACCACGACCTGTTCGCGTGCCGGCTCCGACAGGTCGCGCCGCGAGATCACGGTCGAACGGCCGTCGGCGCCGAGTCCGGTCAACACGTGTTGCATGGCTCCCCCTCGTTGTCGCGGTAGCGGACGCTACCGGCTTGTGCGATGCTTCGCCCTCGCCGGTGCAGGAGGGACGCGGGTTTGCACGTGCATCTCACGCAATACCCGTACTTCGAGGGCACGTCGATGGTGCCCGACCCCTCGTTGCTGGACGAACTCGCACGCGACTACTCGACCGAGCACGGTGACGGCGCGCCGGTCACGAAGTTCCTCTTCGCGTCGGTCCCGGTGACGCTGTTCGACCGCATCTTCGCCGCCGACGACCCGATGCGCCTGCCCGTGGGTGCCTACCTGTGGCTGTACCACTTGTCCGGGTACTACGGCGGCCTGTGGCTGCGGGGCGAGCTGCTGCGGTCGGGCCACAACCGCATGATGGAGAACGTCAACCTGCCTCAGACCGCGGAGCAGTTCGGCGACGAGGTCGGCCGTGCGCAAGCGGTACTCGCGCGCGTTGCGGGCGACGTGCTCTCGTACAACGAGGAGAGCCTGTTCGACCGGCCGAACCCCGAGAACCCCGACGTGCCGATCCGTGGGCTCGTCGACCTGTTCGGTTACAACGAGGGTTACATGCTCCAGATCGTGGAGAAACCCCCCGAGGGCCTGGTCACGCCCGCCGGCATCGTCGTGTGCCCCGCCGATCCCGTCGAGGGCCCGCTGTTCTGCGAGTACCGCACGAGCCGGTTGGCGGCCCTGCGCCGGTTCGATCCCGTCGCGGAGAAGCTGCGAAGGGGCGACCGTGTCTACGGCGAGCTCGCGGCTCGGATCGCACCGGTGCAGGCACCGGGTATCGCGCGCGGTCGCACGGTGTGGGACGGCCAGCTCGACGTGCAGGGCTTCGAACAAGAGGCCTACGAACAGCTTCTCGACATCTCGTCGGCATTCCTCGAGACGGTCCAGGCGACGGCGCTCGCCACGGTGCAGGCGGTCGCCGAACGCGACGAGCGCACGGGTCGGCAGGCCGCAACCGCGAACGCGGTCATGACCGTCTGGCTGCAGTCGTACATCGTGGGGCTCACCGACGGGCGCGCCGTCGGCCTCCCGCGCTTCGAGGCATGACCGCGCCACTGCGTGCGGCGCCGAACTGGTATCCCGACCCACTCGGCCGTGCCGACTACCGCTACTGGGACGGTGCAGCCTGGACGCACTGGGTCTCCACCGGCGGCGCGTCGACGCGCGACGACACCGATCTGCCGTACGGGCTCCCGGAGCCGGCCCACCTCGCGACCGCGCCGGGCATGCCGTCGCCGATGGCGCCGATGCAGGCTCCGTACCGGTTCCGGCGGTTCCGGCCGCTCGAGGGTCTCGCCGTCGCGCTCACGTGGCTGTTCGGCGCGTCCATCGTGGGCGCGGTCGCCCTCGCGGGTGTGTGCATCTACCGGATCACGACCGTCACCGCATTCGAGAACGAGCGAACATTCGCACACCTCCAGGACATCGACTCGGCCGACGACATCGTGAGCGGCGTGGCCACCGCGCTCGCGGTCGTGTCGCTCGCGATCTTCGTCGTGCTCATCGTGTTCCTCTACCGGGCGAGCCAGAACACCGAGCTGTGGGACAGCGCGCGCAAGCGGTGGTCGACCGGTTGGACGATCGGCGCGTGGTTCATCCCGCTCGCGAACTTCATCCTCGTACCGATGGTGGTGGCCGAGATCCTGCGGCGGACCCCCGACCGCGAGAACCCGGCGTCGGACTCGACGGGTCTGCTGCTCGGCTGGTGGATACCGTTCGCACTCGGCTGGATCACCAGCCGGATCGACGTCGATCCGAACACCTTCGACGGCGTGCGCGCCCAGGACTACGCGCACGTCGTCGGGTGCGCGCTCCTCGCGGTCTCCGCCGTTTTCGCGATCCAGTTGGTTCGCCGGCTCGCAGAACGGCAGGCTGCGCTCGCACCCGCGTTCGCGCCTGCGCCGGGAGTGTGACCTGAACGCGGGGGATCACCGAAGCCGCGCAGTCGCCGTGCCACCATCAGGACATGACCCACGGTGTGGGCAGCGGGCGGCTGCGTCAGCAGCGCGATGAGTTCACCGAGCGGCTGAAGCGCGGCGACACGTACGGGCTCCTCCTCGGCCTCTTGATGCTCACGTACGTGCTCATCGCGCTGCTCGAACGTTCGCCGTGGGAGCGCTTCATCATCGCGATGATGCTGGGCCTCGTCTTCTTGCTCACCCTGCACACCTCGCATGTGCGGAACCGGGCGTACCGCGTCTGCCTCGGCATCGTGCTGATCATCGAGGCCGCGACGCTCGTGCAGGCGATCATCGGTCGCGAGGGCAACGACGGCAGCGGGTACATCATGTTCATGTTCCTGCTCATCGCGCCCATCGTCATCCTCGCACGCATCCTGCGCCACGAGGTGATCTCCAGGGAGACGATCCTCGGCGCGCTCTGCGTGTACGTGCTGTTGGGGATCGCGTTCGCGGGTATCTATGCGGCGATCAACGACTTCGAACCGCTCGGGTTCTTCGCGCAGCCGGGACCGAAGACGAACGTCGACTTCCTGTACTTCAGCTTCATCACCCAGACGACGGTCGGCTACGGGGACCTCACGCCCGGTCCCGACATCGGCCGCGTGGTCACCACGTTCGAGGCGCTGATCGGCCAGGTCTTCCTCGTGACGCTCGTGGCGCGGCTCGTGAGCCTCTACGGCAGGCGCGCGCACGAGTCGACCGACGTCGAGGAAGCCTGAGCCCTACAGGTCGAGGAGCAGCTCGGCCAGCTGGATCCCGTTGAGGGCCGCGCCCTTGCGCAGGTTGTCTCCCGTCACCCACAGGTCGAGTGTGCGCTCCTGTGACGGGTCCACACGCAGCCGACCGACCAGGACGGGGTCGATGCCCGCGGCCTCGAGGGGCGTGGGGTGGCCGTCGCCACCCTCGACGAGACGAACGCCGGGAGCCCCCGCCAGCAGCTCCACCGCCTCGGCACGGGACAGTTCGCGACGGAACTGCACGTTCAGCGCGACCGCGTGCCCGACGTAGACAGGGACGCGCACGCACGTGGCACTCACCTGCAAGTCGGGAGCGTGCAGGATCTTGCGACTCTCGCGTACGAACTTCCACTCTTCCGACGTGTAGCCCGCTTCACGCATCGAGCCCGCGAAGGGGATCACGTTGCCGGCGATGGGTCGGTCCCACACGTCGCCCGGCTCGACGGCGCCGAGGGCACCGGCACGGCTGAGGCGGTCGGCCTGACCGTCGCCCTTCGTCCACTGCTCGGCCAGCTCGTGCACCCCGGGCATGCCGGCTCCGGACACCGACTGGTACGTGGCCGCGACCATGCGTTCGATCCCCGCGGCGCGGTGGAGCGGCGCGAGGGCGGTGACCGGGATCATCGTGGTGCAGTTGGGGCACGACACGATGCCACGGGGCATGTACTGAAGGTCCTCGGGGTTGACCTCGGCGACGACGAGCGGGACGTCGTCGTCCATCCGGAATGCAGCAGATTTGTCGACGACGCGTGCCCCGGCCGCGGCCGCGCGCGGGGCCCACTCGAGGGCGAGCGGGTCGTCGACGTCGATCACCACGAGGTCGAGGCCGTCGAAGCACCCGTCGCGCAGCACCTCGCAGACGACCTCACCGCCGGCGAACGGGAGCGGGCGGCCCTCCGAGCGGGGCGACGCGTAGGCCCGCAGCGTGCCGACCGGGAATCCCCGCTCCTCGAGGATGCGGAGCATCTCCTGGCCGACGAGGCCGGTGGCCCCGATGACGCCGACATCTACCGTCATTGCTGCGTTTCCTGGCTCGCGGACTTCCGCGCAGGGTATCGGCCCGCCCGGGCCGGACTTCAAGCGTTTTGCAGGTCGAACGCGGTGTGGAGGGCCCGGACCGCCTTCTCGACGTCG